>JABGPG010000182.1:17905-30726 GCA_018645085.1 Deltaproteobacteria bacterium
AAAGCAAAAGCTGCGACTAAAACGAAAGCAAAAGCTAAAACAAAGCCAAAAGCAGAAGTTGAAGAAGAAGCAGAATCATCTGAACCAACTAGCTGAAAACGACACGTGGTAAAAGCAATTGCACCTGTAACAATAAACTGTAGAAACAAATAAAAGGAATTCATGTCTGAAGTAAGAGTATTTGAACTGGCAAAAGAGTTGAATATGCCGGCCAAGCAACTGCTCACCAAGATACGCAAAGCTGGAATTCCAGTTACAGGAAACTTTTCAGAACTATCATTGGATCAAGCTGAGATAGTAAGAAAAATGGCAAAAAGCGCCAAGGGTATTGTCTTGTCTAAAGCAGCAAAAGCCTCCGGTGTACGCCGCAAGAAAGCAATTGCCAAAGATACTGAAGAGATTGCAGAGGATAAAAAAGCAAAAGCGAAGAAAGGCTCCTCAATTGTCACAATCTCGACTAAATCCAAATTAGATGAAGCAGTAGCTGAAGATGCACCAAAAAGACGTGTGCGCAGGAAAAAGAAAGATAACGAAGAACTTAGTACGGAAACTAAAGTTCCTGTTGAAGAAAATGCTGCGGAAAATGTAGCAAGTCCGGAAACTGGAATTACAGATGAGAGTGTTTCAGTTCAGGAAGAAGTCCTCCAGGAAGATAATTCCACTGAAAAGGTAGTTGAAACAATACAACTGAGCGAAGAGCAAACACCTTCCGCTACTGAAGAAACGATCCCGGAAAACGTAATCGTACCGCCAACTGCATTAGACACAACAAAACAAGTCCTCGAAAAAGTAGCTGAAAGTGTTCCGGAAAAGACTGCTGCTACTACAAAAGAGACCACCTCTGATGATGATAAGTCAAATAAGAAAAAAGTGGTTTTCAAGCAACATCAAGCTGCAGAAGAAGAAGCACCTGGGAAGAATAAAAACTTCCGCCGACCTGATGAACAAAAGAAACGTAAGGGAGGAGCACAAAGAGATTTTGTCTTTCGTGAAAGAAAACCACGTCACCGCAGGAAAGATCAACAGCATGGTCGTAGACATGACAAAGGAGTCAGAAAGTCTTTTGACGCTAATGCGCCTAAGCACGTTTTCAACCCACGCAAAAAGAGCATCCGGATAGGCAACCAAGTCGTGGTCGCAGAACTTGCGGGTTTGATTGGTATAAAAGTGCCAGAAATCTTAAAAAAACTGATGGCCCTCGGCATCATGGTAACAATCAACCAGACAATCCCTGGAGAAACGGCAGAGCTGATTGCTGCAGATTTTGATGTGACAGTTGAAGTTGAAACTTTCGAACTGACTGACTTGCTCAAGGAAGATGAGCCGGAAGCAACAGACTTGGTACTTCGTGCACCGATTGTGACAATCATGGGACATGTTGATCACGGAAAAACATCTCTGCTTGATAAAATCAGGGAAACAAAAATTGCAACTGGTGAAGCCGGCGGTATAACCCAGCACATAGGGGCATATCATCTGGAAGCTGGTGGAAACAAAGTTACTTTCCTCGATACACCGGGACACGAGGCTTTTACCTCGATGCGTGCCAGAGGAGCAAATATAACTGATATTGTTGTACTTGTTGTTGCTGCGGATGATAAAGTTCAACCTCAAACAATTGAAGCAATTCAGCATGCACGTGCAGCTGAAGTACCGATAATTGTCGCAGTGAATAAAATTGATCGACCTGAATCTGATCCAATGAGGATACAGCAGGAACTACTCAGCCATGAACTGATTCCTGAAGATTTAGGTGGAAGTACTATTTTTGTGAAGGTCTCAGCAAAAACAGGTGAAGGTATTGAGGAACTGCTGGAAATGATTCATTTACAGGCAGAAGTCCTCGAATTGAAAGCAACTTCAAAAGGACCTGCACGTGGAACCATCATTGAGTCACGAGTACGTAAAGGCCAGGGACCTGTCGGAACTGTTCTGGTTGAGCGTGGTACGCTCAAGGTCGGCGATTATTTCGTCATGGGCAGTATCCATGGAAGAATACGTGCGATGTTTGATGAAAGCGGGAGTTCGATGGAGGAAGCAGGTCCGTCAATACCTGTGGAAATTTCCGGTTTAAGCGATGTGCCTGATGTTGGTGAAATGTTTGTAATTCTTGATGATGAAAAGAAAGCACGACAAATTGCTGGGGAACGTGAGCACAAACTCAGAGCAGAAACTATCATGGCTGATCAGAAAACAAGTCTTGATAACCTTTTCACTAAAATTGAAGAAGGGCAGGCAAATGAACTTCGTCTGATCTTAAAAGGAGATGTTCAGGGTTCTGTTGAAGCACTTAAATCATCACTTGAACAAATAGGTGATGAAAGGATTTCATCACGTTTTCTTCTGTGTGCAGTTGGTAATGTTACCGAAACAGATATAACATTAGCATCCGCCTCTGACGCAATTATTGTTGGCTTCAACGTTAAGATGGATGCAAAAGCCAAGGAAATACGTGCCCGTGAAGGTGTTGATGTACGGCTTTATGACGTTATTTACAATGCGCTGGATGATGTAAAAGCAGCCATGGAAGGACTTTTGGAACCAGAAATCCGAGAAGAAATACTTGGACATCTGGAAGTTCGCCAAGTCTTTTCCACAGGTAAAAACGGCATGGTAGTCGGAGGTCTCGTCACAGACGGGAAGCTCCGTAGAAATGCGATGATACGAGTATTACGAAAAGAAATAAGTGTCTTTGAAGGTTCTATCATCTCTCTCAAACGATTCAAAGACGATGTCCAGGAAGTAGCACAGAACTATGAGTGCGGAATGGTGCTGGATTTTACTGAAATTGAAGACGGAGATATTGTGGAAGCATACAAGAAAATTGAAGAGAGCGCACGGCTCTAAATAAGATCATGAAAAAATCCGGAAGAAGTAGCTTCAGCACACTGGTACTTCGTAGACTCTCCGAAATTCTACTTTTCGAAAGTAAAGATCCACGTTTTAGAAAAGTTACTATCAGTAGGGTCGAAGCTGCGCCTAATATGTCATCCGCAAGAGTCCATGTTACGATTTTTCCTTCAACAGGACAACAGGAACTGGTTGACTCATTAAATAAGGCTGCAGGCTTTTTCAGCATACAATTGGGCAAGGTACTCAAAACACGTAACACACCGCAGCTAACTTTTGTGTATGACGCAGGATTTGACCACAGTGATGAAATTGAAATATTGCTACGCAGTGTACTTCCGAAAGATTCAGATCAGTCCGAAGAAAGTGATCTTGATTTAAATACTGAAACTGCTGATTGATTTGCTGTTTTTTTGCTAATACGAATGAGTTACCTACGCATTATCAGCATTGATAAGCCGAAAGGCTGGACTTCTTTTGATGTAGTTCGTTTTGTCAAACGACAGTTTCAGGAAAAAAAGGTCGGACATCTCGGCACTTTAGACCCTATGGCAACAGGTGTCCTGCCTGTTTTCCTCGGACAAGCTACCCGTCTTATTCCACTCTTTAATAATGTAGACAAAACTTACCGTGCGATTTGTAAGTTCGGAGAATCAACCGACACCTATGACGCGGAGGGTACTGTCACACAGACACTTGATCCTTCTTTTTTAAATCAGCAAGAAGTTACAAAAGCTGTTTACTCATTTCTCGGACAACAGGAACAGCAAACACCCGCCTTTTCTGCTGCAAAAGTCAATGGAGTTCCGTCCTACAAACTGGCAAGAAAAGGCCTGAAGGTACCGGTAAAAATCCGGCCAGTAACATTCCACGAATTAGAGGTTGAGTCTGTTGAACTGCCATTTCTGCAATTCAGGGTACACTGTTCAAAAGGGACTTACATCCGCACATTGGTAAATGATCTTGGACTTTTACTGAAAGTCGGAGCACATCTTACATCTTTGGAACGTTTAGCATGTGGAACATGGTTTCACAGTGATAATTCGGTCACAATCGAGCAACTGAAACAAATGGAAAGTGACACGGATGTACCATGGATTTCACCTTTAAAATTGTTGAATCACCTTTATACTGTCAGTGCAACATCGCAAATGTTGACTGACTTAAAACACGGTCGTAGAGTAGAAGTTCCTGAACCTCCTGATAATGTGAAAAACACTGAAAAGTCTACAGAAAATGACCTTTCTGCAGAATCGACGCAAATTCAAACAAAAGTTTTAGATTCAGACCATAATTTGGTTGCTATCGGTTACTTAATGTGGGAGAATGACCTCTGTTATTTTCAACCATCAAAAGTTTTTATCTAGTTAAAAAGATTATTTAATATGTTAACAAAAAACCGAAAAGTCGAAATTGTAAACAAGTTCGGAAAAAATGATTCCGATACTGGCTCAACTGAAGTGCAGGTTGCATTATTAACTGAGCGCATCAGTTCATTGACTGATCATTTACGTAGTCAGCCTAAGGATTTCAGCTCCCGCAGAGGATTACTGAAACTCGTAGGTCAACGTCGTAATTTTATGAGTTACCTTAAAAAGAGAAATATTGACGCACACGGAGCTATTTCAAAACAGCTTCAGATACGCGTCAAGTGACTCAAACAAAACTTCACAGAGGACTTGTCCACGGGGGCTGGTCTTCTGCATGGTATTTATTGGCAAATGCCCTTTTGTACCATTTCTTTTCCCCCGTATCCTGTGACATGAAGTCTGCTTCCCCTCTTTCTGCTGTCCATTTTAGTTTGGTGAGAATGAATTTCTCGAATATATCCTGAAGCTATATGGCAGAGAACTGGATTAATATTAAATTTAATGGACCAGAAATAGTCGGAAACAGCATGTTACCATTTAAGAATACCGTGAGACATTTGAACGAGGCTTAGTCCTGAGTTGAATCGGTAGAACGTTGATAATTAGGAGTATAATGAAAATTGTAGAAAGAGAATTCGGACCGGCAACTATGAAGCTGGAAACCGGAAGAATGGCCAAACAGGCCAACGGATCCGTATTAGTTACATACGGTGATACAGTAGTTTTAGTTGCTGCAACTGCAGCAAAAGGATCAGGAACAGGTGCGGATTTTTTCCCCCTTTCCGTTTTTTATGTTGAAAAAGCTTATGCCTCCGGAAGAATTCCTGGAGGTTTCTTAAAACGTGAATCACGTCTTTCGGACAGTGAGACACTTATTTCAAGAATTATTGACAGACCCTTGAGACCGGCTTTTGAAGATAACTACCTTGCAGAAACAATGATTGCGGCTACAGTCTTAAGTCACGATCTTATCCATCCTTCTGATGTTGCCGCGATGAACGGTGCTTCAGCAGCATTGGCAATTTCTGACATCCCTTTTCACAACCCTCTGGGTGGTGTAAGAGTAGGACGTGTTGATGGAAAATTTATCACAAATCCCAGTCCTGAACAACTCGAAGTTAGTGAACTGAACATCTTCATGGCTGCGTCTAAAGATGCGATTTTAATGGTTGAGGGTGAATCAAACGGAGTTAGCGAAGCAGTGATGCTGGACGCACTCTGGTATGGTCAGGAAGCAGTTTTGCCGATCATTGAGATGCAGGAAGAATTGATGCAGAGTGTTGGCAAGAAAAAACGTACAGTTGATGTACCGCCAGTAAATGCTGAACTAAAATCCAAAATCGAAGCGATTGCACCAAAACGTCTGCGTGATGCACTCGGCATCAAAGACAAGATCGAACGCTACGAACGTTTGGACACATTACGTGATGAAGTCAGCAATGAGGTTCTTGGAGACTCACCGGATTCAGATACCTCAAAAGAGCTAAAACAAATTTTTGCTGACATCAAAAAAGATGAAATGCGCTCCAGTTTGATTACAAATAAAATCAGGATAGATGGACGAAAGCCTACAGAAATTCGCCCTATCACCTGTGAGACAAAAGTTTTACCACGTACACATGGTTCAGCCTTGTTCACACGTGGAGAAACACAGGCACTTGCTGTTACCACCTTAGGTGCACGTGAAGATGAAAAAATGATCGAATCACTTGAAGGTATTACTTTCAAAAGGTTCATGCTGCATTATAACTTCCCGAGTTTTTGTGTTGGAGAAACACGAGCACCACGTGGTCCAGGACGTAGAGAAATTGGACACGGAACTTTGGCAGAGCGTGGATTGACACCTGTTGTTCCTACCAAAGCTGAATTTCCTTATACAATTCGCCTGGTTTCCGAAGTTCTTGAATCAAACGGTTCATCTTCAATGGCTACTGTCTGTGCCGGTTCTTTGGCTATGATGGATGCAGGAGTGCCTCTTAAAGAAGCAACTGCAGGTATTGCCATGGGTTTGATCAGTGACGGTAAAGACAACGTTATTCTTTCAGACATACTTGGTGATGAAGATCACCTGGGTGACATGGATTTCAAGGTTGTTGGTACTGAAAACGGAATCACTGCCCTGCAGATGGATATTAAAATTAAGGGACTCGGACGTGATGTCGTTGAGCAATCCCTGATGCAGGCACGTGAAGGCCGGTTGCATATTTTAGGAAAGATGGGTGAAGCACTGAAAGAATCCCGTGGAGGACTTTCTACTTATGCACCTCGCTTTATCACTCATAAAATATCACCTGACAAGATCGGTACTGTTATTGGTCCAGGTGGTAAGATGATCAAGAGTATTGTCGAAAGAACCGGTGTGAAAATTAACATCGATGATGACGGCATAGTTTCCATCATGTCACGTGACCATCAAGCAGTTGATGATGCTTTGGAAATCGTGCAGAATCTGACACGTACAATTGAGATTGGAGAAACATATACTGGTCCAGTCAAAAAAGTGATGGACTTTGGCGCATTTGTCGAAGTTTTTCCTGGTACAGAAGGTCTTGTACATATTTCAAATCTGGCAGAAGGCCGAGTCGAAAAAGTTACCGATGTTTGTAAAGAGGGTGATATTGTCACCGTCAAAGCAACCGGAGTTGACAGACGAGGTAAGATCCAGCTTAGCATCAAAGACGTTTAAGTCAGAACATCTACGACTTAGCGTGGTTTAAACACCAGTCTGCTGACTTCATCTTCGGACAGAGGTCAGCAGATATTCTATCCAAATACAGTATTTCTCAGTTATTTTATTAATTCCTCAAAATCAACTGAGACAAGTCTCTAATCCGCAAACAGACACTATTAGTTTGAGTTTGGCCTTGTCACAGGCTAGAGTAGAACGGATTCTTTCAGCATCACCTCACCAAAATTTTCAAATCTGCATGAACCTTGTCATTACTGATTCAGGACTAGGCGGTCTCTCTGTCTGCGCCCAGTTGATGTATCTTTTAAAAGAAATTAAAGGTTCCGCAAATTCAGCTAATCCTGCTGATGGGCTGAAGATAAGCTACATAAACGCAGTTCCTGCAAACGATCGCGGTTATAATTCCATGTCCGGAAAAGCGGAGCAGATTGCGGTATTTGAAAAGATTCTCCGAAACACAAAAAAACTAATTAAGCCAAATTACATTTTTGTTGCTTGCGGAACTCTGTCAGTTCTTTTAAAAGATATGCAGTTTAAAAGAGATCACAAGCATTTGATCGCAGGTATTCTACCGTATGGTTTCAAACTTCTTCTGGACAGTCTTCATCAAAATCCACCAGCAACAGCTCTCATCTTTGGAACGCCAACTACTATAAATGCTAATACTTTTCAGGATGAACTTTTTAAACATGGAATTGAGCAAAGCCGGATTATTACGCAAGCATGTCCGGAACTCGCAACCCAGATTTCAAATGATCCGGAAGGTTCATTTGTCACAGAACGTATCCGGCACTGGGTTCGGCAGGCTTTAAGTCAATTAGCAGCGGACAACTCAGGGCCTTTGCTCGTCTTTCTGGGCTGTACCCATTATGCATACCGTGAGGAGCTCTTCCGAAAGTCTTTCATGCAGGAAGGCTACAGCCAGATTTCCATACTCAATCCAAACCTTGCTGCTGCCGAGTCTTTGAGAAAAATAGTCCTGCAGGATCAAGGTGCGGATAAGAACCAATCAGCTGACATTTCCCTTGAATTCCTGACGCCTTACGCAATTCCGGAACAGGAAGTTATCACACTCTCGCAACTGCTGAAGCCTGTTTCAGTTGAAACCGCCGAGGCCTTTCAAAATGCCAGAATATCACCCGAACTGCTTGCTGAATGAACCATGACCGCAACTGATTTCGCACAATATAACCTGCTTCCCAGCCTGCAAAACTCCGGAATCTTGGACTCAGCCGGTGAATCACAAACCTGGTTTGGCTTGCTTAATCTAAGTGATTATCCAGCAGATGAATTTCCGGACACTGGGCAAATTGCGGATTATATATTTGCTGAACTTGAGCTACCTGAAATACAAATTTTTCTGCTGTTGATCGAGAGAAAACAGCATGAACCATGGACAGAAAATACAGATGTTGTCTATTTTCAGCAATTGTGTGAAATCAAAATCCAAAACACTAATCACCATCAGCAGAACACTGAATTAATAAAAAGAGGCTGTGTCTGGAAAGACCGGCTTTCTACCAACAATCTACAAGAAATAATAACTCAAAATCCGGATGCAGCGCTGGAATCTGTCGCCAGAAATAGAGAGTGCGTTATCGTCAATACTGCTCAAGCTTTACGCCTCGAAGTCCTCAACATCCCAAAACCGTGGGGACATGAAGGCTGGTACACAGGAGTTGAAAAACGAGGTGTGGTGAAAGTCGCAGACGAATACGGAAAAACAGAATTGCCTTATGCACTGACTCTTTTCAAAAAACAACTGCTTGCGGACTATTCAGCAGCTTTGATCTTACTCAAAACTCTCAATCCAGTTGCAGAGGATGTGATTGGAGATTTGTATTATGAAATGCATGAAGAAAAGTGGGAAGTTTATGTAGTGACAGAAATTGACAAAACCGCCTGGCCTTCCGGAACAGGAATCATCAAGGCAGGACTGCATCCGGACAAAATAGCGGAATATCAGCAAAATAATGCAGAAAAATGGTCAGAGGTTCTCCTCAAAGATTTTAAACAGGCAATTGCTGAATATGAAAATATTAGACGTCAAATAGACGAATCTACAACAGATATTTCAACTGAACTTTCTGCACAGGAACTCTTACTCAGGAAAAAAGCTGCAGAATTTGTCGGCGACTGTTCTGTCAAAGTAGGTGATATTGTCAGCTTTCCGGTATTCCAGATGCACTCTTTACGTCATGGAATCAAGGTCATAGAATTTCAAACACCACATTACGAACGTTTGATTGTGATGTTTGCACAAAAAGTTCTCACCCAGAAACATTGGGATACAGCAGATGCCTTAAGTAAAATGCATCCGGAAATTTATCAGCAGCCGGAACTGGAAAAACTTCACCAATCAGCAGGTATGCTGGTCGAGCGATTTGTTGATTTTCCGCAGTTCACTGCTGACCGAATTTCTCTGGACACTGGCCAGACATGGGCTGATCAACTCGATGGACAATACCATTTGCTAATTAGTATTTCCGGTCAGGCTACTGTTTTTCCGGAAAACGGTCAAACTGTTATTTTGAATCCTGAAGAAGCACTTTTTTTAGCAGTGAGCATGGGAAGTTATCGGGTACAAAGTACAGGAGATACTCCGCTAATTTACTTAAAGGCAATGCCGAAATAACACATGATTGTAGAAGTTGCCCTTAATTTACCGCTCCGTAGGTCTTTTGATTACCGCTGGCCGGATAATCTTAGCCGTGCTCCTGAAGCAGGATTACAGGTGCTTGTGCCTTTCGGCTCACAGAAAAAAGGTGGAGTTGTCGTTGGTGTTAAAGAGAAATCAGACTTTAGCCGTTTAAAATCAGTTGAAACACTGGTTGATGAGGAACCACTTTTTTCCGCAGAAATGCTGGAACTCACCAAGTGGACTTCTGAGTACTATTTTTGTGCCTGGGGTGAAACCCTGAATTCCGCAATTCCCGGTGGACTCGCCCTGCGTTTACGTACCACTTATACTCCAAGCTCTAGCTCAAGCTCACTTCCGCGGCTTGATCAACTAAGTGAAGCACCGCTGTCACTGATTCGCAAACAAGATACATGGACTCAGCAGGAGTGGCTTAAATGCAATCCTGATGAACGAGATCATCAAATTTTGCGGGGCTGGTTGGCGAATGAGAATGTGCAGACAAGCCACCTCTTACTTGGACAAAATGCTAAAGCTAAAATGGAGCGCTGGGTCAGGCTGCTCAAAGTCGATGAACTAAAAAAGTCCGCAAAACGACGTAAATCAAAACGTGAGCAAATATTTGAAATACTGGCAGAAAATCCTACTGTCTGCTGGAGTGATATTCAAAGCAGAGTAAATACGCCCTCACAAGCCTTAAAGAAACTTAAAGAAGAAGGTTACATTGATTTTTTTGAAAAGCGTGTTTACCGCCGTTTTATTGAAGGAGAGCTGCCTCAAATTGAAGCATTTCAGGATTTAAATCAACAACAGAAAATCGCCTTCAATGTGCTTGAGGATTCACTCGAAAAAGGCGCATACCGTACTTTTTTGCTGGAAGGTGTCACCGGTAGTGGAAAAACGGAAGTTTATCTTCATGCTGTACGTGCAGCACGTAATTTAGGTAAATCATCTTTAGTACTTGTCCCGGAAATTTCATTGACCCCGCAACTGGTCAACCGTTTCCGTTCACGTTTTGGTGACCTTGTGGCAGTCTTGCACAGCGGAATGGATGATGGTGAACGTTTTGATGAATGGTCCAGGGTTCGTAACGGAATTGCTACAATTGTAATCGGCGCGCGCAGCGCTGTCTTTTCTCCGTTGAAAAATCTGGGACTGATTGTGATTGATGAAGAACATGATCCCTCATACAAACAAGGAGAGTCTCCACGTTATCACGGACGTGATGCCGCCATTTACCGTGGATTTGCTGCAGACGCGACTGTACTGCTGGGTTCCGCAACACCTTCGTTGGAATCAGCAAATAATGTCAAAAATGGAAAATATGAAATTTTACGTTTAACTTCACGTATCCATCAAGTTCAGTTACCGGAAGTGAAGCTTCTGGATATGAAAACTGTGGCCGGCCAAAAAGGCAGCCCTTATTTTTCCAGTGAACTGGTTGAAGCCCTGCGTTCACGCTTACTGAAGAAAGAGCAAAGCATCGTATTTTTAAACCGCCGCGGTTTCGCGCCTCTGGTGCGTTGTTCAAAGTGTGAATCGACTTACACCTGTCCCAACTGCAGTTTGAGCCTCGTCTTCCATCAAGGAGCAAATCAGGTACGTTGTCATCAATGTGACTTCGTCAACACTCTGCACAATAGCTGCCCGGATTGCGGAACTAAAAATGCTCCGAGTATTATCGGTACAGGAACAGAACAAGTTGAGGAAAATCTTAAAATGTTTTTTCCGGAGGCACGTATTTTACGCATGGATCGTGACACTCTTCACGGAAAACATGCACTTTCAAAAATGCATGAGCGTATCCGCAAACACGAGGTTGATATTGTAATCGGTACACAACTGGTAACCAAAGGTCATGACTTTCCTGAAGTGACACTGGTGGGAGTAATTATGTCGGATTTATCACTCAACATTCCGGATTTCCGTGCCAGCGAACGTACGTTTCAACTTTTGACTCAAGTTGCAGGTAGAGCCGGACGAGGTAACAAACCAGGTAAGGTGCTGATTCAAACACATAATCCGCGGCACCACAGTTTGCTCTGTGCAAAAGAGCACAACACTACTCAGTTCATGGAGCTTGAATTAGAACGCCGCTTAAATCTCCGGATGCCGCCTTTTCATTCACTGACCTTGATTGTCTGCAGCAGTCCGCATGAAGGACGTGCGGAAAAAATGGCCCAGGCTATTTACGAAAGAATAAGAACTGTTATTGCAAACACGCCACGGACAACTGCACAGGAGTCTGTTGAGAATGCAGCAACTGGAGATGAGATCAAAGTAATAGGACCGATAGAAGCACCAATGAAAAAATTACGTAACCGTTTTCGCTGGCAGCTCTTATTGAAAGCAGATAATGTACGCCGTCTTTTGCATTTGTTAAAGCATGTTTTTGAGTCCCCTCCCTCAATCAAACGTGATGAGTTGGTGCAGATAGATGTAGATCCACATCACCTGCTTTGAAGACATGAATAAAAATAATATTATCAGACATTGATGTGGTTTTTAATGAGAATGTAATTTATGAATTTTAGAAATTTTTAGCAGGATAAATTAAGTGGATTTTACACAATGGAGTCAACTGGCGCTGATCTGCGTCATGGGTGCAATGTCTCCCGGACCAAGCCTTGCGGTTATTCTGCGGAACTCAGTTTCCGGCGGAAGGCAGCAGGGAATTATGACAGGCATAGGACATGGTCTGGGTATCACGTTTTATGCACTAGTAGCGGTTGCAGGACTGGTGACAATGTTCAAAACCATTCCTCATTTTTTCATGATCGCGCAAATCGCAGGTTCAGTATTTTTAATCTGGCTCGGCTCAAAAATGATCATCTCTGCTCTTTCTCAGCAGAAAAATAAAACTGAAAAAGAGCATGTACAGCTCACAGGCAGACAGGGATTTATCGAAGGATTTTTGATTGCTTTTCTGAATCCTAAAATCGCTGCTTGGTTATTGGCGTTATTCAGTCAGTTTGTACAAGCTGATGCGGCATTTCCAGAACAAATAGTGCTCGTCACCACTGTGGGAGGGATAGACACCGCATGGTATTGCTTTGTGGCCGTGCTTGCATCTTCAGGAGGTCTGGTGGAAAGCTTGAAACGTAATGCAAAGCGTATTGATTTAGGTATGGGAATTCTGCTGATATTACTGGCTGCGGGAATGCTCATGCGCGCCTTTAAGCTTTTTGCTTAACACAGAATTAAAGGCATTCAATGGTACAAATCAGGGAAGCGCTAGAACAGGATTTTGAGCAGATCTGGAAAATTTTTCAGC
>JABGPG010000182.1:30826-33862 GCA_018645085.1 Deltaproteobacteria bacterium
CAAATCAGGGAAGCGCTAGAACAGGATTTTGAGCAGATCTGGAAAATTTTTCAGCCTATCGTTGCCAAAGGCGAAACCTATCCTTATCCCAGAAATACCAGTAAAAAAGACGCTAACCGGATTTGGATCAAAGAACCGCAAAAAACTTTCGTCTGTGTTGAAAATAATGAAATTGTTGCTACATATTATTTGAAACAAAATCAGGCAGGACAGGGAAGTCACGTCTGCAATTGCGGTTATATGGTTTCTGCAGAAGCGCGTGGGAAAGGTTTGGCCACTCTCATGTGTGAGCATTCACAAAAAGTTGCCCGGGAACTTAACTACAAAGCCATGCAGTTCAATCTGGTTGTGGTCACCAATGAAAAGGCCGTCAGCTTATGGAGCAAGTTGGGCTTTGAAACTGCAGGAAAAATCACAAAAGGTTTTCAGCATCCGACATTAGGATACGTGGACGCACTAATTATGTACAAATGGCTTTGAGTTGTTTTGTCTGTTAAGTTTTAGTGCAATAGCTTATTCTTGAAGAGCAGTTTTTCCAGCTGTAGAAACCTTAACCTGATGCTTTAAACAACTATGTTACAAACTGTCCGGGAATTCGTGATGAACCTCCCCTGGAGTATTACCGTTCTTTTTTGCCTCACCTTGGGACTGGCGCCTTTTGTCCCTATTCCTCACATTTGGGAAAAGTTAAAAATGCTTTATGGGGGAACACTAATCCGGCCCATTGACTGGTTTGACTTTTTAATGCACGGAGCGCCCTGGCTTTTACTAATTTTGAAAATTATTTTTACTTTTACAGGAAATAAGCTCAGCCACGACCGTTAAATAAATCCGCACTTTTCAGCATTGGATTATTTGATCACTCAACGAAAGTGCGGTTATATTTCACGCGGATACTATTTTCAGCAAAGCTTCAATTAAACAGCTTGAAAAGCAGATTCACGCTCCGCAATCAAGCTCAGTTCCTCTTCACTCCAGCCGCGCTTTTCCCATTTCAGCTTGAAGGTATCCTGCAGTTTTTCCAGCAGCAGTTTACGTAGATCCTGTTTGGAATGTGCGGGATAGATGCCTGCTGATTCAAGAGAGTGCATTTCCTGCCGCAGTTTATCTTCATTGACGTAGGGGAATATTTCTGTAAGTAGGGAAACTGAATCTTTGAGAGGAATGGAGCCATGCTGCAAAAAGACTCTTGAGGAAGAAGAATCTGCACTGCGGACATTTTTTACTCTTTGCGCACTACCGATTATTTTTCGGCCTTCCACTAAAATTTCATATGCAGATGCGTCGGCAAAACAGACGTGCGGATCGGTTTTTTTCTTTTGCGGACTCTGCTCCTGTAATTCCGGTTTTAAACCCAACTCTTCAAAAAAAGCGTAAAAACCTTTGGCGAGAAAACGGTAGTTGTCCAGTACACCTCCGTTAAATTGTTTATCCAGAACTCCACCGACAAGAGAATATGTCAGGTCAAATCCGTGCAAAACCGCTTTACCACCTGTTGTACGGCGGATAACAGGAATTCCGAGACTTTTGCATACATCCAGATTAAGGCGATGATCCAACTTTTCATTCCTGCCCAGTGACAGAGTTGCTCCTGCCCATTCATATATCCGGAAAACCGGATGCGTATTTTGAGCGTAACTTTCCAGCAGTAGCTGATCCGCGGCCATATTAAAACTACCGCTGCGTGGAATGTCCTCGATCAGACGCCAGATTCCCATTTCTAAGGCTTAAATAATCAGGATTTTGGATTTAGTAAACTTGAGAAATCCATGCCTCCAGTCATTTTACCAATTTGCTGTCCCAGAGAATTCTGCATGTTTTGCTGACTTTGCCTGAGACCTTCATTTACTGCAGAAAGAATCAAATCCTGTAGAGTTTCAATATCTTCTACATCAACGACTTCCGGATCTATTTCAATACTTTTTGCTTCCTGCTTTCCGTTGAAAGTCATTTTAACCATTTCACCACCTACTGAAACTGAGAACATCTGCTTTGCCAGTTCTTCCTGCTGTTGCTTCATTGTTTCAGAAAGTTCCTGAGCCTTTTTCATCATTTCATTCATGTCTATCATTAGATCCCTATTGTTTAAAAGTTTATTAAGATTTGGCTAAACAGTCTCTTTATTGCTGTTTTTTATGCATCAGAAAATTCAATAGCGCTGATTTTGCTGTTTGTAAACACAGAGAGTATATCTTTAACCTGCGGAAATTCCTTGGCATTTTTACGTTTTAATTCTCTTGCCTGCTCCAAAAGAATTTGATCATGTTCGACTATTGTCCGCATTGAAGTCACAGTTGGAGAAATCTCACAGCTGACATGAACTGCGTGTCCACACCAGTCTGTCGCAATTTCTTCCAGTAAACTGCGGTTTTGTTCTGTGAACATTGAAGGATAGTTTCCGCTTTTAAACGTTAACTTAAATTGTGTTCCGGACAAACTCTGAGGTACAGCATTGCGTACAAAGCTGGCAAGCTTTGAAGATCGTTTTTGAACTTCAGCTGCAAAATCAGTCCACTCCTGTGTCGGCTGTTCCGGTGATTGTGCCTTATTCTCCGGAACCACAGCTTGTTCTTTTTCAATATTTCTTAGTTCAGCTTCTTGCGTTTGCGTAGAAGTTTGCGGAATTTCAGGTGTTTCCGGAGCTTGCTCAATCTGTTGAGTTTCCGGAGTTACTGGAGTTTGCTGAATCTGTTGTGTTTCCGGTGCTTGCTGTGATTGAGGATAAGTTTGCGGAATTTCCGGAGTTACCGGAGTTTGCTGAATCTGTTGAGTTTCTGGTGCTTGCTGAGTTTGAGGATAAGTTTGCTGTGTTTCCGGAGTTACTGGAGTTTGCTGAATCTGTTGTGTTTCTGCTGCTTGCTGTGTTTGAGGATAAGTTTGCGGAATTTCAGGTGTTTGCGTAAATCCTTGCTGACTCACGCTTGCATCCTGGATCGATCTTTCCGGAGAAACCGAAGTTTCCGCAACAGCTGAATTATCTTCATTTTGCTGAGAATAACTGCTCTGCTCCTGTTCTTTGACTTGAGTGACAGCAAT
>JABGPG010000245.1 GCA_018645085.1 Deltaproteobacteria bacterium
GGTGGAGCAGCCACTGAAAACAAAAAGTAAGACCGGCAAAACCAGATAAATAATCTTTGTTCCTGTCATCTTCATAAAAGGGGGCATTGCAATACTATTGTTGGATCTTTGTAGATATTTTGACATAAAAAGGAAGTTATTTCAAAGCGGCGCTAAGATTTGCTAAACGGCTGAGTCGGAAAATTATTTACTCCAGACCGGATTAGTCTCGGCGATATCGTTGGCATTTGTGGTAACACGAATGGAGCGGCCTCCAAAAGCAGAAATATAATAAAGTTTGGCCATCTTTTTCTTTTTCGCAGAGAAAACAATTTGTTTCCCGTTCGGAGACCAATCCGGTTTTTCAGCATCATAGCGCCCAAATGTGAGTTGAAGATGCCGGCGGGTGAGCAGTGTATATTTAAAAAGCTGAAAAACTCCTTTTACCTGCCTTTCATAAACCAGTTGCGAGCCATCCGGAGACCATTTTGGTGAACTGTTGTAACTACCTCTGAAGGTCACACGTTCCGTTTTATGAGAAAGCATATTATGCACATAAATTTGCGGGCGTCGCGGACGTGCGCTGTCAGAAACAAACGCTATTTTTTGACCGTCCGGAGACATTTGCGGTGAAGTTTCCAGACTTTTCCAGGCAAAAATCTTTTCCAACTTTGCGTCTGCCAAATTATAGCTGAAGATGTCGGAGTTGCCCTTCTTCATGAGTGTCAGCAAAATTGACTTCCCATCCTTACGCCAGCTTGCACCAAGAGGTTGAAATCCTGAAGGAAAGGTGAGGATTTTTGCACGTAGACGTATCGACGGCTGAATAGTCAACTGTACACTGGAACGGGTAAAAGTCGTGTAGAGAATATTTTTATTATCAAAAGACCAACTTGCAAGATTGTTGGAACCCAGATTATATGAAAATCTTTTTTGCACAGTTCCATCGTAACTACTGAGCATGATGTTTTTTCTACGGTTTGTTTTTTGCGATGTGTAGGCAATTTTGCTGCCGGAAACGCCTTTAAAATTCAGCGTTTTCCCCACAAACCAGTCCGCCAGTAAAAGTCCGGTTTTTCGCAAATTCTCTACTTCTTCCAGCGGCAGCAACTTTTGTGCAACTGCTGATTCCTCACCCTGCGTCCAGAGAGTAATTTCTAATTGATCCGGATTCTTTTTTAAAAGAAGTTCCAGCCGAAATACTACTTCTTCGGATTTCAAAAACTCAGCCTTTGTTCCATCAATTATTTGAAAATAAAGTACTTTTTCCAGATTCGCTTTAAAAACTTTTTGAACAGCCGTCACTTCACTACCTGCGCCTTCAATCATTCCGACTTTAACAGGAACGAACTTAGGGTTAGTGATTTCAAAATAATCAATAGCAAGCGCTGAACCTCCTGTTGCGCACATAATTAGTCCGAACAGCAGAAAAACAAAACCCGCCTTGATCCGTAATATTATTGCTTGATTAGCGTTTTTGGACTTCACTGACATCTCATAATTGGAAGTTCGCCGGCGTGAACCGGACACCGAATTTGTATGAATCTTCTGGATAGGACTCTGGCAAGGATGGGAGAAATTGCAAGTTTTTCAGCAGTTTTTTCACAGTTTTATTAAGTGCGGAATTTGCAGATTCTTCCATCGACCAACTTAACAGTCGGCCATTTTTTGTAATTTCAAACTGAATTTCGGCAGTGAATTGACTTTCGATCAAGTGTATCGGCACTTCCCAGCGTTCAGAGAGAAAACCTTTAAGTTGCTGACGATATTCTTTTAATTCAACCGCGTTTAAATTGAGACTCTTCTTTTCCGGCAAAGCATCTTGCAATGTAACAGGCGTCAGCAGCGTCAGTATTTTACCTACTTGTCCGGAAAGCGCTTTGCTTGAAACCTCAGATTTTTTGAGCCGCCCCGGAAAATTTCCTACTTGTGTAAGTATACTCCTGAGCGAGATTTGTGGTATCTTATTTTTCTTTTTAATCTTAGTTATCACGGGTGCTTTTTTCGGCTGCCCCGATAAAACAATGTCCGGAAAAATCAAAATTCCGCTGGAAACTTTTCTGCCGTACTGCTGAGTTGTCAAACCGGACACTCCGGAAATCGCGTTTTGATTTGCGAAAAATGGTGACCACTCATCCCACTGCCAGTCATTTTTACTGATTATCCCGGGATACCAGTAAATCATCGCACTCAGCAAAAAAACGTGCAGAGCTGTTGAAAACAGGATGCCACCAGAAAAACGCCATTTCAACGCCATAAGCCAAGCCAATTTTTATTCACCGCTGCTGAACCAGGAGAGACGCGAAGAAAGATTATGAAAAAAATAATTCTTTTCCATGAAAACTAATTTTGCCTGCCTCGAGGATTCACGAATGATAACCTCATCACCTATTTCAAGCGGAATTTTTTCCTTACCGTCCGCAGACAGATAAATTTCTTTTTCATGAGTTTGCTCCGAAATCTGGAGTCTGATTAATGATTCACCAGTGACAACCAGGTGTCGCGAACGGAAATCGTATTCGTTCAAACCTGCGATAATCATGCAACGCAGTTCAGGCATAACAATCGGTGAACCCGCGGCCAGTAAATATGCTGTACTACCGGTGGCGGTTCCAACGATTACACCGTCTCCACGCACCCTGCGGATGTGTTTTTCGTTGATGGTCAACTCTACCGCGATCAGTCTGGTGGCTCCACGGACAACAACTTCATTCACCGCAAAATCCTTTCCATGCGGATGAACGCATTCAAGTACTGAACGTTCGCTGATGATATATTTTCCCTCAAGTACACTCTGCAGCATATCGGTCAACTCTTCTCTGTCTCCTGCGGTCAGGAATCCAACATTGCCAAAATTGACTGCCAAAACAGGACACTGCGGAAAAAGACTTAATGCCGCAAGTACAGTACCGTCACCGCCGAATGAGAGTACCAAATCCAGATCCTCATTTCTGCCCGCGTTTTCTTCGAGAGGTGAAATTTCGATACCATGAGGCACAAACCACTCCTGCACCAACTCCGTTACAGGCTGTTCAAATTGCGGGGAAAAAATCCCTACTTTACGCAGCTTAATTTTATTTTCGCTCACTACTCTTTCATAGAAAAATTTACCAAGTCTTTACAGCATCTTCGGGTACTTTTAGCTTTGTTGTCAAGTGAAAAAACCGGCTCAGTTGACTCTGACGCAAATTGACAACTGTAAATTAAAAATCAATTTGCCTGATAACAGTATATTTCTCAGTCTCAAACTTGCGTTTCCACAGAAAATGTGGGAGCATCTATAGGTTAAAATCATTAACTTAAAAAATAAACAACTGTGAATACATTTTTAAGAAATATTGGAATCTGGCTTGTGATCGGCTTAGTGATGCTGATGCTTTTCAATCTGCTTGGACCAAGAGAATCAAACGAAAGAAAAATTTCCTTTTCGGAATTCATATCTCAAATAGAATCCGGCTCGGTGCTTGAGGTTTCAATCCGCGGAAGTCAAATTCACGGTGTCAGCGACACCAATGGTTCTTTCCAAACACAGGCTCCAAACTATCCTGCCTTATTCGAAATTTTGGATCGTCATCAGGTACGTGTACGTGTTGAACCGACAGATCAAACCAATTTGTTTATGGCGATTCTGAACAGTTGGCTGCCGATGATTCTGATCATTGGAATCTGGTTGTTCTTTATGCGGCAGGTTCAGGGCGGTGGAAACAAAGCGATGGGTTTTGGGAAAATCCGCTCACGTATTACCAATACTGAAGATAATCCGATTAAGTTTGAAGACGTTCAGGGAATTGATGAATCGCGTGAAGAATTGGAGGAAATTGTAGATTTCCTTAAAGATCCGGGAAAATTCGAAAGACTCGGTGGTGAAATTCCAAGAGGCGTTTTGCTGATGGGAGAACCTGGAACCGGAAAAACTTTGCTGGCCAAAGCAATTGCGGGAGAAGCCGCGGTGCCTTTTTTCAGCATCAGTGGTTCAGATTTTGTGGAAATGTTCGTTGGAGTTGGTGCGAGCCGCGTCAGGGATATGTTTGCGCAGGGTAAAAAACACGCACCGTGTATAATTTTCATTGATGAAATAGATGCGGTTGGACGCAGCCGCGGAGCAGGTCTCGGTGGTGGAAACGATGAACGTGAACAGACGCTGAACCAGTTGCTGGTTGAGATGGACGGTTTTGAAGTCAATGAAGGCATTATCGTAATTGCGGCGACTAACCGCCCTGATGTGCTCGATCCCGCTTTGCTGCGTCCCGGTCGATTTGACCGTCACGTAGTTGTGCCGACTCCGGATATTAACGGACGTGAAAATATTTTAAAAACGCACAGCAAAAATATTGAGCTGGATAAAAAAGTAAATTTGAACACAATTGCCCGTGGAACCCCAGGCTTTACCGGCGCGGATTTGGCAAATTTAGTTAATGAAGCAGCGCTTTGGGCAGCACGTCAGGATAAAGATACAGTAGAGAATGAAGACTTTGAATATGCCAGAGACAAAGTGATGATGGGTGCTGAACGGCGCAGTCTCATGGTTAGTGATGAAGAAAAAGAAACTACTGCTTACCATGAAGTTGGACACGCGCTCGTGGCGGCCAGTATCGAAGAAGTAGATCCTGTGCACAAGGTGAGCATTATTCCGCGTGGACGTGCTTTAGGAGTTACAATGCTGCTTCCGGAAGAAGATCGGCACAGTCACAATAAACGCGCATTGCTCGGTCAAATTGCGATGATGATGGGCGGACGTGCGGCAGAGCAGCTGGTTTTTAAACGCTTCACCACAGGTGCCAGTGATGACCTGAAAAGAGCTACTGAATTAGCGCGTAAAATGGTTTGTCAGTGGGGAATGAGCGAAAAACTTGGACCGCTGACATACGCAGAAGACGCAGG
>JABGPG010000154.1 GCA_018645085.1 Deltaproteobacteria bacterium
TTTTTTGAAGAATGTTTTGTAAATTCATATTTATTACAGCACATTTAAAGCTATGTTCGGCTTGACGACTATGAAGGTGGTATCCGTGATTTGCAGGAGTTGCAGTATTATTAGTGCAGCAGTTTGTGCAAGATTTCTCGTTTCATAAGTAATGACACGTCTTTAACCTTTTTACAGTTTCATCAAATTGAGGCCTTCGTAAATAGTTGTCATTCCCGCGAAAGCGGGAATCCAGGAACTTGTAAGTATCTAAAATGCTGGATTCCCGCTTTCGCGGGAATGACACACATTGGTGTCATAATGACTTTTTACGCGACCAACATTATTGCTTAAACTTGTGATAATTTGTCATTCCGAACGGAGCTTAGTGAAGATCCGGAATCCAGGGAAACTACCTTAATTCACCTCTTAAACTTGAATTGAAACCTGGATCCCGGATCAAGTCCGGGATGACAAAAAAAGATTTTCAGGAATCCATGATTAGTTGGACATTCCTACGAAAGTGAGAATCAAAACAGGAGTAAAATATTAAGAAATTTTCACTAATATAATGACTTTGATTTCAAGCAATAACTACCATACTAAAAAAAACATGCAAAATAATATCGTAGCCGCACCTGAATTGGCGGAACAGGGGAAGCAGAAAATTGAATGGGTCAAACGGAACATGCCCATACTACAGCAAATTGAGGATGATTTTCGTGAACAGCAATATTTCCGCGGTTTACGGGTTTTAGTCTGCATTCACCTTGAAGCCAAAACCGCATATCTGGCGCAGGTTTTTGCAGCAGGCGGAGCGGAAGTTGCGGTTACCGGCAGCAATCCGCATTCAACCAAAGATGATGTCGTGGCCGCCTTGGCGGAAGATGGTCTGCACGTTTATGCACGTTACGGAGCGACACCTGAAGAGATGCTGCAATACATGAACTATGCACTCGATTTACGGCCGAATATTGTGATTGACGACGGCGGAGATTTAGTAGAATTGCTGCATAATGAGCGTCAGCAATTACTTCCGGAAGTCTGGGGTGCCTGCGAAGAAACAACCACCGGTGTCCTCCGTGCCAAAGCCAGAGCAAAAGCAGGGGTTCTTGAGTTTCCTGTTGTATTGATAAATGACGCACGCTGTAAATATCTGTTCGATAATTTCCATGGAACAGGACAATCGGTTTGGGACGGAGTGATGCGAACCACAAATTTGGTGATCAGCGGAAAAACTGTAGTGATAATCGGTTACGGCTGGTGCGGAAAAGGCTGTGCTGAGCGTGCCAAAGGTTTAGGTGCAAATGTGATTGTTTGCGAAGTTGATCCAATTAAAGCCGCCGATGCCCTGATGCATGGTCTGCGTGTCATGCCTTTACAGGAAGCGGTTTTGCAGGCGGACATTTTGCTGACAGTTACAGGCGGGAAACATGTCATCCGCCGTGAACATTATGAACGGATGAAGGACGGCGTGATCCTGGCAAATGCCGGACATTTCAAAGTCGAATTCGATTTGGAAGCCCTAAACAATCTTGCGGTGGAACAAAAAGAAATGCGTCACAACATCAGCGGTTTCCGTATGGCTGACGGACGCTGGTTAAATTTGCTGGGTGGTGGAGACTTGGTGAACATCGCCTGTGCCGACGGTCATCCCGCGGAAATCATGGACACCAGTTTTGCGCTACAGGCGCTCTCCGGAAAATACGTTGTGCAAAATCGTGCTGCCTTAAGCAAAGATGTGCATCGCGTTCCGGATGAAATTGACGAGGAAGTAGCCCGTCTCAAACTAAAAGGTTCCGGAGTTTCTATTGACGAACTACTTCCGCAGCAAAAAGAATATTTGGAAAACTGGGAGGAGTAGAATAACTAATCCATAAATGATGCATTTGTAATTAGTTGTCATTCCCGCGAACGCGGGTTTTGTCATCTTGAACACAGCTATGTAGAGCGCAGTTCTTGTCATCTCGAACAAAGAGAGATATCTTAATCAATTTAGCGTAGTAGCTTTAATAAATTTTTTCACTTTATAAGCAAAAACACTTTTTTAACTTTTTCTAAGTTTTCATCAAGCACCAAATATTATGCTTTCACGTTTAGCAATTTTGTTGATACTCATCTTTGGTGCGTCAACTTATGGAATGGCAACACCGCTCATTTTTGAAGAAGGAGAGGTACGAATACCGCTTGGACTCCAGCTGGAGTATCTTGAAGATCCTTCCGGGAAATTGACACTGAAAAATGTCCGTGAACTAGAACTCTCTGGGCAATTTGTGCAAAGTAATTCCAGCCGCCCAAATTTCGGTGTTACTGATTCTGCTTACTGGTTACATTTTAAACTTTCCAACCCCTCCGAGGATTCCCGCAATATCCCACTGGAATATGATTCAATTTATGACTTGCTGGAACTACACATTATCACCAGCGATGGCGAGCAAACTCTGCTCAAAAAAGATATTTATAAATTGGTAAATGAAAAACGTCCCCGTCGGGATTTGTTCATTTTTGATTTGGATTTTGCTGCAAATGAAACTAAGACTTTTTTCCTGAGAGTTATCAGCAGGAGCACTCTGCAGGTAGCTTTAGCTGTCTGGGAACCTGAAGCATTAAAAAAGTCATTTATAACGGAGCATTATGGTTTCGGCATATTTTTAGGTATCATTGGGGTTTTCGTATTTTTTAATTTGTGCCTGTACATTTACTTTCAAGACCGAATGTATTTGTACTACACGCTCTTTCTGCTTTGTGCCACATATTTCCGGCTCCAGTCGCACAGGTGGGACACTGTATATTGGTTATCTTTTGCACCAGAATGGAACTATTACGCCGGTGCTTTTTCAGTTCAGTTGTCTTTCATTTTCATCATTCTCTTCTTCCGCAGGACACTGCAAAGCAAAAATTTAACTCCTAAACTACACCGGCACAGCACTCTCCTGATAGTTTTAAATTTACTGTGTTTGCCAATGATGTTTGTGCTGACTTTTTCTTTATTTACTCACTTGATGTCGTTACTCGCATTTTTGTTGCTTCCTTTATTGTACATGGCGTTCTCTTGTTGGCGTAAAGGTCTACTTGCCGGGGGATATTTATTCAGTGGCTGGAGTATCTTTATCCTCATGTCCTTGGTTTTTGGTCTCTGGATTCAAGGAATACTTCCTGCTAACGGTTTCACTATTCATTCAGTGGAAATCGGACTTATAATTCAGGCTTTTATTTTCTCACTGGGTATGTTGGCAAATATCAAAAAATTGTTTGAGGACAAGGAACAGGCACAAAGTCTGGCTTTAGTTAATCTGCGTCGCAGTGATGAATTGAAGAATCAATTATTGAACAACACTTCACATGAATTACGTACACCACTGCACGGCATGGTCGGCTTGGCTGAAAGCATTTTGGCTGCACCTGCAGAAAAATTATCAAAGAACACCACCCGCCAATTGAGTTTGATCATCAACAGTGGCAAGCGGCTGGATTACTTGATCAATGATCTCCTCGATCTTGCTGTAATACGTAAAGACAATTTGCAGTTGCAGATGGAATCAGTAACTTTGTTTCCATTGGTGCAAAACGTTCTGCAGTTGCTTGAACCTCTTATTCAGGGAAGGTCGCTCAACTTCAAAAATCTAGTGCCGCCAGACTTAGCACCTGTTCTGGCCGATCCAGGGCGTCTCCGGCAGGTGCTGATGAATTTGGTGGGCAATGCCATCAAATACTCTGAATCCGGCAGCATCAGCGTTTCTGCTTCTGCTGAAAATGACAAAATTAAAATCAAAATTAAAGATAGCGGAATTGGGATCGAAGCGGAAGAAATTGAAAAATTATTCGAAAGTTTCGAACGAGGCAAAACAGAGCATGTTCAGCAACAGTCCGGAATGGGTCTTGGCTTGGAAATCTGCAGCAGACTCATTGAAGCACATGGTGGAGCTTTGGAAGTTCAGAGTACTCCCGGAAAAGGGAGTGCCTTCAGTTTCATGTTGGCAAAAGCCGACTATGTTGCTGATCCGCAAAAAGAGATGCCGGACAATTCATTGCCTTCTACGAATATCCCCACACACCCTCTAGTTAATACCATCCATCCTTCCCAGGATAAAGTGAGCTATTCGGAACATGCTCGACTGTTGATTGTGGATGATGATCCTGTCAATTTGGAAGTAGTCGCAGGTTATTTGCAATCCGTTGAATATGCCTGGACACTTTGTCTTTCAGGACGTGAAGCCTTGACCTTGATTCAGGATGGAGAAAAATTCGACGTGGTGCTGATGGATGTGATGATGCCGGGCTTAGATGGTTTTGAAAGCTGCGAACTTATTCGTGAAATTTACAGCAAAGATGAACTTCCAATTCTGCTTTTGACCGCTCTCACGGGTGAGTCAGACATCACGCAGGGTTATCAATGCGGTGCAAATGACTATCTCACCAAGCCCATTCAGCGTCAGGAGTTGTTAGCACGTGTTGCCGCTCAAGTTTCATTGTCAAAGGCACATCGGCAACCAGCAGTTTTAATCCCGTCACTCAATGAAGTACGTCAGACACTGGTTGAAACTTTACGGATTTCACTTTCGTGTTGGGAACAGGAAACCGGAAAAAGCCCCATTGAACTGGCGCAGGAAAGTCAACAATGGGGCTCATATTTTGACAAAAGTACTGACACCTGGCATTCACGAACTCTTAGCAAGTATCAGTCTGTTGATACTTTACCCAACCACCCGCGCTGGCGTAAAGTCGTTAATACAACCAGCTTTGTAATTAAACACTGTCCCGAAGGTGGAAAATCTCACTCACGACTCTCAGATCAGCTTTCACTTCTCACACTGCAAATGCAGAAAACTCCGCTCTAG
>JABGPG010000263.1 GCA_018645085.1 Deltaproteobacteria bacterium
ATTTTTGCGGAAACTGACGGATAATATCAAGCGTGTTTAAACCAATGGATCCGGTCGAACCAAGGATGGTGAGTTTTTTTTGAACGGAGTCTTGAGTTTCCGGACTATTGGATAAACTTGCAGAGGGTTTCATCCGAGTTGCAGTAAATAGTAAAAAACTGGTGCAGCGAGCATGTGTCCATCAATCCGGTCGAGGATACCGCCGTGTCCGGGTAGCAGCGTTCCGGAATCTTTGACATCGCAGAGTCGTTTTATTTTTGATTCAACCAAATCACCAAGTTGTCCTACAACCGCCAGCAGCATGGCCAGCAGCAAACCGTAAAGCCAGAACATTGACATCGTAAGTTCGCCAAAAACCGCACCTACAATTCCTCCGCCGATAACTCCGAAAAAGCTGCCTTCCCATGTTTTTTTCGGACTAATACTTGGCGCCAGCAGTGTTTTTCCAAAACGTTTACCACCAAAATACGCGAAAATGTCACTGAAGCTAATCACCAGTAAAAGGTAAAAAACCAGTGCGGTACCTTCCGGAAGATCTTTGATCAGTGTTAGGTGCAGCACGCTCCAGACCGCCCAAACCATTCCGAATAAACCGAAACCTAAAGCTGATAATTTAGTGAGTTCGCTTTTAGGTGTAAACAATAATTCATAAAATATCCAACCCACTACACTGATCAATAAGGCGGCATGAAGTCCTGTCTGCCCGGCTAACGCGCCTAAACCCATCAGCACTGCAGTTCCCGGTAACAGCCATTCCGGAAGTAATCCTGGAGTTTCATCACCCTCAGCTTTAGCAAGCATACTGGTGAGTTCCTGTGCACCGATGAACGCAACCACAAGTACGAGGATTCCAACGACAAAAGTAGGAGAAAAGAGCAGAAGTGCAATTCCTGCTGCCAGTGGGAAGCCGGTTTTGACCCTTGCGGACAAGTCAGATGGTGTTGAGGCATCGCTCATAAAAAATCTCAGGCAGAGGTTTCGGAAAGTGTAGATTTTTTAGTATTGTTAGCAGACAGCGGAATATCCGCAGAGGATTTGGAAGCTGCTCCGGAAACAGTAGTGCCTCCCATTCTGCGTTTTCTCTGCTGAAACTCAAACAGCGCTTCGTGTAAATTCTCTTTAGAAAAATCAGGCCATAAAACATCGGTAAAAAAATACTCCGCGTAGGCAGCCTGCCAAATCAAAAAGTTGGAGAGACGTAGTTCACCACTTGTTCGTATTATCAAATCCGGATCCGGCACACCAGCTGTGTAGGTTTTTGCGGAAATTAAAGTCTCATCAATATTTTCCGGTTCTAAATCTCCCTCCTTAACCTCTTGCGCGAGCATCCTGACCGCACGTACGAGTTCGTCACGGCCACCGTAGTTCAAGGCTAAATTCAATAATAAACCACTATTCCCTGCAGTTGAATCCAAAGCATGGCTTAAGCGTTCCTGCAGAAAATCCGGAAGACCGTCACGGTCACCAATTAGCTTAAAACGCACATTGTTTTTAAGCATTGTATCCAGTTCTTTTTTGAGGAATTCAAAAAACAGATTCATCAGTGCCGAAACTTCTTTTTTTGGACGTTGCCAGTTTTCGGTTGAAAATGCGTACAAAGTCAGCACGGGTAATTTCAACTCAGCTGCCGCTTCTACACAGGCACGCACCGACTTGACGGCATAGCGATGTCCTTGAAATCTCGGCATGCGGCGCTGTGTGGCCCAACGTCCGTTGCCGTCCATGATTATGGCGACATGTTCAGGCAGGGCTGCTTTGTCAATTTTGTCTAAAAAACTCATTGCGGATAATGAAATATGTTCTCTCAGGAAATAATTTACTTGTTTCAGATTAGGCTAGTAGTGGAGTCAAGGCAAGATTATTGTCGAACTGTCTGTTCAGCATTTACGCAGAATATCAAGCGTGACCGAGCCGTAACGTCGGTGTTTCACCAGTTCCATAATTTCCGGAAACTTTATTTCTCTGGAATCTGCTGATTCAACTACTATCATTGATCCTGTCCGGATTGCAGGAAGATGCGCCAGTTTTTCCAGCATATGATCATATTCCTGTCCGGAAAATGGAGGATCAAGAAAAGCAAGGCAAGGTTTTTCAGGATCAGTAAAACGGGAAATCCAACGTACTGCACGGTCCTGTACGAGTTCAAATCGTTCCTGCTCTGGAGACATCAATTCAACATTTTGTTGGAGAATTTGCAGATGCCTGCGTGATGCTTCAACGAAGATCGCGTGTTTTGCGCCGCGGCTCAAGGCTTCCAAACCCAAGGCACCGCTGCCTGCGTAAAGATCCAGCACGGTCAGCTCGTCCCAGTTTAACAGCGAAGAAAGCAGGTTGAAAAGTGCTTCCCGAACCCGATCCGAAGTTGGCCGTACATCATTTCCCGCAGGGACTTTTAGTTTTCTGCCGCGGTACTCTCCGCCGATAATGCGTAACATTATTAATTATCCGGTTTTGCTTCTGTTTGCGACTGCATCAACGATTGTGATAAGCTCATACTTCATAATTTTCAACTAAAAAATTAACAATGACAACAGCTATTTTAGTGCATTTGGGACTAGGCAGCAACTTGGGCAATCGCCTGGATTTCCTGAATCAGGCCTGCAGCGAATTATCAGCAGTGACTTTGCGTGATTTTCGCGCTTCTGCAATTTATGAAAGTGAACCACTTTTGCAGATGAAACAGCCTAATTATTATAATCAGGTGGTTTGTGGTTGGACTGAACTTTCGCCTGTTGAACTGTTGGAAAAGTGTCAGCAAATTGAAAACCTGCTGGGACGTGTCCGCAAAGAACGCTGGGGTTCCAGAAATATTGACCTTGATATTCTGAGTTACGGTAATGAAATTGTTGATACCGAAAAATTAAAAATTCCGCATCCGGAAATGGAAAAACGCAGCTTTGTTTTGCTACCGCTGCTTGAACTCAGTCCGGATTGGGTGCATCCGGAAAGCGGGAATAGTATCCGGATGCTGTGGGAAAAATGGTTGAAAACAAATGACGAAGAACTTCCTCAAGCTCTAAAAACAACAAATCAATCGAGCTGATCGTAGGCACGTATAGTGAGAAATTCTTCAAACGTATCCTCATTGACCAGTGAAGTAAACAAGTCAGTCGCCTGCGTCATCTTCTCTTCATTGAAGGCAGCGCCGTAAGTTTCCCGGATTTTGGCCAGTTCTTCCGGAATCATGTTTTGTACCATTTCATTGGTTATATTACGTCCGTCATCCAGTTTACCCTGCGGGTGACGGCACCATTGCCAAATCTGTGATCTTGAAATTTCCGCAGTTGCCGCGTCTTCCATCAAATTAAAAATCGCCACGGCTCCTGTGCCAGCCAACCACGCGGCAATATATTGAATGCCGACGCTGATATTGTTGCGTAAGCCGGATTCCGTGATTGTGCCTCCGGGAATCTGAAATTCCAGCAGCATTTCCGCAGTAATCTGAACATCTTCACGCATTCGATGTTTTTGGTTTACGCGGCCTTCCTCAAAGGCTTTGCTGAAAACTTCAGTACATACAGGAACAAGATCAGGATGCGCGACCCATGATCCGTCAAAACCGTCTTGTGCCTCACGTTCTTTGTCTTGTTGAACTTTTTCCAGAGCAACACGGTTGACTTCTGCATCACGACGGCTGGGAATAAACGCGGCCATTCCTCCAATTGCGTGTGCACCGCGTTTGTGGCAAGTCTGCACGAGCAATTCAGTATAAGCACGCATCAATGGAGCAGTCATGCTGACCTGTGCCCGGTCGGGCCAGATAAACTCAGGTACATGCCGAAATTTCTTGATCACACTGAACATATAATCCCAGCGTCCTGCGTTAATTCCAGCCATGTGTCCACGCAACTCATAGAGAATTTCTTCAATTTCAAAAGACGCTAAAATAGTTTCCAGCAGAACAGTGGCTTTGATAGTTCCGTAAGTGACTCCCAGTTCCTGTTCTGCAAATGCGAAGACCTCATCCCATAAACGGGCCTCCAAATGATTTTCCAGTTTCGGCAGATAAAAATACGGACCAGTACCTTTTTCCAAGGTCCGTTTGATATTATGGAATAAATAGAGTCCTGCATCCACCAGTGAACCTGAGGCAACTTGACCATCAATCAGGATATGTTTTTCTTCCAAATGCCAACCGCGCGGACGTACAATCAGTGTGGCCAATTCTCCGTCATTGAGGTGGTATTCCTTGCCTGCCGGACTGGAAAATTCAAGCGTTCGTTCATAAGCTGCGGACAAGTTGGCCTGTCCCTGGATCTGATTATACCAGCTGGGTGTAATTGAATCCTCTAAATCCACCATGAATATTTTTGCTCCGGAATTGAGAGCGTTAATCATCATCTTTGCTTCTGCCGGTCCTGTAATTTCACATCGCCGATCCTGAAGATCTTCCGGAATCGGGTCCACTTGCCAGTTGCCTTTACGGACGGACTCCGTTTCTCTTAAAAAAGTAGGATTCATTCCGGCAATAATTTTTTGATGAGTTTCCGAGCGGCGTTCCAACAGTGACTTGCGGGTGCCGTTGAACATCTGGTGTAACTTGACCAAAAATTCCTGAGCGTCTTCTGTCAGGATTTTGTCAAAACCCGGATGCATTTTTCCAGTAATCGTGATGGATTTCATAAGTTTCCTAATTAATTGTACATTTTCAAATGGTTAAGAATAATTGAAAATAATAAAAGGATCAATAGAATAATTGGGTTCTTCGGAGAAGCTTTGGTGAGAGGATCAGAAGTCGAATTCAATCGCATCTCCTGATTTCAACGCAAGTTCAACTGCCGCCGTAGC
>JABGPG010000166.1 GCA_018645085.1 Deltaproteobacteria bacterium
CAAAAAATAAAGGAACAAAAATGCGACTAAAAATTATAATTGCCGGACTCTTGACCGGCCTGATTGCTTTTGCACCACTGGCTGTAATGGCAGATGAAACAGCCACAATTAGATTCATCGTAACAGGTGATCTGTATGAATTCCCTGCTGACAAAGACAGAGGTGGATATGCAAAGCTGGCAAGCGTGGCCAAAATTTTCAAAAAGAAAACAAAAAGAGATATACAATCCTATTTGGTTCATGTGGGGGATGCATATTCCCCGTCTTTGCTCTCAACCATGGATAAAGGAAAGAGTACTGTAGAGATGTTAAATGCTGTCGGAGTCGACTATATGGTTCTCGGAAACCACGAATGGGATTTCGGTCCTAAGAATGTTAGGGAACGTGTTTGGGAGTCAAATTTTCCTGTTCTGGCGAGCAACGTAATTGATCAAGATGGACTCCCTATAGATGGTACAGTAAGGACTGCTATGATAAATGTTGGTCCATTCCGTGTGGGGATTATGGGACTTGTCACTACGCATACTAAAGTTATCTCCAGCACCGGTAGCGATACTTTTCTACCAGTACTTGATACAGCGAAGGCTTTGGCAAAGGAACTCAAAGGACAGGGTGCAAATCTGATAGTCGCTTTGGCACATCTTGATTTTGTGGAAGATATGGAACTGTTTCAAAGTGGTATTGTTGATATATTACTATCTGGTCAAGATCACTACTACATTTTCCAAGACAACGGCAAATCACTTTGGATGGACTCTGGTGAGGATGCTGATAAGGTGGGTATTGTGGATGTCCACATGAAATCCTATATGAAAAGAGGTAAAAAACGATTTAATTGGGAAGCGGACATGCGTTTTGTGGACACAAAACATATCCCGGGGGATGAAGCAATTGCTGCAAAGGTTCAAAGTTATGAAGAGTATTTGAGTAAGGAGCTTGATATTGAAATTGGAAAGACATCCACTGAACTTGACAGCCGCAAAAAGATTGTTCGTACAGAAGAAGCCGCAATTGGAAACCTGATAGCTGATGCTATGCGTGACGGGGTTGATGCAGACATTGGAATAGCAAATGGTGGAGGAATTAGGGCCAAGAAAATATATGCCCCGGGTACTATGATAACACGCAGAGACATTTTAAGTGAACTTCCGTTTGGCAATGTTGTTGTAAAACTAGAACTCACCGGCGCACAAATCTGGGAGGCTCTGGAAAACGGGGTCAGCCAGATTGAAAGTAATGCCGGGCGTTTTCCTCAGATTTCCGGAGTTAGTTTTATCTACAATCCAAAAGCAAAAGCAGGTTCTCGTATTATTTCCGCGAAAATTGGCGGCCAGCCCCTGAATAAGGGACGCAGTTATACTGTAGCCACTAACAATTACGCCGCCGGTGGTGGAGATGGCTACAAGGTTTTCAAAAAAGGTAAAGTCCTCATTGATGCCAGCGGTGCCACTCTGCTTGCAAGTATGGTGATGGATTACATCAAAGCCAAAGGTACTGTCTCTCCAAAAGTAGAAGGACGTATCGTTGCTCAGTAAATTTAACAAGCAACAAAGCTAAAAAAGGCGGGGCGCTTTGCCCCGCTGACTCAAGTGTTGTCCCGCCCAACATGTCACTGAAGCCTCCTTAAAGTGTCTTATTTGCAGGCTTAGTTGACATTCCAATTATGTAAATGTAGAATCTTATGTGCTGATTTTTGTTTGATCAAGACACGCATCTACCCAAGTAAGCAAATCCTGATCTTTCTACGCACGACCAACATACCTATATCTAAAGCTCTGATATTATTAAGATCTCTCTCTTCGTTCGAGATGACAAATAGATAGTTTGAGAGGTTTTACGGGAGCATCAAACATTGGTGTCATAATGAGTTTTTACGGGACCATCAAATCTATGAAACTGTTAATAATCTAATATGCTGTCCTGTTTAACACATTGCTTGCGCTATTTGACAGGAGTATTATTTGCTCTTTTTTTTGCTTCACTGACCTATGCCGCACAGCCTTTGGTTTTAGCACCAGAGTTTGAGCATACCGCACTTGGTTTATACTCCGACATTTTCGAAGACCCTTCCAGAGAATTGTCGCTTGACGATGTCCTCACTCCGGAAGTCTCTGCTCAGTTTATACCTGGTACTTCCGAAAATCCGAATTTCGGTTTGACAAAATCCGCATACTGGTTACGTATTAAAATACGGAATCCTCAGGCACACCCGCTGCGGATGAAACTCCTCCTGCAGCCTCATTATCAAACACTTGCTGTTTACACGATCACTGCAAATGGTCAACGTACTACTCAGCTTAAAGATCTGGATGATTTGGTGGACAGGAAACTTAGCCGGCGAAAACTCATCATTTCAGCAATTGATTTTGCTCCTCTTGAAACTTTAACTGTTTACATCAGGATCACCAATACTTTACCGCTTTACGCCAGTCTGAGCTTGTGGCAAGACGAAGCTCTGCAGGATTATTTCCAAACTGAAGCCTATTTTCTGGGTATTGCCTGGGGGATTTTGCTATTAATTATTGGAGTGAATTTACTACTTTTTCTATTCACAAGGGAGTTACGTTATTTTTATTACGTACTGTTTATAGGCGGTTTTCTGCTTTTCCGGATGTATGTCAACTTGTGGGGTACAATCTACCTTTCACCTGTTTCGGGCTGGAACAATTACATTATCACTGTGTTGATACTAATTTTCATGAATGCCGGTATTCTTTATTACCTCAAGATGTTCAAGATCTCCGAAAAAGCGCCTCAATTGGACAAGGTAGCAAAAGGTCGGATGGCGCTGAATATCTTGTTTTTGGTTTTCCCATACTTCATAGGTATTCAGTGGACATTTAAAATCATCATGCTCACCAACATAATTTTGTTTTACTTCATGTGGGTTCTCATCCCGCTTAATTGGAAGGACGGCAAGTTATCTTCACGAATAAGTGTGATGGCGCTGGGGATATTTTACGCCTTCGCAATTATTCAAATGCTGAGGGTGTTAGGAGTATTCCCCAACAATTGGCTGACGACTTATGCGATAGAAATAGGTCTCATTTTTCAATCTCTATTTCACTTTGCTTCGATGGATGCCCTTGTCCGTGAAGAATTTAAGGACAAAGAAGCAGCTCAAAAGCAGGCATTAAGAAATATGCGGCAGGCTGACGAAATGAAAGACCAGTTATTGACCAACACTTCTCATGAACTGCGGACGCCGCTGCACGGGATGATCGGTTTGGTGGACATGATTTTATCATCTACTGCAGAAAAACTGACTCGAAAGACTAAACGTCAATTACAGCTGGTTGCAGAAAATGCCAGACGTCTTAACACTATGGTTGGGAATTTACTGGATTTGTCTGCACTGCAGGGGCAGCGGGTCAAAATGAATATGGAATCTGTTGTTTTGCACACGCTGGTCGAATCTGTGCTAAACCTTTCTCAACCTTTAGCAGGCGAAAAACCGATCCTTCTTCAAAATGAGATTCCGCAAAATTTACCGCCTGTTTCCGCCGATCCAAACAGTCTTCAGCAGATTTTACTCAATTTAAGCGCAAATGCTCTCAAATACACAGACAGCGGAAAAGTGACAATTTCTGCTCATTTGCTGAAAAACAAGGTGCGAATAGAAGTTGAGGATAGCGGTGTTGGTATTCCTCAGGAACAACTTGAAAATATTTTTGAAAGTTTCCGACGTGGAGAAAGTGCGAAAATCCGTGAACAAGAAGGCCTGGGCTTGGGTTTAAGCATTTGCCAGGAATTGTTGAAAGCACACGGATCACATTTGGAAGTCCGTTCTGTTCCGCAGGAAGGGAGCGTATTTAGCTTTAATTTACCGGTTTCAACTGCTCCTGCTGTAGAAAAAACCATTAAATTGTCTGCCGCTGAGGAATTACAAAAATTACCGGATGCAGCAATTCAACTGCCAATAGAAAAGTTAGTTACCAACAGGTCCACTAAACTACAGCATATTCTGGTGGTGGACGACGATTACACTAATCTTGAAATAGTTTTCGGTCACGTAGCTGGGCAATATAACCTCACCTCCTGTGACACAGGTCAGGATGCCTTGAATGTTTTGGAAACCGACTCCAGTATCCGGCTGGTGCTGTTGGATGTGATGATGCCGAAACTGGACGGCTTTGAGGTTTGTGAGTTGATTCGAGAAAAACACTCCGCTGAAGAACTGCCGGTATTGCTGCTGACTGCCCTTGACAATGAAGAAAATATTGCTCAGGGCTATCTGTCCGGAGCAAATGATTATCTGGTCAAACCTTTCCGGAAAACAGAATTACTGGCCCGGATTGCCGCACAACTACGTTTGTCCTCTTTCCATCGGGGAGATAACACTGAGACAGAATCTGCTAAAATAATAGTGCGGCAAACTCTGGTTGCTACTCTGCAGATGTCTCTTGAAATATGGGAAACCGAAACCGGAAAAACCGAGCTTGATCTGGCGCAAAAAAGTAATATCTGGGGGACTCACCTTGATAACAAAACCGGAACTTATCGGTCAAGAGGTCTGCAAAAATATCTTTCTGAGGTTTCACTGCCTGCATATCCACGCTGGCGAAAAGTAATCCAGACCGCGCAATTCGTCATTCGCCACTGCCCTGAAAATTCAGCGTCACACAAAAAACTCTTAGAGCAACTCGATCTGCTCACTCGACATTTACAGGATGCGCTGCTGTAAAGGTTGTTAAGACGGAATAATTTTTAAAAAAAGCTAACTATTCACTGCTCTCCTAGTACAGTGTCAAGATTATCATGATATGCTTTTATCTTGAAGCTGGTT
>JABGPG010000122.1 GCA_018645085.1 Deltaproteobacteria bacterium
AGTAGATTTGCTTAATTGAAAACTCTAAAGGAGCTTCAGAGTTAATCTCAACAAGTATTTTAAAAATATAGCAACAGTCTGAGGATTTACAGGAAGGATTATTCTCTTTTCTGTGGGTAGAATATGTTTGCATTCAACTGCTACGAGATAGTCCTGAGACCACAGTAGAAAATGTTTCCATCCAGTCAAAGCGCATATTCCCTGTTGGTGTATAAAGCCGGCCTTTTTTTTCAGTAACGGAAACATCTTCCAGTCCTGCACCAGCAAGTTGTGCGCAACCGATAGCTGTCAATTCCGGTTGGTTTGTAACTCGGATTCTACGTCCCAACACTTCCGACAGAAACTGACAAATGTAAGCATTATTAGCTAAACCTCCATCAACGCTAATTTCTTCTGCAATGGCTACACTTTTATCCATGGCAAAAATAACTTCAGCAATACGCAAAGCAACTCCTTCCAAAACTGCTTGTACCAAATCCAATGGACCGGTATCCAGTGACATTCCTTCAAAACAGGCTCTGGTCTCTCGCTGCCAATGTGGACAAGCCAATCCGGAAAGTGCCGGAACAAAAGTCAAACCACGATCTATTGCTGCAGGTTTTTCAAAAGTATTGATTTCCTGATACTCGGAAAACAAACCCAACCCACGCGCCCAATTCACCGCAGATGCTGCATTGTAAACACCTCCATCCAAAGCATAAACAGGTGCTTCACCTCCTAAACGCCAAGCCACAGTTGGTAACAATCCATGTGCTTCATTCATTTCCGGAGAATCTCCGTTAATAACCAAAGCAAAAGCTCCTGTACCAAGTGTGATTTTCGCATCACCAACATTTCGACAATCATGCCCATAGAGTGAAGCCTGCTGATCAACAACACTGGCTCGAAGAGGAATCTTCCTGCCTTTCACTTTCAACTCACCAAATTCATCTTGAGTTGCTAATATTTCCGGTAATGTCTCTAATGGGACACCAAATAAATTACACAGTTCATCATCCCATTCCATCGTTTGAAGATTCATTAATGAGGTGCGTGATGCAGTTGTTACATCTGTAACAAATCGACCAATCAGATTCTGCATAAAAAACGCATCTGTCGTACCGAGCGCTAACCTTTTTTCACGCAAAAGATCTTTTGCTTCTGGCACATTTGCTAAAATCCACGCCAACTTAGAGGCTGAAAAATACGGATCCAGGGGCAGCCCAGACAAAGCTTTCACGCGCTCTTCATGTCCTTCTTTTTTTAATTTATTCGTTATGTTTGCGGTTCTATTGTCCTGCCAGACTATGACCGGACTAATCGGTTGGCCCGTTTTTCTGTCCCAAGCCAAGCAACTTTCACCTTGATTGGCAAGGCCGAGCACATCAGCACTTACCAAGGCTTCGCTGCAAGCAATTACATTATTAAGCAATTCTCGCGGGTCATGCTCTACCCAACCGGAAGAGGGATAAAACTGCTGATGCGTGAAAGTGGCGCAGACCTCAGCCTTAGCAGCAGACAACATCAATGCACGAGTACTGGTGGTTCCTTGATCAATGGCTCCGAGTTGCATTTCAAATTTATGATTGATGGGAAAATGACGGCAGTTTTCCTGCTAAATCTTTGACAATGTTTTTTGCAGTTGTTCGGCCTTGACTCCAACATTGCCCCGCATCTTCGACCGGATTAGGTAGGTTGTTGTTAGTATAATAAATGGGTACTTTAGCTTGATCCCGGGAAGGTTGAACCACATTTCCCGCTGCATAAAAAACCGGATCAGAACAACGTCCAAATTCATCGACTTCCGGACTGCTAGTCTGCGGATTTAACTCAAGGTGACTAATACGCGCTAAGCTGGATTCTGGAGTGTACTGCCCAGTGAACAAAACACCATCACAAGCAATATTTTGAACCGGACCGTTTTTAGCTGATATTTCAACAGCCTCAACACGTTCCTGGCCTAGAATTTTTACGAGCTTAGTTTGCAAAAATAACTGTACCCCAAACCAACTTGCTAGCTTATAAATTGGCCAACGTACACTCGGGCAAGAATTTTCTTCCAACATTGCAACTGGCTCGATGCCCGCGTTGCGACAAGTCAGAAGTGCAGAATAGCTTACAATTTCAGTTCCAACGATAATCGGATTACGAAACGGAATCCTGTTTTTTAGATACACCATTGATTGAAGCGCACCGGTGGTAAAAATACCCAAAGCTCGACTGCCGGAAACCAGTCTGGCAGAGCGCGGAGTCTCCCGTATTCCTGTGGTCAGTAAAACGCGTTTAGCAATCATGTGCATCGTTCCTTCAGGCGACGTCAGGATTAGTTCTCCACCTGCACCCAGCATGGTAACAGTGGTTTTCAACTTAATTATCACTCCTGCATTTTGCGCCGTTTCCACTATTTTTTTTGCGTATACCGGGCCTGTCAAGACTCGTTTAAATTCGCGTATACCAAACGGCGGATGCCCGCAATGTCGAGGAACACCTCCGGCCTCTGCCTCACGTTCCAAAACGACAACCTTTTGAATTCCTAATTTTTTCAAGGTGATTGCGGCCGAAAGCCCGGACGGACCAGCACCAATCACGGCAACATCAACGATTTCCTTTTTGAATATTTCAGTCATGACAAGCCCCAATGTCAAGAGACTCTGCGAATTTTCCTTCTGTCAATTCTGCCAAGCGTGCGGAACAATAAAATCCCTGACAGCGTCCCATGGTGACACGCGTTCGACGTTTCAATCCGTCTAAATTTCCAGCAGGAATAGAACTTGTTAGTGCCTCGCAAATTTCACGCTCCGTGACCAGTTCACAATGACAAACAATTTCTCCATATCCCGAAGTTTGCCAGTCACGTGGTAGATGTTCTGCTAGATTGGGAACGCTTGGCACAACTGGTTTGTAGAGACTTTTAAACTTTGCACCTTGCTTTTCAAGTAGTTTATGAACGTACTGAGCAAGACCAAGGGCTGCAGTCAATCCAGTAGAACGTATTCCACCCAGAGTGATCCAATTCCGTTCTGCATTTTCAACTACACGGTACTCTTTATTTTCAGTGGCAGGTCGAATACCGGCGTAAGTGGCAGTAACTGGAATGTTGGCCAGTGCAGGTATTTGGCTGACGGCTTGGGTGTGGAGTTTCTGCAGGATTGCCTGGTTAACTGATGCATCGCTTCGGCTTTCTTGCTCTTCGGCAGTTGGACCTACGGCGAGATTGCCGAAAATGGTAGGAAATATTACAATGCCTTTAGTGAGCTCCGTTGGAACAGGCAAAACAATCGACCGTACCAAGCTGCCTGCCGCCTTGTCAAATACAACAAATTGGCCCTTACGCGGTTTTATAGTGAACTCGCTTTGCCCTAAAACATCAGCATCTACAAGATCTCCAAAAAGACCGGCACAGTTAATAACATGTGTGGCTTTAACCGAACCGCGGCTGGTATGGAGCATCCAATGATTCCCGAAAAATTCTCCTCCCTTAACTTCTGCGTTAAAGACTGCCTGACCTCCATTAGCAACGGCTTGGGACAAATATGCAAGAGGGGCTGACCACGGATCAATTACAAATTCGTGGGGAACAGCGATTGCGGCTCGAATATTTGCTGAGATAGCCGGTTCCTTTACAAGGACTTCCTGTCGGCTCAGTAGTTGTAAATCGTCAATCCCGTTATTGCGTGCCTTCGCTAAAATATTGGGGAAACGCTCTTCTTCCTCTGAAGTCCATGCCGCGACTAAAGCTCCGGTTTTGAGCAGGGGCAAATTGAGGCTTTCCCTGATTTTAAGGTATTCACTGTAACCACTCCGGATACATGCCAGTTCAAGTGAACCCTCTGGAGCATCAAAACCTGTATGCAAAATTGCACTGTTACCTTTGCTTGCTCCGTCCAGAATGTCCGCCGACTTTTCAAGCAAAATAACTGAAATACCAGCTAATGCCAATCTGCGAGCAACCGCACAGCCTACCACCCCTCCACCGATGATGGCAGCATCAGCATCACCAAGTAACGCTGAGTTACGATTATCAACTTTTAATTTGGAATTAGTTCTAGGTGTATTTGGCATGACCGAATAGTATTATATTATAGCCATACAGTCAAATATTTCGGAGTGAATGGTTTGTTTTTGAAATTATCTTTATCTAGCAATATAAATGATTTTTACTCTTTTATAAATGTTTCTTTTGATTTGTCTGGAGGAGGTCTGTGACAAAATAGATTGTTTGATTTGCAAGTGAACATACTTTAAATGAGACAATATTTTCCAGATATCATAAGAGCTACCAAATCCTCAAATATTCTGCGTGTACAATTATTTCCCGTGCGACGGAGCTGTATTGATCATAGCAGCCATCACTTCGTTTTGTGAGTCAAGTATTCCAATTGTGTGGATTGCAAGGTTAACAATGGAATACTCTAAAAAAAATTAGCAAAATAATAACTTGTAATATATTCAAACCTTGCAAATTGTGACATGGAGTGGTTTAATTTTTGTTTGTAAAATAATATTTTGGTTGTAATTGTTGACATCTGCATAGTGATATCTGCATTAGCAGAGATACAGAAACTTTTGATTTATGATTATCACTCACTTTAGGCGGCAGTCTTAATTTAATTTTTCGTATGTTAATTCAACAACATGAACTGTTGTTTTTCTACATTCTTTGATTGGAGCAAATGCCTAAATTCATAGTTACATATGTGAAGTACGTCGATTATGCTTCGACCAAGTTCGGCAGAATGGCGATGTATCTGATCTTTTTAATGATAGGCACTTTGTTATTGGGTGCAATTACCCG
>JABGPG010000281.1 GCA_018645085.1 Deltaproteobacteria bacterium
TCTACGTAAATTTACTAATATCATTCAGAACAAAGCCGTGGGAAAGTATAACACATTGGAAAAACAAATTATTTAAATGTTGAGTGGTTTTAAGTTTAAAGCACATTGCTCTCTCCGTGTTTTGTTTTTTAACCACCAACCGATTTTAAGTTTTTCCAGAAGCTCAATGGGAGCGGCAAACAGGAAGATCATTTGTTTTACAGCCTCCTAACAAGTGGTCATCTTTTGGCGCTTCCATTGTCTTACCGCTTTTTCCTCCTATTTTCTCCTTCTATTTCTGCAAATATTCTGAGCTCATTTTTGTTTTTTCTGGATTGTTGAATGGATTGTTGATTATGATGAAACTATCATTTCAACATTAATAACACATTCAACAGCAAAAGATAATGGAATCTCTATTTTCCAGAATCGATTCCAAGCGTGAAGAGCTGGTTTCGTTTACACAAGATTTAGTTCGTATACCGACGATCAATCCTCCAGGAGAGGACTACACAAGATGCGCCGAATTTCTAGGCCAGCGTTTAGCGAAAAGCGGATTTTCTCTGCTTTATGAACGCGCGCGAGACACACCCGGCGACTCCGACCGTTATCCCCGTAATAATGTAATCGCACGTTTTGAAGGCAAACATTCCGGACCTTGTGTACATTTCAACAGCCACCTCGATGTTGTCGTGCCAGGGAAAGGTTGGACGGTTGATCCATTTGAAGGACTTGTACGGGACGGCAAAATATACGGTCGTGGAACCTGCGACATGAAAGGCGGTTTGGCCGCGTCTGTGATTGCGATGGAAGCCATAATTGAAGAAGGCATTGACTTTCCCGGCGTAATCGAAATTTCCGGAACAGTCGATGAAGAAACCGGAGGATACGGTGGAGTTGCTTTTTTAGCAGAAAAAGGATTTTTCTCAAAACCGCGGGTGGATCATGTTATTATTCCGGAACCTTTGAATGTGGACAGGGTCTGTCTTGGTCATCGCGGAGCATGGTGGGCAGAGGTGGAAACCTTCGGCAGAATCGCGCACGGCTCAATGCCTTTTCTCGGTGATTCCGCCATCCGGCACATGAGTGCGTTTTTGGAACTCATTGAGCAAAAACTCTTTCCCGCACTAGACCAAAAGCAAACTCGTATGCCGGTTGTTCCGGAAGGTGCGCGGCGTTCTACTTTAAATCTTCAGTCAATTCACGGCGGAGAAGATGAGTCTTTTTCGGGAATGCCGAGTCCGCTAGTTCCGGATTCGTGCCGGCTCATCATGGACCGACGTTTTTTAATTGAAGAAGAAATCACGGAAGTAAAAGCGGAAGTAACAGATTTATTAGAGGAACTCGCGGATTCGCGTCCGAATTTTCGCTACCAAATCCGTGACATTATGGAATTTCTACCTACGATGACCGATGCAAACGCACCGGTGGTAAAAGCTGTCAGTGCTTCGATCCTCAGCATATTAGGGAAAACTCCGGAGCATGTCATTTCACCCGGAACCTATGATCAAAAACATATTGCCAGAATCGGACATCTTCATGACTGCATTGCTTATGGTCCTGGAATTCTAGACCTTGCTCATCAGCCGGACGAATACATTGTGATTGATGACATGGTAAGCTCAGCCAAAGTCATGGCTGCATCAACGTTAAAATTACTGGGAGTTGGTATGTGAATGTCACTTAAAACTCTTAAATCCAAATTTTGTCATCTCGAACGAAGAGAGATATCTTAAAAATATCGTTTCTTCACATAAAATAAATTTCCTGCTTTGTAAACAATGACAAAGTTTTAGAACTTTTTAGCGCTGCATTATTTTGGACTTCAACCGCTTGGTCATTTTCAAAACTTGCTCTTCTCTTAAAATTATTAGCAGCAGTGCATATAAAAACGCGGAACCTGCCATAAGTGCCAGAAAGACGATCCAGTTGTAAAAAAGAAAAGGTCCTTTTTCCCATAATCCATATCCACTTGCAAACCAGGCAAAACCAGCCATACCTCCTGAAGCCAGCAAATACAGCAGGGATGAACGCAAGGGCCACCATCTTTTCCGCAATTCAGTTTCTTTCCGCAGAAAGAAGGTTAATAGTCCCCACTGAAACCAGGTACCTGCCGCAAGTCCCAAAGCCAAACCGAAAATTTCCAGACTTTGGCTTAACCACCACCCCAAAAGTCCAGTCAGTAAAATACTAAACAGTGAGACTTTCACCGGAGTTCGGGTGTCTTTAAGCGAATAAAACAACGCCGTCTGCAAACGAATCATGGCAACTGCCGGAATGCTCAAAGCAAAGGCTTGAAGCGTCTGCGCGGTATTTTGAACGTCATTCCAGGCATATGCACCATGCAAATATAGCATTGCTACTATCGGCTCTGCCGCTATGGCCAATCCTACGCTGGCCGGAAAGACGACCAGTAAAGTAGTGGACATGGTAAAGCGCAGTGTGCTACGAATTTTCTCCCAGTTTGCGCTGGCGGTGTGTCGGCTTAATTCCGGAAAACTAGCAGTTGTTAAGGCAAAGGCAAAGACCCCCAAAGTTAATTCCGAAAGACGGCTCGCGTTGTAATAGTGGGTGACTTGCCCTGAAGGCATGAAACTGGCGAGGTTGCGCAGTACGATGATATTGATTTGATAAACCGCAACTCCCAGCAATGATGGACCAAGCAGTTTCAGCAGACGCTGAATATTTTCATCATTGAAAAAATTGCTTGGTTTTATGGATTGACCGACTGTTCTCAATGAAGGAACTTGAAGTATTATTTGCGCGATTCCACCCAAAAGCACACCGATACCGATGCCGATAATAGGTTCATCCAACAAAGGTGAAATTCCGAAAGCTGCCCCGATAATGCCGATATTTAACAAAATCGGCGCTGCGGCCGGTGCAGCAAAACGTCCTTCAGCGTTTAAAACACCCATCGCCCAGGCAACCAGCGAAACAAAAATCAAATACGGAAACATGACTCTGGTCAGTAGCACCGTCAACTCAAACTTTTCCGGACTTGAAGCAAAACCAGCCGCAAAGAGGAAAACCAGTTGAGGGCTGAAAATAATACCCAATCCGGTCAAGATTGTAGTTGACGCCAGCACTAGACCTAAAGTCTTTGCCGCAAAATTTTTGGCTGCTTGCGGATTTTTACGGTCACGGATTTCAGTGTAAAGCGGCAGGAAAGCCAGAGTCATCGAACCCTCGGCGGTCAGACGACGCATCACATTAGGAATGGTGAACGCCTGCACGAAGGCATCAGTAATCCAACCTGCACCAAAGACATGAGCAATCACCAAATCCCTCGCCGCACCGAGAATTCGCGAAAACAAAGTAAAGATTGTGACCGTCGACGCGTGTTTCAGAATGCGGCGTGACTCCTCAGGTTTGTTTTTCAAGGAATTGGACTTTTTGGTAGTTCAATGTTGACAGAATTGAAAGCTGCTTTCAGCCCCGGAAGGCTTCCGGTCAACTCCCAAAAATCGCGGACTTTCCAAGTTCTGCTTCTATTTCAAGCAGACGATTATATTTGGCAATACGTTCGCTGCGTGATGCCGAGCCTGTTTTAATTTGACCACCTGCCATAGCAACCGAAAAATCCGCCATAAACGTATCTTCTGTTTCACCACTGCGGTGCGAAATTATGTAATTCCAACCTGCTTTCTGGCAAAGCTGAATGGTCGCAATAGTTTCAGAAACTGTACCGATTTGATTGAGTTTGATCAACACCGCGTTTGCCGCGTTTATGGTTACACCTTTTTTGACAAACTCGGTGTTGGTCACAAACAAATCATCACCGACAATTTGAACTTTGGCTCCAAGTTTTTTAGTAATGGCAGCAAAACCATCCCAATCGTGTTCATCCATTGGATCTTCTATTGAAACAATCGGATATTTTTCCACCATATTGTTGTAAAACGCAAGCATTTCCGTGGCGTTTTTTGTACCTTGTCCGGATTTAAAAAAGTCATAGGTTCCGTTTTTATAAAAAGACGAAGCGGCGGCATCCATGGCCAGCGAGATGTCTTTTCCGGGTACAAAGCCGGCAGCCTCTATGGCCTCAATTATGACTTCGCAGGCTTCTTCATTGCTGCTGAGATTTGGCGCAAAACCACCTTCGTCACCAACACTTGTGGCATAGCCTTTTTTGAGCAGGATTTTTTTCAGTGCATGAAATGTTTCCGCACCGTAACGCAGTGCTTCGCGGAATGTCGGTGCGCCAATCGGCATGACCATGAATTCCTGCAAATCTACGCTGTTGTCCGCATGTTCTCCGCCATTGATAATGTTCATCATCGGCATCGGTAAACGGAATCCGCCCACTCCACCAAGATAAGCATAAAGCGGAAGATTGTGCGCATTTGCTGCCGTAACCGCAACTGCCATTGAAACGCTGAGAATCGCGTTTGCGCCTAAATTGCTTTTGGTCGCTGTTCCGTCCAGTTTGAGCATCATCCTGTCAATTTCCGCCTGTCTATCCGGTGTCATGCCCAGCAGTTCCGACGCAATTTCCATATTTACGTTTTCTACTGCTTTGAGTACACCTTTTCCGCCATAGCGTGTCTTGTCACCGTCCCTGAGTTCAAGAGCTTCATTTTCTCCAGTTGATGCTCCAGACGGAACAGACGCGGATCCGCTTACTCCGTTTTCAAGGGTTACTGTGGCTTTGATTGTAGGATTACCACGTGAATCCAAAATCTCCATGGCTTTAATTGAAATTATTCGATCTCTCATAAATTCTTTTTTGCTTTGGTTATATAATTTTAAGGTTTTGTAAAAACTCTGATAC
>JABGPG010000283.1 GCA_018645085.1 Deltaproteobacteria bacterium
AAATTAATTTAAAAAAGTCTTGCATTAGGAAAATTCCTGTAGTAGCTTTAGTTTGACTAAGCATTTCGCTTAGTATTGTGTGAGTGCATGGTATAGCTAGTTATAACGATTCGTACGTTTATTCGAAAAATGAGGAGAGAGCCTAACTTATCCAACATTCATATTTTATTTAACTCAAACAAAAGGAACAATATGAGACAAATGAAAATCCTCATTAGTGCGATATTAATGCTGGGTATGTTCAGCGGTACCGCATTTTCCGCCACCCAGATTGAATGGTGGCACGCGATGGGCGGTGCGCTCGGTGAAGCAGTCAATACCATCGTTGGCGGATTTAACCGCAGCCAGACCGAGTATGAAATGAAGGCGGTATATAAAGGAAATTATACCGAAACCATGACAGCAGCAATTGCAGCTTTCCGTGCCAAAAAACAACCACACGTAGTGCAGGTGTTTGAGGTCGGAACTGCCACCATGATGGCTGCAAAAGGTGCAATTTATCCGGTGCATCAAATGATGGAGGATGCTGGTCAACCATTTGATGAAAGCAGGTATATTTCTGCAGTGATCGGTTATTATACGACTACAGATGGTAAGTTACTGTCCTTGCCGTTCAATAGTTCCACACCAGTGGTCTTCTGGAATAAGGCTGCGTTTGCCAAGGCCGGTCTTGACCGTGCTCCAAAAACCTGGGAAGAGATGGGTAAATTCTCCAAGAAGCTAATTTCGAGCGGAGCCAGTGAGTGCGGCTTTACCATTGGTTGGCAGTCCTGGTCAATGCTGGAAAATTTCAGCACATGGCATGATGTTGCGTTTGCTACCAAGGAAAATGGATTTGCAGGATTGGATACTGAATTCGTTTTCGACAGCCCTCTGCACGTTAAGCACATTCAGCAGTTAGCAGATTGGCAGAAAGACAATGTCTTTCGCTATGGCGGACGCAGAGGTGACGGCAATCCTTTGTTTGCCGAAGGTAAATGCGCGATGCTGATTAACTCCTCGGCTTACTATGGTGGATTGGTGAAGAGTACAAAATTTGATTTTGGTACCAGCCAACTACCTTACTGGGCCAGTGCGGTTTCAGAGCCTCAAAACTCTATCATTGGTGGAGCCACTTTATGGGTACTTAAAGGTGGTACTAAGGACGAATACAAAGGTGTGGCGAAATTCATGACCTATATGTCAGATGTCTTCGTCCAGACGTATTGGCACCAAAATACTGGTTATGTGCCGATAACCAATGAAGCCTACGAACTCACCAAAAATTCTGATTATTATAAGAAGAATGAGGGGCGTGATGTAGCTATCATTCAGATGAGTTCCAAACCACCTACTTCTAATTCCAAGGGATTACGTCTCGGTAATTTTGTGCAGATTCGTGATATTCTCAACGAGGAACTGGAAGCAATTTGGGCTGGAAAGAAAACAGCAAAAGTGGGACTGGGAGATGCAGTATCTCGCGGTAACAAATTGCTGCGTAAATTTGAGCGGGCTAACCGCTGATCTTTGCAGCCTGTCCAAAATTTGTGACAGTATAGGGTGGACTTACAATTGAGTTTCCACCCTTTTTCTTGCAAGGCACAACTCAAGGGTCTGTGGTGACTCCATTACCTCCTGGTGTCAAGACCTCGCTTGAGTTGCCTTGCCTGCAAATTGTTTGATCTTTTTATCCCATGCTGGATTGTTGAATGGAGAAACGTTGCACTTTTAATAATATGTGGCTGCCGTATTTCTTGGTGGCACCTCAAATTATCATCACTTTTATCTTTTTTCTTTGGCCCGCCAGTCAGGCACTTTATCAATCTTTTCTGATTGAAGATGCATTTGGTTTGTCTTCGGAATTTGTCTGGTTCGAAAATTTTGAAGAACTTTTCAGTGATCCTCTCTATCTGGATTCATTTTATACCACAGTCATTTTTAGTGTTTCAACGACATTTCTAAGTTTGTCACTTTCATTACTGTTTGCAGTGATGGCTGATCGTGTCATCAAGGGTGAAATGGCATATAAATCTATCCTCTTGTGGCCTTATGCGGTGGCTCCGGCAGTGGCTGGAGTTTTATGGATGTTCATGTTTAACCCAGGGAACGGTATTCTCGCGCTTACTCTTCAATCTTTGGGTTATGAGTGGAATCATGTTCTCAGGGGAGGACAGGCGATGATGCTGGTAATCATTGCTGCAGCCTGGAAACAAATCAGTTATAATTTTATTTTCTTCCTGGCAGGTTTACAGTCAATTCCAAAATCCATGCTGGAAGCTTCTGCAATTGACGGTGCCGGACCTGTAAAGAGGTTCTGGACAATTGTTTTTCCTTTAATTTCACCAACGACCTTCTTCCTCATTGTAGTAAACGTGGTCTATGCGTTCTTTGAAACTTTTGGTATCATACATGCCGTCACTCAAGGAGGGCCATATAAGTCAACAGAAATTTTGGTATATAAAGTTTACAACGATGGTTTCGTCGGCTTGGATCTGGGCGGTTCATCAGCTCAGTCTGTTATTTTAATGATCATTGTCGTTTTGTTGACAGTGTTCCAGTTCCGTTACATTGAAAGGCGTGTGCAATACTGATGGTTGAAAATCGCCCCTGGCTGAATGTCCTGACACATTTATTACTAATTTTAGGAATTATTGTAGTCATCTTTCCGATCTACATTGCTCTTGTTACTTCAACCCACGAGGCTGAAGACATTCTGACAACTGTGCAGCCCTGGTTCGGTTCAGAAATGCTGGAAAATTATGGGACTGTACTACAAAAAGGGAAAGTAAACGCGTCCGGTATTCCGGTTGGAATGATGATGTGGAACAGTCTGATTATGGCTCTCGGAATTGTGTTCGGAAAAATTACGATCTCAATACTTTCCGCATTCGCTATCGTTTATTTCAGATTTCCTCTGAGGAAGCTTTGTTTCTGGACCATTTTCTTGACTTTGATGCTTCCAGTCGAAGTACGAATCTTACCAACTTATGCAGTTGTCGCGAATTTAGGATTGTTGAATTCCTATGCTGGACTGACAATTCCTCTCATTGCTTCTGCAACTGCCACATTTCTTTTTCGTCAGTTTTTTATGACAGTTCCTGAAGAACTGGCAGAAGCCGCGCGTGTCGATGGTGCAGGGCCAATGAAATTCTTTTTCGATATTTTACTGCCGCTCTCCCGTACAAACTTAGCTGCACTTTTCGTTATTTTGTTTATCTATGGTTGGAACCAATATCTCTGGCCGCTGATAATCACTACTGATGAAAGTATGACTACAATTGTGATGGGCATCCAAAGGATGTTGTATGTCGCGGATGCTATTCCGGAATGGAATATTACTATGGCCACCGCCATACTTGCTATGCTTCCTCCTTTGTTAGTCGTAATTGTCATGCAGCGTCAATTCGTCAAAGGCCTTGTTGAAACCGAAAAATAATTTTAATCAAATCAATAACTCTCATGGCAACAGTCAGTATTAAAAACGCAATTAAAACTTATCCCGGAAATGTGCAGGCACTTCACGGAATCAGCATCGATATTAAAGACGGTGAACTGATCGTCATAGTTGGTCCTTCCGGATGCGGAAAATCAACCATGCTCAGGATGGTCGCCGGATTGGAAACTGTCACTTCCGGAGATATTCACATTAACGATGAATGGGTCAATAAAAAAGAACCTGCTGATCGTGACATTGCCATGGTCTTCCAAAATTACGCTCTCTATCCCCACATGAGTGTCTATCAAAACATGGCGTACGGTTTAAAGAACCGGAAAATTCCTAAAGACCAAATTGAGCAGCGTGTTCGTGAAACCGCAAAAATTCTTGAATTGGAGAATTTGCTGGTACGCAAACCCAAAGAACTTTCCGGAGGCCAGCGCCAACGGGTAGCGATGGGACGAGCTATTGTCCGTGAACCAAAAGTGTTTCTCTTCGATGAACCACTGTCCAACCTTGATGCCAAACTGCGTGTGCAAATGCGACTTGAAATAAAACGTTTGCAGGAAAGACTCGGAGTAACAACGATCTACGTCACTCACGATCAAGTCGAGGCGATGACATTGGGACACCGTTTGCTGTTGATGAACGAGGGTAGAGTTGAGCAAATAGGCACACCTCTGGAAGTTTATGAAAAGCCGCAGACTCTATTTGTGGCAGAATTTATTGGATCTCCCTCAATGAATTTAATTCCTGCAAGATTGGATGCAACCGCTGAACAGGCAATTTTGGGGGAAGCGGTTTATCTCCCTTTAAATCCCACAGGAAAATCAGAGAAAAGAGACGTTCCAATAACTTTAGGGATGCGTCCGGAACATCTGGAGACCTGTGAGGCTAAAAATGCCATGATGAATTTGCAAGTGGAAATGCTGGAAAAACTTGGAGCGGACACAGTCGTATACGGAAAGATGGAGCAAACGGATATCTCTTTAACAGTCCGTCTTCCCGGAATTCATCCTGTTGAATCCGGAGACAGTCTGGCTTTGACTATACCTCCGGAACATCTGCACATTTTCGATTCAGAAAGCGGGAGACGGCTTTATGATACTAATGAAATTGGCTAAATTAGATTTTCCATTTCGCTTGAAATGATACTGCATAATAATTTTTTGAAGGCTGTCAAAGACTAAGTTTTTTTAAAGAGCCGCAAATAGTCATTCAAGTGGCTGTTTACCACATATAAATTGCCGGAATTACTGTCAATCAGTACTGTTCTCAGTTTGCGTAATGTGGAACTAAAAAAGACATTTAGAAAT
>JABGPG010000127.1:0-23776 GCA_018645085.1 Deltaproteobacteria bacterium
AAGTACCTTTCCTGCGGGAACGGATTCAACTTTGAAGGATTTTGAAAAAATCCGCTTTTGACTCCTCCTTCGACTCCGCTCAGGGAACGGTTATTTAGCAAGTCACTTAATTTGTATGCTAACTTATGCCAAATTTATCTGCAGTTAGATCAAGACAAAGTTTGACTAAATCATGCATTTCGTCAATCTGTTCCACGGTCATAGTCAAGGGAGGAGAGACAACCATTGTGTCTTTCAGTGCACGCATCACCAGATTGTTTTCAAAACAAAAAGTTTTGCATGCATCGCCAACTTTTTTATCACTTGGAAAAAACTGTCTTTTTTCTTTATTTTCCACTAGCTCGATTGCCCCAAGCAGCCCAACGTTGCGAACTTCACCGACTAAAGGATGGCTTTCAAATTCCTGCCAACGTTTTTTCAAGTAAGGACCGGTTTCGTTGGCGACTTTTTCAACGAGTTTTTCATCCTCAATTATTTTAAGATTTTCAAGCGCAACCGCACATGAGGCAGGGTGTCCTGAATAGGTGAAACCGTGGGCAAAATCGCCGCCTTTTTCAATCAACACATCCATAACTCGGTCATGCATCATAACTCCGCCTATCGGCAAATAACCTGAAGACAAGCCTTTTGCAATCGGCATCATATCTGGTTTTATACCAAAAGTTTCGCTGCCAAACCAATTTCCGGTACGTCCAAATCCGCAGATGACTTCATCTGCAATCAGCAGGATTCCATATTTGTTACAAATCCTTTGAATTTCAGGCCAGTATGTATCAGGTGGAACAATCACTCCGCCAGCACCCTGGACAGGTTCACCGATAAATGCCGCAACTTTTTCCGGACCGATTTCCTTAATTTTAGTTTCGAGACATTGTGCGGTTTTGAGTCCAAACTCATCGGGTGACAAATCTCCGCCTTTGCCGTACCAGTACGGATGATCAATGTGGGCAATTTCAGGGATCGGCAAACCGTCCATTTCATGGGCAAAAGCTTGTCCGCCTAAACTTGCAGCCGCAACTGTACTGCCGTGATAGGCTTCTTTACGGCTGATGATGACCCGCTTTTCAGGTTTGTCCTGAACACGCCAAAAGCGCCTGACGGTTCGCATTACCGTGTCATTTGCTTCAGATCCGGAGTTGGTGAAAAAAACGTGGTTGAATCCGTCCGGAGTAACCTCAGCAAGTTTTTTCGCCAAAGCAATTGCAGGAGGAGTTGTTGTTTTGAAAAAACTATTGTAATAAGGCAAAACTTGTAGTTGTTCATAGGCCACTTTTGCTAGGTTTTCACGTCCATAACCCACGTTGACACACCACAATCCAGCCATGCCGTCAAGTATTTTTTCACCGTTTGAGTCCCAGAGATAGATCCCATCAGCGCGTGTAATCACACGAGCACCGTCTTTAAGGATGGCTTTAGGATCTGTAAAAGGGTGCAGATGATGGTGACTGTCAATGTGCTGAAGTTCTGAGGTGCTTTCTAAGTTATTCATGATATGTCTAATGTTAAAAGTTGTGGTGATGCTTTATCATTTTCATGATTCAGCGCTTAGCTGCATGGATTCCAGTTTGCGTTTCTTTTCCCAACGCAGGGAAAGCCAGCCGGTAATGAAAACACCAAAGCTCACCAAAAAAATAATGATGGTGGCCAGTGCATTTATCTTTGGACTTACTCCAAGACGAACACTGGAAAAAACTTTCATCGGCAATGTTGTTGATCCGGGGCCTGAAACAAAACTGGCAATTACTAAATCATCCAAGGATAAGGTGAAGCCCAAAAGCCACGCAGCCAACAGGGCCGGTGCGATGATGGGCAGAGTGATTACAAAAAAAACTTTCAGGGGAGTAGCCCCTAAATCCATCGCTGCTTCTTCAATTGAACGGTCGACTTCACGTAAACGTGACGAAAGAATGACTGTCACAAATGCTGTACTAAAAGTTACATGTGCAATAAAAATAGTGAGCATTCCTCTGCCTGCTGGCCAGCCGATGGCTTGTTCCATGGCCACAAACAGTAGCAGCAGAGAAAGACCGGTAATAACTTCAGGCATCACCAATGGAGCAGTGATCATGCCGGCAAATGTCATGTGTCCACGGAATCTGCCGAAACGTACTAACGCGAGTGAGGCCATTAAGCCGAGTATCAGCGACATGCATGCGCATAAAAACGCAATTTCCAAACTAAGCCACGCTGCATCCAGTAACTGCTGATCCTGAAACAGTTCAAGATATGATTTGAAAGAAAATCCTGACCAGACTGTGACAAGTCGACTGTCATTGAAAGAATAGACAATCAGAATCATAATCGGCACATACAGAAAACCAAAGCCGAAAATTAAACTGCTGATAGAAAATTTAGAGAGACGTTGAGCTGACATTTTTCTAAAATTAGATGTAACTGCTAAATTCTGTACATATTAATCTATTTTAAGGAAAGGTTCACTGAAAATATTCTTCAGAGTACATTTTTTCTTGTGTGGAGAATAAACAATAAATCTGGATTCAGATTTCAGGCTTCTTTAGCAGACGTTGACTATGCTTTGAGCATATTTCTGGCCAACAGCAATCCTTCAAAAAGATCACTAGCCAGCATGTAGTTGGAGTTTGTTTTTTGGCTAAAACATTCCGCGGCAAGGCCGTGCATGTAGGCTCCTGTCAAAGCAGCGTTAAGAGGTGATAGACCCTGTGCGAGAAAACCGCCGATGAAACCACTAAGGACATCTCCGGAACCGGCTGTGGCAAGTGCGGAATTTCCGCTGGGATTGATGAATATTTGTCCGTCAGGACTGCCGATCACTGTATGTGCGCCTTTGAGCAGCAGTACTACATTCCATTCCTGCGCTAATCGACGTACAGTCGAAATTCTGTTTTGCTGAATTTCAGTAACACTCTGTCCGCAAAGTCTTGACAACTCACGCGGGTGTGGTGTGATCACAGTAGTACCAAGTCTTTCCTGTAAAACCTCTTCATCCAGATTATTAAGCCCGTCTGCATCAATCAGCAGTGGACCCTGCAGCTGTTTTGTCAATTGCTGTACAAAAGCTGCGGTTTTAGAATGCACTCCCAGCCCGCAGCCGAGTACTACGGCATTACGTACTGAAGCAAGTTGTTCCACAAAATCCGCATGCTCTGCTGTAAAATATTCTGACGAATTGTGTGGACTGACTGTCATTACTTCCGCAGCCTGTCCCGGAAGATGATCACGAAGATTGCCGGGAACGCAGGCACTGACCAAACCGGCACCACTCTTTAACGCGGCTGTAGATGAGAGACTTGCCGCACCGCCCATTCCGCTGGAACCGCAGACAGTCAGTAAATGTCCGGAAGATCCCTTGTGTGCGTCCGGAAGACGTTCGGGAATCAATTCATTGACAAACTCTGCTGTTAATAAATAAGTAAAAGGGGGGGGGATATTTAGTGAAGATTCTGCGTCAGCAACTTTTGGGGATAGATTTTCAGGCCATATTTCCGGAATTGAGATATCCGCGATGTGAACTTTACCAGAATAAAGAACACCAGGATGTTGAAAACAACCGGGCTTGCCTGTTTGAAAAGTAATGGTGTGCTGACAACGTGCTGCAACTCCTAGAATTTGACTCTCATCAGTAGAAACTCCGGAAGGAATATCGACGGCAACGCGTAATGCAGTCTTGTTTGAGTTGAAAATTTCTATCCATTCCCGATAAGCACCTTCGATTGACTGTTCAATGCCGATTCCGAAAATAGCGTCAATGAGGACGTCTGCTTCTTCCATCAGTCGTGAGGCATTTGCATCTGGAAAAGAAGCACTTTCTCCAAAATGTTCCCATAATAACTGGTTTTTTCGGGCATCGCCTTTTTTGGCTTCACCTGCATCTACGACATGGATGTCATAACCTCGGTTTGCCAACAGTCTCGCAATCGCAAAGCCATCACCGCCGTTATTGCCTTTTCCGCAGCAAACAACTATCCGGGCATCTGGTTCATTCTTTAATTTGTTTTCAGTCAGCCAGTCTGCGACACTGCGGGCCGCATTTTCCATTAAGACTAAGCCCTGAATTCCCAAATCTTCAATTGCGTGTCTGTCCATTTCACGCATCGAAAGTGTGTCCGCCAGTCTGATCAACTTTTGATAATTTTCTTCCATCTGCTGTCAGTAGTTTGACTGCTTCACCAATCTTTCAACAAATTCGATTGATTCTCGGTTTTTATAAAAGATATTTTTATCACCCAAATTTATTTTACGTACATTTTTTTTGGGAGTAGCACCGAAGTAAGGAGTATGGGCTTCGGCTTCACGTGCGCAAAAAGAGGAGCTAGGGTTAGTATTACAAAATTTACCCACTCCTTGAGAAGTTTCAAGAAAGGATTTTGCACTACCCTTTGCGCTTGATGAATATGTGCGGCGTTCCTTCTTTTTGGCTAATTTTCTTTTCTTATATTCAAGTTGAGAAAGCGTCATACTTTGAAGTTTATCCGTGGGGATTCTTTCTTTTTCATTAGGAGGAGGGGGTTCTATCAGTTCTACTTTTGGTGTTGTTATTCGCACTCTCTCTACAGTATAAGCGGATTTGTCCAATTTTACTTTGCCCTTGATAATTGACCAGACGCGTTTGTTAATTGTACGTACTTGCTTTTCCTCATTTCCAGACACAACAGCAGAACTGCTGATAATAAGTGTAAGTAGAGCAATCGTGGCTAACTTCGCAAAGCGGTAATTATCAGTAATGAAAGACATAATTCCGTTAATTTAAGAGAACATTATACTTTACGGACTGGTATTGAGTTTTCACTGAGATATTCTTTTACTTCAGAAACAGTATATTTACCATAATGAAAAACAGAAGCGGCCAAAACAGCATCAGCTTTGCCAATCGTCAGTGCGTCCCGGAAATGTTCAAAAGTTCCTCCACCACCTGATGCAATGACAGGTATGTTAAGGGTACCACTTATTGCGGCAGTTAATTCAAGTTCAAATCCATCCTGGTGACCGTCTGCATCCATGCTGGTTAATAATATTTCACCTGCACCGCGTGACTCCATTTCCCTGGCCCAGGCAACTGCATCCAGACCGGTAGAGCGGCTTCCTCCGTGGCTGAAGACTTCCCATTTTGAGATGTCGTCTGCACGTTGATCTTGTTTACTCAAATCTCTTTTTCTGGCATCAATTGCCACGACAATACATTGTGAACCGAAACGTCTGGCACCTTCTGTAATGAGGTTTGGGTTGCTGATAGCAGAAGAATTTACAGATACCTTATCCGCACCTGCTGTTACCAGAGCGTGTATATCATCAAGTGTTGAAATTCCACCGCCTATAGTAAAAGGTATAAACAATTCACGTGCCAAGCGTGTTGCCAGCTCAATTGTTGTCCCGCGATTTTCACTGGAAGCAGCTATATCAAGAAAAACAAGCTCATCTGCAGACTGTTCATTATAACGCTGAGCAAGCTCCAGAGGATCGCCTGCATCACGCAAACTGACGAAACTGGTGCCTTTGACCACTCGTCCTGCTTTTATATCAAGACATGGAATAATACGGCGTGCTAACATTTGAATATTTCCTTTAAATCAAGTTTGCCTTCGTAAATTGCTTTTCCGCTGATTACCTGATCAACACCGTCCTCTTCCAGAGTTTTAAGCAGTTCGAGATCCTCCATTGAAGATACGCCACCTGAAGCAACGATTTTTAAGCCGGTACGCCGGGCAAAATCACCGAGTGCTTCCAAATTTGGACCAGTTAACATACCGTCACGGGCAATATCTGTAAAAACGATTCTTTGAATACCAAGCTTTTTCCAACGCAAAGCAAACTCGACATCGTCAATTTCAGTTCCTTCCTGCCAACCTTCTATCGAAACTTTTCGGTCACGTGCGTCAATACCTAGAATAACTTGCTCTCCGGAAAAACGCTGAATAACTTCCTCCAGAACATCCGGATTCTTAACTGCCATTGTCCCGACTATGACAGACGAAACTCCAAGTTCAAACATTTGCTCAATATTTTCAGCGTTACGTAAACCGCCACCCAGTTGGACTGGTATTGAAATGTTTTTTAAAATTGCACGAATACTGGCTAGATTGGCACCTTTTCCCTGAAACGCTCCATCCAAATCAACCAGATGTAAACGCTTTGCTCCTGCATCTTCGAAGGAACGGGCCATGGCGGCAGGGTCATTGGAATAGACGGTTTCCGCTGCTGCCTCTCCCTGGAGGAGTCTAACACAACGTCCGTTTTTTAAATCAATTGCGGGAATCAGTAACATGAATTAATTTTATCTGCGAGGAAAGGTCTCACCGAGAGTGAGCGCCTTGAAATTATTAAACTTTATACTCCATGATCCAGTAAATCAGCCTTGAAATCAAGTTAGAACACAGGTTTTTAACTTAAAAAAATGGCTTAAAACTTGAATGACTGAATGCTGGTCGATTAATCCTGACAATACATCTAGTTTTACCCCATCATTCTCAGCATATTATGCAGGTTACTGCTAAAACTATTCCAGATAAACAAACCGGTCTGGAGCGACAGATTCAGCAAAAAGAAAAGCAAGCTGTCACTGGTTCGAAGGCTCAAGGTGTTAAAACAGCTGAAAAACTTGTTGACGCAAACGGTGCGGAACGTAATGAGACTTCACAGTATTTAAAAGTTCTCTCAAGAATAGAAAACCTGCTGATCCAGGAAAAGTTACCGGATGCAGCAATTGACGGTTTTGTGGGAGCGATTAAAAAACAGCTTGAGGCAATGAGTGAAGCAGACAATCAAATGTTGTTAAAACTACCAGAGGCAGTTGAACTGGAATTGAAAAATGTGGATGAGCTGCCTGAGTTGATCAAGAATGAAATCAGAGATCAAAGTAAAACCCCGGCATTGCTTAAGTTGCTGCGCCAGCCGAAATTCGCGGATTTAATGCGAACAGACAGTAAACCTGCTGCGCAAACCTACACAGCACAGTCAGCACAGCCTTCCGTTTCAGCAGTACCAACGCGGATCAATATTTTGGATATTCCGAAAGTTAATCAAAAACCCGTTCTTGCTGCCGTACCGAAAACCGTCGATAACTCCGCTAACAGGAAAAGTTCAGGTATGACAAAGCTGACGGCTTAAGGAACTTCTCCGAAACGCCTGTTATTGAACTTCCAAATTAGTCTTTTGTTTTCGTGATGAATTTTCCCACAAATTCACTGCCAATATTCATTTCAAGCCCACCGGCCGGTGTGATGATGTTTCCTTTGATTTTCGCCTTAGGCATAACAGCCACCAATTTTGTTGCTTTTAAATTGCCTTCAACCCAACCGTCAACCTGAATCACCGGTGCATTAATCTGACCTTTCACTTTACCTGATGCGCCCACAATTACCGTATGTTTACTGCTAATACTGCCTACATAACTTCCATCAATGCGGATGCTATCTTTGCTTGCAAGACTTCCTTCCAGTTGTAAATCCTGACCCAAATATCCTTTTACCAATTTCATTCTTAAACCCTTTTCTTATAGTATTTTAATGCAGACAAGCAGATTTATTATTTTGTTTTATGCAGTTGTAAATTCACTTTAGCCAATTTTCAAGACGTTCACAAGCATCCGCTAATCTTGGAAAGAGGCTTGTGTACATTTCCGGACTTGCTTTTCCACTCTGAGGAAAATCCTGCATCAGTTGCGCTCCATTATAATCAACACTTGCGACACGTACCCCCATAAAATCATCCGGCATATAAAAATCTGATCCCGGAAGCAGCGCTACTCCGATTTCTTCCAAAAGTCTTTTGCTCAATTCCTCACTGTTGTTTATCCCTCTTGAAGTAAGCAGATCCTTAAAATTTTCAAAATCCGGAAACAGATAAAAAGCACCTTGAGGTTCAGGACAATTCAAGCCGATTTCGCTAAATCTCTGCTGCAAAAATTTCCCTGCTGCTCCATGTATATCACGGCAGAGTTCAACATGATTTTTGACTGACGGATAATTTTCAAATCCCGGCAGTACTGCATACTGAATTGGTGCACTAACGCAGCTGAAAGTTTCACTCACAAATGCGGAAAGCGGCCTTGTAATGTCACTCAACTCATCCGGAATCATTGCGTAGCCAAGCCGCCAACCTCCTGCAGAAAACGCTTTTGAGACACCGCTGGTGGTTATTGTTCCTTCCGGATAATACTTGGCAAGGCCCTCAAACGGAATTTCTCCAAATTTTGTCAACGCATAAATTTCATCAGAAATTACAATAACTCCGTGCTTCCGGCAAACTTCCGCCAATGCTCTTAATTCATCTGGCGTATGAACACTTCCTGTAGGATTACTGGGATTATTAAGAATCAGAATCTTTTGAGGACTATCCTCTCCGGAACATGTTTTGTCTAATTCTGCCGCCTGTAAACGATAACCGTTTTTGATGTCTGTAGTAATTGGAATAAAGGATTTTGAACGTATCTTTGCCTGCGGTCCGTAACTGACCCAACTTGGAGCAGGTACCATGAGTGGTCCTTCCAAAAGGTAAACTAGTTGGAATATCAACTCCTTACTGCCGGGACCGATAAAAATATTTTCAAAAGAGTAGTTGTAGCCGAATTCGCTTTTAGAAAAACCTGCAACCGCCTGTCGCAATTCCGGCAATCCGTATCCGGAAATATACTGTTTGCGCTGCGCGTTTTCCCGTAAAGCAGCCTGCATAGGTTCCGGTACAGGAAACGGTGATTCACCAAAACCCAGATGACAAATATCCTGTCCTTCACTGCGTAATTTCAACGCAAGTTGATTGATGAACAAAGTTGCGGATTCTTTTAAATCACTTATCTGCCTGTTTATAATCGGCTGCATTTAATATCTCTACAATTATTGATGAAGCTTAAAAAGTCATAAAAACGTGTCATTGCTTACAAAGCGAGAAATCTATTTTATGTTAAGCACTAAATTATTAAGCTCTTTATCTTCGTTCGAGATGACAAATAATTAGTTTAGGAATTTTTCGAAGCCATCATTTATTAATAAATTTGAATATAATCATTTCACGATACCGGAAATTAGCTTGGATGGATTACCGCAATGCAGCAGCCACAGTTGATGAGCTGCTCTGGTCAAACCTACATACAACAATTGTCTGGAACGAATATCAGGACCGTATGTAGAAGCATCCGCGTCTGCAATGATGACTGTATCAAATTCCAAACCTTTAGTCTGTGAAATGTCTGTTACATCAATTCCAGGAGTGAATGAAAATTCCTGATCACTGATGAAACGCAGATTAACAAGATCAGTTCTTAGTAAGCCTTCATAGAGTGTCTGGGCAGCTTCGGGAGTGCGTGTCAAAACAGCGACACTGGCCAGCGGTTCACGGACAGCTAAATCTTCCAGCGTATCAGCAAGAAATGCTACCATCGCACCACGTTCCCGGAAACGAAAAATATCAACCGGTGCACCGTTACGTGTAGATTCCCAGACAGTGTTTACGCTATGTTCACCAATAACTATTTTCGCTGCAGACATTATTTCATTGGTCGAACGGTAACCAATCTGTAAAGGCGCTAATGCGGTTACATCGGGTTTTGAACCGTTCGGCAGTGTCAAATGCGCAAGCGACTCGCTCCATGTTTCATGTTTCCGTCCAAGCATTATCCGTTGATCCAAATCACCTGCTAAAGTAACACTCGGATGATTTTCAGGTGTTAAACTTACCAGCAGTTGAAATTCAAGTGCACCAAAATCCTGAGCTTCATCGAGCATCAAATGAGTATAGCTCAAAAGCTTACCGTTTTTACGCCTTAGCGGACCCATGAGCAGTTGAAAAAGTATCAGCAAAAGTGAATCATCTTCTTCATCGAGCAATGCTTTTTCATCTGCAAAATTCAGTTCGCCACTGCCGTAACCGTCCACTTGATCAATCAGAGAAACCCGATCTGTATCTATTGCCTCGCCGGCATCCAGACGTTTCTGATACTGTCTAACCGACCAGCTCCAGGCACTGGTGAGTTGAGTTTCGCTAAATTCTCCAGGTGCAAGTCGTTCAACTGTTTCAAGCAGTAATTCCTGACTGACAAGACAATCATTCCAAATCTGGGAAGTTAACAAATGCGGTGCTTCAAACAACTCCGGAAAAGCCTGTTCCAGTACATTATGAAGTTGTTTTTCCATTCTGGCACTGTCAAGCTTTGCTACATTTTTGATGCTAACTTCTGCTTTTGACCAGTGCACCAGCCTCAGCAACCTCGGAATCAAAGGTAGGACTGTCAAACTGTCCCATGCCTCAAGCAATAAGTCGAGTCCCTCCACTTTGGCCAGTTTTACTGTAAACAATTCCCTGAACTTTAAGGTGCGTTTCTTAATTTCTTCATGGTAGTATTTCAACCACAATGGATGTCGTTTCAGTTCAATAACATCCATTGGTGTATTTTCAGCATAATGTCCAGGTAGTTCAGGCAGAGCACGTTGTCTAAGTCCGGAGACCCATTTATGGTAAGTCCGGGGACTGACTCCGTTTACTCCCAAAGCAGGCAGTACTCTGGACATATAGTTTGCTAAAGCCGGTCCGAAAACTATCGGCAATACAGTTTTTGGTTTAAAGTATTGAGGCTTTTTTGTCATCAAATAAGCCAGTCTATGCAGGGCGACTGTGGTTTTACCGGAACCGGCTCCACCTTGAATTAATATTATTCCTGATTCAGAATGCGTAATTACCTCAAACTGCTGAGGATCCACAAGTGCTGTTATTTGACGGAGATGTTTGTCTACCCTGTAACCGGAAAAACTGAGGTCTGTAGTTTTTCCTGAATTGGATGATGACTTTTCTGGTACTTTAAGTTCATCAAGAATCTTTTCCTGTCCACTTTCCAGACGTGGTGTTTTTTGACTGACCAAATGCCATTTGTTACTTCCACCTTGTGCTGAAGCTAAATCTTCAAGAATACCACCCGGCCAGTTTATCCGCATCAAGTTGCCATTTTCGATCAACAACATCCTCCGCGTGATCAACTCACCTTCGAGCTCCCTCTCGCCAATATCTTCCACATACTCATCACCTTCACGGTAACGGTAAAAAATTTGACTGATCGGAGCATTTTTCCAGTCTACGATTGGGCAGGGCAGGTGTGTTGAAAAGCAGTTCTGGTTACCAATCAGTAGATCACGTACACGGTTGTTTTCACTTAAACGGATGTGTGCAAAATAGGGTGTGTCAAGATTATAACCGGAAGCAGAATTATGAGAACCCTGATGTGAGTGGAGTAGAACCATCCGTTCCATTTGCGCCATTACTGCAGGTACATCCTCAGGCAGAGTGTCTGCCAGTGAATCTCTCAGTTCGATGATGTTCTCAAACTGCAGGTTGCTGATATTACTTTCTTTATCTTCTGCTGCAAGCATCAACAAACCTTGTTTTACCAGGAGCAGAAGTTGTTCCTCCTCTTCCAGTACTTTTGCCTGTTCTGCAGTTAATTCTGTATTATTTCTCATTCTTCTTGTTATTCGTTCACTCTTTGAATTTTAGCACCCAATGCATTGAGCCTCTGGTCAATTTTTTCATATCCACGATCTATCTGATCAATATTATGTATTTCCGTTGTACCTTTTGCACCAAGTGCTGCAATCAACAAAGCCATACCTGCTCTAATATCCGGCGATGAAACCCGTGCGCCTTTGAGCGGAGTTGGACCAGAAACAACTGCCCGGTGCGGATCACAAAGAATTATTTGTGCTCCCATTTCAATTAGCTTATCTACCCAGAATAAACGGCTTTCAAACATTTTTTCAAAAATTAAAACTGCACCTGTACACTGTGTGGCAACCACTGTCATGATACTGGTTAAATCCGCAGGAAATCCCGGCCAGGGCGCATCGTCAATTTTTGGTATTCCTCCTGGAACATCTTTTTGAACTGCAAGTTTTTGTTTTTTCGGAATCAGCAAATCGTTGCCTTCAACTATAATTTCAACACCAAGTTTTTCAAACATTAAACGTGTCATCCGCAGATATTCAACACCTGCGTTTTTGATCCGTAATTCGCTGCCTGTAACCGCGGCTAATCCTATAAAAGATCCAACTTCCGTGTGATCAGGCTGAATTGTGTAATCTCCTCCTGCCAGTTTTGCTACACCTTCGATGATGAGTAAATTGCTGCCGATACCTTCGATTGATGCTCCAAGCATTACCAGAAAATGACAGAGTCCCTGAACGTGCGGTTCACAGGCAGCGTTATAAATACTGGTTTTACCTTCTGCGGTAACCGCTGCCATGACAGCATTTTCTGTAGCCATCACGCTTGCTTCATCGAGGTAAATCTCTGTACCTCTCAAGGCTTTTGAACGCATTTGATAGAGTCCATCTTCATTTAGCGTAATCTCTGCACCTAGTTCTTCGAGAGCCAGAAGATGAGTGTGAACTGGTCTTAAACCGATACGGTCACCTCCAGGTGCAGGCAGATCTATCGAATTGCTGCGGGCCAGCAGTGGTCCTGCCAGCAGGAAGGAGCCTCTGATCTGCTTTGCTCGTTCTGAGTCCGGAACTGTGGACTGCAAATGGCTGGAATCAAAGCGAAAAGTGTGTGCGTCAATTTGCTTAATTTTTACACCAAGACTGACCAGCAACTCACGCATGATCGCAATATCGAGAATATCCGGCACATTGTGTATTGTAACAGCTTCATGTGCCAGCAAAGTTGCTGCAAGTACAGGCAACGCTTCGTTTTTGTTGCCTGAAGGTGTGATGCTTCCGGAGAGTGAAATACCTCCCTCCACAATAAATTTTTGCATTTATTTTATTCCTGTTTGTGAAAAATTTGCTGAATGACTTAACTGCCCGAAAAGCGTATTTTCGTCATTAGCAGAGTCAGGTTATATGTATTAAGGTTCAGACTGAATTTTGTTTTAAGCAATTGAAACAGCAGGTTGGTAAAAACGTTTAACTCATTTCCGTGAAACCTGAGCCTAAGTGATGGCGCAGTCTTTCCAAATTGCCGGGAATTGTGGTCAATGTCATCATGATACCCTCCTCCTGATAATCAATATTATCAACTCTGCTCCATTCATATATATTTGCTAAATGTTGTGAGTGCTGATAATTGAGACGAATTGTCACCGTTTTCATGCGTTCATCAAAAAAAAGCAGGATTCTTTTTCTTATTTTATCAACTAAAGTTGAGCTGTTATCATGTGCGTTTTCCGCAGTATTTATCACAGCAACAAAAACTGCCTCAGGATACATTTTTTCCAACATTAATAAACGTGTAGGAGAAATGCGGTCTATTTTATTAAACACTTTAATAATTGGAATAGAGAGCGTATCCAGATCTTCCAAAACATCTGCGGTCGTTTGCAAATGTTCATCGATATTGTCACTCGCATCTACAATCTGCAGCAGTAAATCCGCATCTTTGACAGTTGAGAGAGTTGAACGGAATGCCGCCACCACTTCATGAGGAAGATTACTGATGAAACCAACTGTATCAGAAAGCAGAACTTTGGGCCGTGTCTCTTCTTCTAATAACCGTGTTGTTGAATCAAGTGTGGCAAATAAGCGATCTTCCACTAACAGTCCTGAATTTGTCAGGGCATTCATGATTGTGGATTTCCCTGCATTTGTATAACCGATCAGGCTCACCCGCAGGCAATTTGAACGACGCTGTTTTTGTGTTTTACGTTCCTTGTCGACGCGTTCCAACTGAGCTTTTAAGCGTGTTATTCGCTGACGCAAAAATTGTCTGTCTTTTTCAATCTGCTTTTCACCTGTACCACGTGATGCCCCAATTCCACCACGCTCGCGGTCAAGGTGTTTCCACAAGCCTACTAAACGGGGCAATAAATATTCAGCCTGCGCTAAACTGATTTGTAGCTTTGCTTCACGGGTACGTGCATTTTTTGCAAAAATTTCTAAAATCACCTGAGTGCGGTCCAGCACCTCACATTCTAATATTTTTTCTAAATTCTGGGTCTGTTTAGGACTGAGCTGATTATCCACCAGCAGTGCATCAACTTCTTCATTTTTAAGCGTTAATTTAATCTCCTCCAGCTTACCTTTACCAAAAAAATATGCAGGATGAATTTGTGAACGTGCCTGCACAACTTGACCTGCCACTTCTCCTCCAAGGGAATAGGCGAGTGACGACATTTCTTCCAGTGAACTCTGGACTTCTGCGTTTGATCTATGCGGCAGTTGTAAGGATACAATTAAGGCACGCTGCCAATTATTGAATAATCTGTTCTCGTCCATTTAGCTCAGGTTTATGACTAAAGTCTTGCTATATTTTCGCACAAAATTATAGCATAAAAAGCAGTTGAATGTACAATTAAAAATGTCTAAAAACAAAGGTTGAAAGTCAAAATCTGCTGCGGAATTATCTTCGTTTTAAAACTGTCTGAGACATTGACTTAGTTTTCTGCTGTTATTTGTTGATGTAAGAATCACGCATTTCACGTTTGAGAGTTTTTCCTGCGACATTACGTGGAAACGAATCGTAAATTACGACAGCAGCGATCCGCTGAAATTTTGCATCTACACGTTCATTGGTCCATTTGATCAATTCGTCTTGACTGAGCTTTTGAGCATGATGAAAAATGATTGCTGCAATCGGTGTTTCTCCCCATTTTTTGTCCGGGACACCAAACACTGAAACTTCGGCCACCGCAGGATGCTGAATGATTACTTCTTCAATATCTTTAGGAAAAACATTGACTCCACCGCTGATGATCATATCTTTAACACGGTCCACCAGAAATAAAAAACCATCTTCATCAAGATAACCTAAATCTCCGGAATGCAACCAACCTTTGACAATTGTTTTTTTTGTTAATTCAGGCTGCTTGTAGTAACCGCTCATCATCATGGGGCCGCGTCCGCAAATTTCTCCAACCTCACCTGCTTTACATTCTTCACCGTTTTCCCGCAAAACTTTTATGTCAATAAAAGGAGGTGCTGCACCCACAGATCCTACTTTACGCAGAGCATCATCACGGTCCAAATGTGAAAAGAATCCTTCTGTAACTCCGTATAATTCATAAAAAATACCGGGTAAAATTTCATTTAATTTGTGCTTGTATTCCAGCAACAGGGGAGCGCCGACATTTTGGAGCATTTCCAGTGAACGCAGTTTTTCAGCATCAAAGTCCGGATGATTAAGCAATGCCGTAATCTGTGCCGGTACCATAACCATGTGTGTCACTTTTTCTTTTTCAACTGCGGCTAAAACTGCTCCTGCGTCAAAGTAATGATGCAGAATATAAGTCGCACCTAAAAACATCCACGGCATTAAATCCAGCATAGCCCCGTTGAACACAATGGCGCCTGCATGCAGCACAATACTTTCCGGAGTCATGCGCCAGGCGGAAGCAAAGTGAGTGCAGTAATTGGCACGCACATAATGCGTGTGAACGATCCCTTTTGGCGCTCCTGTGGTACCACTGGAATACATGATGTTGTAGACATCATCATCGCACAATTGCGCGTCCGGTGGTTCGTCCTTAGAGGCTTCCGCGATAAAATCGGAATATTTTTTAAATCCGGAATTAATTTTGCTTTCGCCCAACAGTATCCAGTGCTCATCTTGAATTGCCGGTAGCTCATTTTTGATGTTATTCAGTGTCTCAGCAAATTCCGCATCCGCAAAGACAACCTCTGTGTCAGAGTCCCGTAGCAGTGTCGCCAGTCCGGAAGCTTGCAGCAAGGGACTTCCCGGCACAATCACGATTCCTGTTTTTGCAGCTGCCCAATAAAGCAGCATCAATTCTTCACAATTTGGCAGAACAGTTGCCATTTTTTGTCCTTTGCGAATTCCGGAATCCAGCAGTGCATTTGACAGTCGATTCACACGTGAATTTAATTCAAGGAAATTTAAACGTTCCTTGCCTACTACAAATGCGAGGTGTTCCGGACGATAACGGGCGTGTCTGGGTAAAAGGGAGCCGATGTTCATTTTTTATTTTCAACTGAGATGAATGTTCTGCTATGCGTTAATTTAGAATGAGGTGATAAATAGCACAGACGTTTTGCACTTTCAAGCAAAAGCTGGAATCATCAATGAGTAATTTTAAGCAACAGTAGAATATTTTTCTGTAGATAAAAAAAGAAGTTCTGAAGAAACAAGTACGCAGAGTGCAATTTAGCAACTAAAACATAATTCTAACTGACTTATATTATAAGAAAAAATTCTCATGACGAAATTATTAAAAATGAACATAAAAATATTTTTGCTGAAAACAAAGCTGCTGAACTAAAAAATGAAATTAGAAAAATTTATAACACTGTTTTTCATAATTCTGCTCTCACTTGTTTTAGCAAGTTGCAGTATTTCCGGAAGATCAAGCACAGATTACCTGTCTGCTTCAATTGCTGCACCGGAAGCTCCTTTGCTTGCGGAAGTGATCATGCATCTGCAACTGGATTATGTGCATCCTGAAAAACTGGAACCGCAGAAATTACTTCAAGGTGCTTTAACTGAACTTGGACGGATGGTTCCGGAAGTCTGGGTTGTTCCTGAATTTAAGGAAAATGGTAAAGGTGCGAGATTACAGGTCAAACTTGAGAAAGAAACTTCTGTCATCACTGTTGAAAAATTGAACGGGCTTTATGATTTGCACATCACTTTGCAGAAGTTGCTGAAACACCTTTTGCGAAAAAATCCCCAACTAACGCAGTTAAAAATTGAACAGCTGTTTGCCCGTGGAATATTGAACCAGTTGGACGCATATTCAGTCTTGTTATCGAATGATATTTTCCAGGAATTCAACATCAATATCGGCGGTCAATTTGCAGGTGTAGGACTGGTTGTTGGAACACGTGACGGTCAACTTACGGTGATTGCACCGATGGACGGAGGCCCTGCAGAACAGGCGGGAATGAAAGCTCTCGACCGTATAGTTGCAGTTGATGATGAGAAAACAGAACATCTGACACTCGACGAAATTCTCCATCGTTTACGTGGAGAAACAGGGACTCCCGTTACTCTCAGTGTGCTCAGAAAAGGGCAGGCAAAAGCTTTGAAGTTTGAATTGTTGCGTGAAGAAATTAAGGTTGAAAGTGTCGAAACGTTTGATTTACAAAGCGGGAGTCAAACTGTGCGTTATGTTAGAATCAAAAATTTTCAAATAGCTACTTCTCAAGAATTACAAAACAAACTTGCTGACTTAGTTGAGATCAACGGACTGATCCTGGATTTACGCAACAATCCAGGAGGTTTGCTGGAAGAAGCAGTGAGGGTTAGTGATTTATTTTTAGCCGGAAAGCAGCGAATAGTCAGTACCAAAGGTCCCTCAGTTTCCACCATTCATGATGCAAAACAATTATTTGCCAGCGTTCATTTAGAGGATATTCCGCTGGTTGTACTGATAAACCGTGGAAGTGCTTCTGCTTCAGAAATAGTTGCTGCAGCTTTGAAACAGAATAAGCGGGCAATTGTGATCGGTGAGCAAAGTTTTGGTAAAGGTACAGTTCAAACACTTTGGGATTTGAAAGATGGTTCAGGGTTGAAGTTAACCATAGGAGAATATATGACACCTTCCGGTCGTTCAATTCACAATATCGGTGTAATGCCTGAGTTGAGCTTAATTCCAATTACTGTTCCAGCTGTGAAAAATCTGCAGGAAGCAGCTGAGCAACAGCAATCATTTGCTCAGCAACGTTTCCGCCTGTCGACTGAAGAAAATGCGGACAATAACAGCGTTGATTCGGAGAGACTTGAACTGCGTTATTTGTCAGCTAAAACTGCTGTTTTTGAGACTGCTGAATTAATTGCTGACGCTGAAATTATAGAAAAATTAAATGCGGATATTTTTGTGGAAACGGCAAAACGACTTTTGCTTTCGTGGAATCCTGAAAAAATAAATTCCAGCCTTCAGAAAATTACCAAAGAAGTTGCTCAACAGCAAAGTGAAAAAATAACCAAAGCACTTGCGGAGCACGGGATTGACTGGAGCTTAAATCCTTTCTTAAAAACACCGGCCGCGGAAAAGCTGAGTTTAAGCTGGTTTGCAGAAGAGATAGCGGCAGATCAAGTACAACTAAAAGTTAAACTCCGGAATACAAGTGAGCTTTCCGGACAACGTTTGCTGGTAGTTACAAAGTCCGGCAACGTTTTACTGGATGGTTTGGAATTTCCGCTGGGTCTGATTGGTCCGGATGCAGAAGTTGAAAAGACAATTAAGGTGAATTATTTCGCCGGAATGATGGAGGAAACTGAACCACTTGAACTTGTGCTTTTTGATCATAATTTGCAGAAGTTAAAATCTGTACGCCTGCAGCTGAAATTTTCACCTAAACGAATTCCTTCATTTCGGCTGGCAATGAAAATATATGACAATGGAGAGTTCGGTAGTCAAGGCAACGGTGATGGAAAAGTTCAATCCGGTGAAATAATCGCTTTAGCTTTCAAACTCGCAAATAAAAGCCGGAAAACTGTACCGGAATTGTTACTGAAAATTCGGGGAACAGAAGGTTCTTTCAGGGTTAATCGTGGTAAATTAATGCTGAAAAATCTTGAACCTGATCAAGAACAAACGGATTATTTCCTCTTTCAGTCTTTAAAAGGTACAGGGACTTTAGGCAAAATAAATTTGGAAATAATTGATACAGAATCCGGTACACCAAAGATTGTTCACCGCTGGAATTTGCAGCATACGCTTCCGCAACAAATGGTGGTGACTCCGAAGTTTAGTGGTTTGAAATGGGAGGATCTTGACGGAAATACTGTGCTGGGAGAAACTGAGTTACAGTCACTGATTTTAAGTGGAAAAGTCAGCAACGCAGCTGATGTGAGGGATGTCTTTGTGCATTTAAATGATGAGAAAGTATTTTATTCTGCCAATTTAAATTCCAACGCAGACAGTCCGGATCAGCAACCGGACACTGAAGAATTTCTGTTTAGCACTTTAGTAGAACTGCTTCCGGGGAAAAATCAAATCTCAGTTTTTTCACGGAACCGCTACGGATTTACAGCAGAACGCAGATTGAGGATTTTGCGCAGACAATGAAATTGAGGTGTAAATATTGTCTGTTGCTTAACGAAAATTCGTAAACTGTACGTCAAAGTCAAAATCCTGCTCTTTGACTGTCTGCATCACGGCCTGCAGGTCATCCCTCTTTTTGCCGCTGACACGTACAGAATCGCTCTGAGTTTGCGGTTGAACTTTGATTTTGCTGGCTTTGATAAACTGATTGATTGTTTTGCACTGCTCTTTGGTCAAGCCCTGTTGTACAGTAATCTCTTTTTTTTGCACTCTCCCGCTTGGTTCAGTCTTACCGTATACCAACGATTTTACCGGCACGGAACGTTTGATCAATTTAGTTAGCAAAATGTCGATTGTGGTCTGCATTTTCATTTCATCATCGGCAGTTATCATTAATGCAGGTTTAGTTTTATCAAAAGCAATTTCACAGTTTGAACCTTTGAAATCATAACGGTTATCAATTTCCCTGCGTGCCTGATCAACTGCGTTAGTTACTTCCTGAATGTCAATTTCGCAGACAATATCAAATGAAGCCATTTTAATGTTTTTGGTTAAAGGTTGTAATTTGACAGAAACTTAACACACTTTTTGTGAAAGCGCGGCCTTGATGAAACCATTTATATCACCGTTCAGAACTGCTCGTGTGTTTCCTGCTTCCCAGTTTGTCCGATGATCTTTTACCATCTGATAGGGATGTAGAACGTAACTCCTGATTTGACTGCCCCAGGCATTTTCCTGTTTTTTGCTGCTTTCTAATTCTTTCTCTTTATTCAGTTCTTTCTGTTGTAAATCAAACAGTTGCGCTTTGAGCATTTTCATTGCGGTGGCTTTGTTCTTGTGCTGGGAACGTTCATTTTGACACTGCACCACAACTCCGCTGGGAGCATGTGTTATACGTACTGCAGAATCAGTTGTATTTACATGTTGACCACCGGCGCCACTTGCACGGTAGGTGTCAACACGGATATCGTCAGTGTTTATTTCAACTTCGACATCATCATCAATTTCTGCATAAACAAAGACAGACGCAAAAGATGTATGACGTCTCTTTTGAGAATCAAAAGGGGAAATACGAACCAGTCTATGAACTCCAATTTCAGTTTTTAATTTACCATATGCATATGCACCTGCTACTGAAAAAGTGACTGACTTTATTCCTGCTTCATCACCAGGAAGATAGTCAAGCAACTGGAATTTATAGCCTTCCTCTGAAAGCCATCTACGGTACATTTCATAAAGCATCGAGGCCCAGTCTGTGGACTCTGTCCCTCCTGCGCCGGGATGGATTGAGACGATGGCATTTCTGTCGTCTACGTCACCGTTAAACAATCCTGTTATTTCAAGAGAATCAAGATCATTATCAAGTTTAGTACATGAATCAAGGATTTCTTTCAATAACTCCGCGTCCTCTTCTTCACGATACAAATCGGCCGCAGCTTTCAAATCATCATGCAGAGAATCAAGGGTACGCCAACCTTGAATTGAATCACTTAAACGTGAAATGTTTTTCAGTAATACTGTACGCTCACTCTGAGGTAACTCCCAAAATCCGTCAAGAGAAGTTTCCTGCTCTAATTCCTCTACCTGTTTTTGCTTTGCAGTGACTTCAAAGAAACCCTTCTAAGTCGCCCAGTCTCTGAGTCAGACCATCAATCATCGTACTGATTTCTTCACTCAACATTGGATCAAATCTTTTTAAATTAAGGTAAAATTAAAGTTCTAAGACTATGGTTTATTCGCTGAAATAACAAGTTGAAATCTTAAACGCTTGTGTTTAATCTACGTGTCAGTAAGGTGGTTCAGTGAAACAAAAAACATTTTTAAAAAAGCAAATTTAATATGAAACTAAAATTTACCAAGAATTACACCTCATTTTCAGGAGCTGTTCTGCAGGCAGGCATTCTTGGAATACTGTTCTCACTGACTGCATGTAAAACAGTCGACATCAAAGACAAAGGTGACCTTTTACCTTATATGCTTAAACCAGTGGCTTTCCTGACAGTTAAGTCTCCAAAGAATCTGGAAACAGTCTGGCCTGAAATGATGGAGTTGATTGAGCAGCGTTTGCGTGAACTACCTGCTCTGGGTAAAGTAACAGGAATCAAGGAACGTAAGCTGAAATTTGCGGACAATCCAAAACTGCGTTCGCAATTCAGGACTTACCTCAGTACATTGACTCTCACCGGAATTTCGGATAAAGAGCTTGCCTGGAAGTTGGAAAAGGAACTTGAAAGTCCATACTTTTTGCTGTTGGATTTCGCTTCATTTCCCTGTACAAAGGATTGTTCTTCTAATGAACAATGGGTGATCCGTTTAAAACTGATAGAAGCGCACAGCGGTGATTTGATATTTCTTGTCAGAAAACAGCATGTACTTTCAGAAGATGAAAAAGTTGCTGAATCATACAATGCATTAGCGGGAAAACTTACAACAGAAGTAGTAGATGAGTTTGCATCCGGATTCATTGTGCCTTGGCACCGTTGGCGTTATGAACATCTGCAGCCTGCTTCGGGAAGAATTAACCGTACTGAAATCGGGATTTAGTTTTAGCTTATTTAGAAAAATACAGTTTATGAACCCCTGGGAATCCCGCTGGCAGGAAGGTCGAATCGGTTTTCATCTTCCGCAGGTAAATACATATTTGAGTCGTTTTTCCGCGCAGTTGTTAGAGTCAACAGCAGAAAACGTTTTTGTTCCGCTTTGTGGTAAAACTCTGGATTTACCCTGGCTGGCAAACAGAACGAAAAAAGTTGTTGGTGTTGAGTTGGTGAGTCAGGCAGTTGAAGAATTTTATGCTGAAAATAAAATAGCACATTCAATCCAGCCAGCCGGTAAATTGCAACTTTACAAGAATGATTCGATAGATATTTATCAGGGTGACTTCTTTGACTTAAGCCAGGAGCAGACCGGTTTATTTGAAGCAATTTATGATCGGGGATCGATAGTTGCCCTTGCTCAGTCGGAGCGGCAAAAGTATGCAGAACACTTGTTGTCATTTCTTGCTCCTGGTGGACGTCTTTTACTCATTACACTGGAGTATGAGCAGGATCAAATGAGTGGTCCGCCTTTCAGCGTTCCTGACACGGAAATAACCAAGCTTTTTTCCCAATACGGCAGACTGGAACTTTTGGAAAGCTGCGATATTCTTGATGAACGTCTGCGTAACAAGGGACTCGATGGAATCCTTGAACGCGTTTATCAACTGGTAAAAAATTAAGTTTTAATCACCTTCAGCACAAGTATTTGTGAACAAAACCGGAACCCCAAAAACACTAGCGGTAATTCCCGCGCGTTATGCGTCCAGTAGATTTCCCGGCAAACCTTTGGTGGAAATTGCCGGAAAATCAATGATTCAGCATGTATGGGAACGTGCAATGCAGACTCAGGCAATTGACGAGGTGCTGGTTGCAACAGACGATCAGCGTATTTTGACTGCAGTTGAAAAATTTGGGGGTAAATGTGTACTGACAAGTACCGAGCACAAAACAGGTACTGACCGGATCGTAGAAGCGCTTTCCGGACGTGACTGTGAATGGGTACTGAATATTCAGGGTGATGAACCGCTGGTTCTGCCTTCGGATTTGGAAAGGCTTATTCAGCAGGCACATAACACGGAAGGTACTAAAGGCGCGACCCTGATTTATAAAATTACTGATGAGTCAATGTTACATGATCCTAATGTGGTTAAAGTAACCTTAAACAAAAAAAGTCAGGCACTTTATTTTTCACGATCGCTGATTCCTTTTCCACGTTCTCCACAAACTGAGAATTTTTCAATTTGGCGTCACTTGGGTGTGTATTTGTTTCAACGGGATTTTCTGCTGCAGTTTCATCAGTGGCCCCAATCTGTTCTTGAACAAACTGAACAATTGGAACAATTGAGAATTCTGGAAAACGGGGAAACTTTGCTCTGCGTCGAAGCAGAGAATGACGGCGTCGGTGTGGATGTCCCTCAAGACGTTGAGTATGCGGAAATGATGCTCAAGAGACAAAAAGTTTAAAAAAGGACAGCCTGAGTTTCAAGGCCGTTATTGTCTACCTTTTTAGCTTTGAATCGCTAATTATCCTGTGTAATGAGCGGGGCTAATACCGAAAACAACATAAAGACAAAAAAGTGTAAAGACTGCTGCCAGACTGAGCATAATGACGCCTATGTGGTTGTCAGTACCGTGTGAAACGCCTATTTCCCCTGCAGCCATGCGCAGGTGAATTTCTTTGTCAAGTGCTTCTCCTTCATCAATACTCTGTTGACGTTTCCTTAATTCTTCTTTAGCTGAAGTTTTATACTCACTCACAAACTCTTCCTGGCTACTCATAGCTTACCTTTCAAATTAAATTATAAGTTAATTATTAAAAACCCTTTTGTAAACTTAAGTGCGTTTTTAAATTTAGTAATTCTGCTGATTAGACAAGCATCAACTAAACCAAGACACTAACACACAAAAAAATCTACGCCAAGCTTTTTATGCACTTCAATCATCCTCTTTTCAGCAGGAGACCTTGAACTGCCTCAAGTTTTATCTGCAGTTGATTTTTCAACAGTTGCCAATTCTTCTGCATTTTCCTCAGCAGTTTCCGGAGCAGGAAAGTCCTCTGCGGAAATGCCTGTTGCTTTGGTAGATGTTACTTCCTCAGCAGTTTCCGGAGCAGGAAAGTCCTCTGCGGAAATGCTTGTTGCTTTGGTAGATGTTACTTCCTCAGCAGTTTCAAGAGTTGACTCATCAATTTCTGTGTTTTCGATTGCGTCAGCAATTTTATCAAGTTGCTCGCCGGAACTCATTTTTGAGAGGGACAAGGGGTCCATCTTATTTGCAACTCCACCTAGTTCATTGCTGAAATCTTCCGCGGATTTGCGTACATCTTTGAGTTCAATCTCTT
>JABGPG010000127.1:23876-31329 GCA_018645085.1 Deltaproteobacteria bacterium
AGTTCATTGCTGAAATCTTCCGCGGATTTGCGTACATCTTTGAGTTCAATCTCTTCTTCAATTTTGTGCATTTCATCTTGAACAGTCGAACGAACATCGCTGGTAGCGCGTTTAAGTTCAACCAGACCTTTTCCAAGGGAACGTAAAACTCCAGGGAGTTTATCCGGGCCGATAAAAACAAGTGCGACTGCGGCGATGATAATCATTTCGGGAAGCCCGATTCCAAACATGCGAAAGCTCCATGTGAGATTGTGCAAATTTTCAGATACTGCTAGGATGAGTCATCAAATAGATTATCTTGCTCTGAAAGGAAAAGCAATGCAGGACTTTATAGCTGTGCTTGATTTTGGAAGTCAGTATGCACATCTGATTGCAAAACGAATACGACATTTAGGCGCCTACACCCAAATTTTTTCTCCATCCGCAAATGAGGAGACACTACTGCAGGCTAAAGGTATAATACTGTCCGGAGGACCATCTTCCGTTTATTCAGCTGATATTCCTAAATTTAATTCGAAAATATTGGAAATGAACCTACCTGTTCTCGGCTTATGTTATGGTCATCAATTGATTGCAAAAGAATTTGGCGGAACAATCACCAACACGGGCAAAGGCGAATTCGGTAAAGCCGTCTTAACTCAGACAGCGGATTTCCCACTTTGGAAAAACGTAAGTTTCCCAAACCAGGTATGGATGAGTCATCAGGACAGTGTAACTGAATGTCCTCCGGATTTTGAAGTCACGGGAGTTACTGATTCCGGATGTGTTGCTGCGATGAATCACCGTAATCGTCCGCTCTATACTCTGCAGTTCCATCCGGAAGTCAATGACTCGGAACAGGGACTGACAATGCTGGAAAATTTCGTCAACTTATGCGGTGTTAACTCCCGTTGGTCAATGGAAACTTTCATTGAGGAGACTACTGAAAGGTTGCGTCAGGAAGTTGGGGAGCGTAAAGTTTTGATGTTTATCAGCGGCGGAGTGGATTCGTCGGTGGCTTTTGCCCTGTTAAATAAAGCTCTTGGCAAAGAAAAAATACTAGGGCTTTACATCAACAATGGTTTCATGAGAAAAGATGAAAGCACTGAAATTATTGAACGTTACCAAAAGTTAGGTTATGACAATATTGAAGCAAGAGATTACAGCGAGTTTTTTCTGGATGCGATTGCAGCACAGGTTGATCCGCAAATTAAACGGCATAAAATCGGAGCAACTTTCATTCAGATGCGTGACAAATTCTTGAACGAATTGAATTTGTCTGAAGCAGAATGGATGCTGGGACAGGGGACACTCTATCCTGACATCATTGAGTCCGGAGGTACTGAACATGCGGAAGTAATAAAATCACATCACAATCGTGTGCAGGAGGTTCTGGATTTGATGAGTTCAGGCAAAGTTGTAGAGCCACTCAAAGATCTTTACAAGGATGAAGTACGTCAGGTTGGAACTCTACTGGATTTACCGGACTCAATTGTCTGGAGGCATCCCTTTCCTGGACCAGGACTTTCAATCAATGTTTTATGTGCCAATGGTGATGAGACTTTTCCGGAGCTTGAGAAAACGGCTGCGGAAGTTTCTGACTGTCTGAAAGACAGTGATTGTGAAAGTCAAATTCTTCCTGTGCGTTCAGTTGGAGTACAGGGTGATCAAAGAACTTACACACCTCCGGCGGCGCTGCGGAATGCTCCACGTGACTGGGATTGGCTGGAAAAAAAGGCAACGTATCTAACGAATGAAGTCCGGAATATCAACCGTGTTGTTCTCCAGTTGGGTTCAAACTCTAAAGCTGCAAATGCTCCTTTTTTGATCCGTCAGGCTTATTGCGACATTGAACGACTCGATCTGTTGAGAGAAGCAGATTATCTAGTAACTCAAATGCTGAAAGAAAATTCTCTGATGCAGGAAATTTTTCAGTTGCTGGTGATCTTGCTGCCGATTTCCAAAAATGGAAAAGAAGACAGTCTGGTATTACGTCCGGTTGTTTCTGAAGATGTGATGACTGCTCAATTTGCTCGTATCGATTGGAATTTACTTGATCCTCTGGTAGAATCAATACTCGGCCTTGCTGGAATTGAAACAGTGTTTTACGATATCACTCACAAACCTCCGGGTACGTTTGGCTGGGAATAATTTAACATACTCCAAAACTAACAACTTTATCTACAAATGCTTGATCAACGCCTTTTCGCCAACATAGATTGGACACTGTGTTTTCTGGTACTGTTGATTTCCGGTGTGGGTTTGATTGCGCTTTCATCTGCAACAGTTGGGAGTCCGGGTAAGGAGGATTATTTAATCCAGCAGGTTTATCGTATTGTCGCAGGCGTTGGTGTCATAATTTTAACACAGTTTATTCACTATCGGCATTGGGCTCGTTTTGGATTTTTGATGCATTTACTGGTAATTATTTTACTGATTTTAGTGCTCTTATATGGAACAGGCGGTCCCGGTTCACCAGTTCAACGCTGGTTGAAAGTAGGACCTTTCTTTTTCCAACCCTCAGAGTTCAGCAAGTTTACGCTGGTATTGGCGCTTTCACATCATTTCCGGGATTTTGAACAACCCAAAGGCAATTGGCTTTGGATGATTTGGCCACTTGCTTTAATGGCAGTACCTGTGGTCTTGATTATCAAACAACCTGACTTGGGCACAGCATTGTTGCTACTGATAGTTTTTATCCCAATTATTTTTTTGATGGGCATACGTTTAAAGACCATTTTTATCATCGGACTGCTTTCGCTGGCATCCCTGCCTGTGGTCTGGATGTTTGTGCTGAAGTCATATCAAAAAGGACGTATCCTGACTTTTTTAAATCCGGAACGTGATCCTCTGGGTTCAGGTTATCATATTATTCAATCCAAAATTGCAATCGGCAGCGGCGGAGTTTTCGGCAAAGGCTTTGGTGAAGGTACGCAGGGGCAACTGAACTTTTTACCCGCGCATCATACAGATTTTATTTTTGCGGTATTTTCTGAAGAATGGGGTTTTGTTGGTGCAATGCTCGTGTTGCTGCTGTTTTTAATCCTCACTATGTGGTCACTTGCAGAAGTGTTGAAAGCAAAAAATCGTGTAAGTGCAATTCTAATTACTGGTATTGTCGCAATTATAATTTCACATGTTTTGATCAACATAGGTATGACAACCGGTTTGATGCCGGTTGTAGGTGTACCTCTCCCATTTTTCAGTTATGGAGGTTCTTCAATGCTCTCGATGATGTTTGGCATAGGTTTATTACTGAACATACGTATGCGTCGTTTTGAAAAACAGTAAGCAGCTTAAGCTCCTTTTCTCCTTGTTAATATTTCCTGCTATTCAATAATTTATGGTTCGTCTTCGTTTTGCTCCAAGTCCCACTGGTTTTTTACATGTTGGTGGTTTGCGTACTGCTCTTTTCTGTTGGTTATATGCACGTCAACAATCAGGCAAATTCATCTTCCGTTTAGAAGACACTGATCAAAAACGTTTGGTTGAAGGTGCGGAAAGAGACTTGATCCATATGCTGGAATGGGCCGGAATTGAGCTGGACGAAGGTCCGGAAATCGGCGGAAATTTTGGACCTTACCGGCAATCCGAACGTTTGGAAATATACAGGCAACATGTCAGTAAATTACTTGACGAAGACCATGCATATCCGTGTTTTTGTTCAAGCGAACGTCTTGATAATTTAAGAGATGAGCAACGTGCAAACAGTGAAACACCACGTTATGATGGATTGTGCAGAAGGCTGAAAAAGGAAGAATCAGCTCAACGTGTTGCTTCCGGAGAAACTCATGTTGTGCGGATGAAAATCCCGGAAATTCCGGAAACTCTAGTACTTAATGATTTGATCCGCGGCAAAGTCTCTATTGAAACCAGCCAAACCGAAGACCAGGTTATCGTCAAAAGTGACGGCTTTCCAACTTATCATCTCGCAGTTGTTGTTGACGATCACCTGATGCAGATAACGCACGTTGTACGCGGAGAAGAGTGGTTGCCTTCATTTCCGAAACATTTACTGCTTTACCGTTATTTTGGCTGGGATCCTCCGGAATTTGCGCATTTGCCTTTAATTTTAAATCCTGACCGTACCAAACTCAGCAAACGGCAGGGTGACGTTGCGGTTGAGGATTTTCGGGATCAGGGTTTTCTTGCGGAAACTCTGGTTAATTTTATAAGTCTACTGGGCTGGTCACCTGCAGATGACAGGGAATTGTTCACACTCGAGGAATTGGTCGAAGAATTCAGCTTTGAACGTGTTAATAAATCAGGTGCGGTTTTTGATCGTGAAAAACTGAACTGGATGAACCAGCAATATATTCAAAATCTGGATCAGCAGGATTTGGTGCGGCGTGTCGCTCCTTTTGTAGCAAAAACAGCTTATGCCGAGCAGGATACGGATCTACTTGAAAAAGCAGTTAAAATTCTGCAGCCGCGTTTAGTAACTCTGGCGGAAACGCCTAAACGTCTGGCTTTGTTTTTTGATGAAAATCCGCAGGCAACTGATCCGGAAGTCCTCAGCCTCTTAAAAGAAGAAAGCTCAAAATTGGTGCTCGCGGAATTTATCAAGCAGTTGCAAACAATGGAAAATTTGAACGAAGAAAATCTGGGCAGTGTAGTTAAAAATGTGCAAACCGCTACTAATATCAAAGGTAAAAATCTGTGGATGCCTTTACGTTACGCAATCACTCTTGAAGCACAAGGTCCGGATTTGAAACTGATTGTTGATTTGTTCGGCAGGGAAAAATGTATGCGGCTGGCACAAAGCGCATATGAGTTGTGAAATGAAAAATAACTTCTGGAAAAACTGAAAAAACTCAGATGTTTCAGCCTGAAAATCAAAAACTCGTGATGAAAAATGAGCTTGTAAACGTCACTTCATTCACTATATTAACGCTCATATTTCTTTCATTTTTCAGCTTCTTTTTGTTCTTTAGCGAAGCTCTATTTGCGGCGCCCTTCTCCAGTGAAAGCGAGGCGATTTATAATTCCAAGTTGGAAATTGCTGCAGAAAAAATCAAAGCGCGTTTACTTGAGAATGAGTCAGAAGTTGTGCTTGCAGTGGTTGATCTAGTTAATTACGAAACTCAGGAACGTGACTCCAAGGCGGATGCACTTGAAGAACAACTGACAAATATACTCATTGCAAAACTGCCGAATCAAGTAGTTCCATATTACGAAATAGTATACCTGCGTCTGGAATGGAAAAGCAGATTTCCGGATATTCTGCATGATCCGCTTACGGAAGATATCGCAAAACTTACTGATGCGGACTGGTTGCTCACCGGAACTCACGAAACCATTGGAGGTCTGCTCTCTGTAAGTCTCAATCTATATGATCTGAAGAGTGGAAATCTGCTCTGGCAGACTGTTGTCGGCAGTGAAAGAACAGCTGAAAATGAAGAAGCAGAAAGTTTCCCGGAAGATACACTGACCCAGAAAAAAGAGCAACAAAGTTCTAAATTTTCTGTTCAACAAAACGTGCAAGCTCATGCACCGAATTTTCCGCCTGCTTCTCAATCTCGTTCTTTGGAGCAGCAAGCTGGTGCAGAAAGCAAAGTAGAATTTCCCGCGGTACTGACACCTCCGCCTGTCGAGGCAAAGCTAGCAAAAACTCCTCAGGCAATGCTGAAAATTTCTGCAGGCGAATTTCTGATGGGCAGTGATTTAGGTGATGAGGATGAGTTACCGGACCATCTGGTTTTTATCCAGAGTTTTTACCTTGATCAGCATGAAGTCACAAATGAGGAGTACAGCAAGTGCTTGACTTGTGAACGCGGTCGCGGCGGTTTTGACACTATTGATCCGCAACAGCCCGTAGTTTATGTGGACTGGAAGAACGCTGCTGCCTTTTGTAAAGCACAAAACAAACGTTTACCTACAGAAGCAGAATGGGAATATGCGGCACGCGCTGGTAGTGAGGCTGAGTATAGTTTTGGTGACGATATTTCCCTGCTTGAGAATTACGCATGGCTGGAAACAAACACTGTTGAGCTTGGAAGTTGGGGTGCTAAAAATGTGAGTACGAAGCAGGCGAATCAATGGGGTGTTTTTGATCTTCACGGAAATGTGATGGAATGGGTGCAGAATTATTACACGCAGGATTATTTTTCCTCAGTGCGGCAGCCGAATAATCCGAAAGGTCCGCTAGCGCCTTTAGATGAAAAGTATCCGCTGCGAGTAGTTAGAGGCGGTGCATGGGGAGGACGCTATGCTGCCGGAACCCCTGCTGGACTACGTTCCGCCAAGCGCTATGCATTTGTGGAGTGGACACGTTCTTTTCAAATCGGCTTTCGTTGCGCAAAAGATGTGCATACTAAAATTGTAACTTATGAATAAAATCAATAATTCGCAACTCTTCCTCAAAAGCTGAACAAGATGTCTGAAATTCCAGTTGAAGCACAAGTCGCTCCTTCCAAAACAAAAGTTGACGTAAACCTTAATAAAGCACTGATCACAGCGAAAGTATCTGATTCTGCGTTGGAAAAGATTTTGCCTTTCAGTACAGATTTGGAACTTCGGGAACGATATATAAATTTCTTTAACGGTCTGCGTCTCGGAAAATTACTGGAGGATCTGGATTTGATCGCAGGACAGGTTGCATACAGACACACAGAGGGCTGGGAACGTGGAATGACAATCGTAACCGCTGCCTGTGACCGGATTGATTTGTTGGGAGAATTACGCAGTGACCGTGATCTTCAACTGCTTTCCAGCATAAACTGGGTGGGACGCAGCTCCATAGAAGTTGGAGTAAAAATTTCATCAAAAGAAGGTGACAGTTGGAAAAGGGTGGCCCGTGCCTATTTTATTATGGTTGCGAGACGTGAAGGAAAAGCTGAACCGGTGAATTCACTGGAAGCAGTCAGTAAGGATGAACAGCGTCGTTTTCGGGAGAGTGAGCAGCGGCAGCAAGAACGCAAGTCAATCTCACAAACAAGTTATCTTAACAATACGCCGACTGCAGAGGAAAGTCAGGTTTTGCACGAACTCTTTCTACAGATAAAAAAAGGAGAAGTAGCAGGAGTTTCAATGGAAAATTCAATCAGGCAGTCCACTCTGTTAATGCATCCTCAGTCACGTAATGTGCATGATAATATTTTTGGTGGATATCTGATGCGTGAAGCTTTTGAACTTGCCTGGAATATTACTTATCTTTACTGCAGACAAAAACCAAAATTCATCAGTATGGATCACATGTATTTCTACAAACCTGTAGAAATCGGCTCAATTATTTCTTTCACTGGTTCAGTAATTTACACAGTTGAGAAAACATTGATGGTCGAAGTTGTGACAGAGGTTATTCATCCTAAAACCGGCGAAACGCAAGTGACAAATGTCTGCTATTTTACGTTCACAAACCTCGATGACTCAGGAAATTCACAGCGTGTTCCGCAAATTTTACCACACACTTATGAAGATGGTTTGAAATATCTTGACGGTGCAAAACGTTTTAAACTTGGTGAAAATAAACGTG
>JABGPG010000127.1:31429-32614 GCA_018645085.1 Deltaproteobacteria bacterium
AAATAACTCACAAACTCTAATACAATAAAACATGATCAGCACAGCACAAACATCTCATCTGGAATCCATCGGCTCTTTTCTGGCGATGGAAATTTTTACTAAAGCCCAAAAAATGGCAGAACAAGGCCGGGACATTATCCATCTTGAATTTGGTGAACCGGATTTTAGCGCACCGCCTGCTGCGGCGGAATCTGTACGCAAAAGTATGGAAAAAAATTCGGCTGGATACACCTTCTCTCAAGGTCTGGAAGGCTTGAGAAACGAAATTGCTAAAAAGTATGATGTGGATTACGGAGTAAAAATTCAACCCGAACAAGTGCTTATTACGAATGGCTCATCGCTTTTGCTCTATCTGGCAATTCGGATGCTGGCGCCTCCAGGAAGTGAAGTCATCCTTACAGATCCTTGTTATGCCTGTTACGAAAATGTTGTACGTCTGGCCGGTGCAGAACCGGTGATGATCAAGTTGCGGCACGAAGACGGTTTTCAACTGGATGTTGATCAACTTAAAAAAAAGCTAACGTCTAAAACCAAAGCCATTTTGATCAATTCACCAATGAATCCAACCGGTGTTGTTTTTTCGCCTGAAGTAATGCAGAGTCTCGCTGATTTGGACATTCCGGTAATTTCTGATGAAATTTATGCAGATTTGAGTTTTGAGGATTCACCTCGTAGTTTTTTAAGTTTTTCAGATCAAACAATTGCAATAAACGGATTTTCAAAATATTTCGCGATGACTGGTTGGCGTCTCGGTTACATGATTACTCCTCCGGAATGGATGTCTGCCGCAGATCGACTGCACCAAAATCTGATGATTTCTGCAACAGAGTTTGTGCAGGAAGCAGGAATTTCTGTTCTGCAAAAAAGCAAAGTCTACTGTGAGGAAATGAAAACAGAATTCAACCGAAGACGACTCTTTGTTTTGAAGCGTATGCGTGAACTAGGCATGGATCCGGGATACACACCAGGCGGTGCGTTTTATGTGTTTTACAAATATCCTGATTCTACAAAATCTTCACTGGAACTTTGTCATGAAGTTTTGGAAAAAACAGGTGTGGCAATTGCGCCAGGTCGTGATTTTGGCGCCATGGGTGAGGGTTATATCCGTTTAAGCTACGCGCAGTCGATGGAGAATATTGACCGAGCCTTAACTAAATTGGCTGAAAGTAAGTTGCTGACAAGTTA
>JABGPG010000062.1 GCA_018645085.1 Deltaproteobacteria bacterium
GGAACATGTATTCCCTGTAGAGGTGGTGTTCCAAGTTTGAAAGGAAAAGAGCTGGATGTTTTGCAGAAAAAATTAGCAAACGACTGGGAAGTTATTAACGAGCATCACCTGGAAAAAGAATATTTGTTTGGAAATTTCCGCAAGGCACTTGATTTTACAAACAAAGTTGGAGAAATGGCAGAAATTCAAAACCATCATCCAGACATTCATTTAGCATGGGGCAAGGTGAAATTGACAATCTGGACCCATAAAATTGATGGACTGACTGAAAGTGATTTTATTTTTGCGGCAAAAGCAGATCAGGAACTACATGAATAAATCATCATTTCTGAAAGATGTGTTTTTCAGCTAATATTTTTAAAATGGCTCATAGATTTAATTACTGCCACTGAACAAGAATAACACTTATGTTAAGCAAGGAAAAACTTGAAACAAAGCCCAGTGTCTGTCCGCTGGATTGTCCTGATACCTGCAGTTTGTTTGTAAAGACCGACACTAAACGTGTTATAGAGGTGCGTGGTTCAAAATCCAATCCTTATACTGCAGGTGTGATCTGTAACAAGGTCATGAAGGCCTTTCCGGATTTGATACATGGTGAAAATCGTCTTACTCATCCTCTTAAACGAATTGGGCCGCGTGGTGGAGACCAGTTCGAACGTATCTCCTGGGATAATGCACTCGATCTGGTGCATGCAGGCATCACTTCTGCGATCAGCAAGTACGGTACTCAGACGGTTTTACCGCTCAATTATGCAGGACCACATGGTGAGTTGGCCAGCGGTTCGATGGATCGTCGGTTTTTTCACAAACTGGGTGCATCCTTACTAGCGCGTGGTGAACTCTGTGGACTCGTACGTGGATCAGCCTATACCAGCCTTTATGGAACGGCCCCAGGAATGCCGCCAGAACAAATTCGACATTCTGATCTGATCATTGTATGGGGCAACAACGTCACTGTCTCAAATCTGCATCTAGCGCGCTCGATTAAAGCAGCACGGGATACTCATGGTTCAAAGCTGGTTGTAATTGATCCAAAGCGGACTCGGATCGCAGAACAGGCGGACATGTTCATCCAGATCCAACCAGGGACCGATGTAGTCCTGGCTCTCGCGATGGCTGCTGAACTTGAGCGGCGCGGCTCCCATGACTCGGAGTTTATTGAAAAATGGGTCGATGGTTACGACAGTTATATGGAGAACGCCCGTACTCATACACCTGAAATGGTAGAGGAAATATGCGGAGTCAGTCGAAAGTCATTTGACCAGTTAGCCGATTGGTATACAGCCGGAAAAAAAGTTGGTGTCTCTGTTGGTAATGGACTGGAACGCGGTCGTAGCGGCGGCTCCGGAATTCGTGCTGCGATGTCTCTGCAGGCTCTTACAGGTAATCATGGACAGTTGGGTGCAGGTGTTTTCGCTAAACCGGGAAATTCATTTCCTAAATCAACTGCGAGATTGCAGCGGCCTGATCTGCTTCCGGATGGAATAAGGACTATCAACATCGTTGACACATCTAAGGTCTTGCTCGATAAATCAATGGATCCACCAGTTAAAGTGGTGTTCATCTACAACCACAATCCTGTCATTACGCATCCTGATCAGAATCGTCTGCGCAGGGCACTGTCCCAGGATGATATTTTCACTGTTGGTGCAGACATAGTGATGACGGATTCGATGAGCTATTGCGACGTTGTTCTACCTGCAGCAAGTCATTTTGAATTCGCTGATATCTATGCTTCATACGGACATCAATATCTACAAAGGGCTGAACCGGTAATTCCCTGTGTTGGAGAATGTTTGCCTAACACGGAAATCTTCCGTCGTCTCGCTGCCCGATTCGGGTTCGATGACCCGATTTTCAAGGAGACGGACGCTGAACTGATGAATACTGCGTTTGTGGATGGAGATCCGCGTCTTGGGGGAATCAGACCAAGCGAGTTAGCATTGGATCAGGCGCTCGCAATGAAAACAATAACTGGTGAAGATTTGATTCTTTGTGACACGGTCTTACCAGAGACTTTGTCGGGCAAGATTGAGTTATTCAGCCATGATCTTGAGGAACGCTTCGGATACGGACTTCCACGTTTTGAAGCGGTGAAGCGTCAATTCCCTCTTGCGATAATCTCACCATCGTCATCGAAACGCACCAATTCAACTTTTGGCGGTTGCGCATTGTCGAAGGGACAGGAAGAAGTTGAGATAAATCCAGTCGATGCAAAGAAGCGTGATATTTCAAGCGGCGATACGCTGAAGGCTCACAACGAACGCGGTGAAACTTTGTTGACTGCGCAAATTACTGACGCGGTCTTGCCCGGTGTTATCTACACGCCTAAGGGTACATGGCTATCCGCAAGCCAGACTGGGCAAACCGTAAATGCACTCCTCGATGCGGATATCAGAACAGATATCGAGGACGGGGCCTGCTGCAACGAAGCGTTCTGCGAGTTGAGTCGTATTTCATAAGGGAGATACAATTCTACAGACACTTAATTTATAGATCTTAAGTAAAAGAGAAATAGACCTATGCCGATTAATAATTCGCAAGTCGCTCTGGAAGAAATAGAAAAATTCAATATTGCTCATTATGAGGAAAACGCCGAGTCATTCCGTATTGGTACTCAACAGCATGATGTAAGTCAAAATATAGCTGCTTTGCTGGACGCTCTTCCCCAGGAAAAAACTCTCGATATCCTTGATTTTGGTTGTGGACCTGGACGTGACTTGCGTGTGTTTAAAGCATTGGGTCATCGGCCAGTCGGTTTGGATGGTTGCAAGGAGTTTTGCAAAATGGCGCAAGAGCAAAGTGACTGTCCAACTCTAAATCAACAATTTCTCAAACTTGAATTGGAAGAAAACAGTTACGATGGAATTTTTGCTAATGCGTCGTTGTTTTGTGTTCCAAGTCAAGAACTTCCCAGGGTTTTAACAGAATTACACTCTGCTTTAAAAAAAGATGGTATTTTATTTTCTTCTAATCCCCGAGGAAATGCGGAGGGTTGGCAGGGGCAACGCTACGCTCATTACATGGAATTTGAGACCAGTCAATTATTTCTTCAGCAAGCAGGTTTTAAAATAGTTGAGCATTTTTACCGTCCTGCTGGAAAACCCAGAGTAGAACAGCCGTGGTTGGCTATTGTGAGCCGCTGTAAGAAAAATTAACGATATTAGTGATGTGGTTTATAAGGTTTCTAATTCCATACCTAATAACGCGGTTTCAGGACCATTTCGAATTAATCAGTCAATTAGAAACACATGAAAAAACAACTCAGTCCTGTATTATTTCTACCTCACGGGGGCGGGCCTTTGCCTCTGTTGGGAGACGCAAATCATCAGGAGATGCTGAAATTCTTGCAGGAAATCATCCCGAGACTTGGAGTGCCTGCCTCAATTCTAATTATCAGTGCGCACTGGGAGGAAGAGACAGTAACAATCACAAGTGGGAAGAATCCGTCATTAATCTATGATTATTATGGTTTTCCGGAAGAATCGTATCAACTTAAATATCCTGCGCCGGGTGATCCCGTACTGGCGCAGAAAATTGCAATTTTACTGCAGGAGAACGGTATTGAAAGTAAATTGTCAGAGCAGCGTGGTTTTGATCACGGCGTCTTTGTTCCGTTGAAAATACTGTTTCCGCAAGCAAATATCCCTTGTGTCCAGCTATCGCTTTTGAATAATTTAGATCCTGAATCGCATCTTAAAATAGGGAAGGCCTTATCAAAGTTACGCTCAGAAAATACGCTAATCATTGGTTCCGGATTATCATTCCATAATATGCAGTCGCTGATGGCTCAGCAAAATTCCCTTGATCATAAAAATGAGGAATTTGAAATGTGGTTGAATGATACCTGTACCAATGAAAATTATTCTACAAGTGTACGGGAGCAAAAACTGATAAAGTGGAGTGAAGCGCCTTTTGCGAGGTATTGTCAGCCAAGAGAGGAGCACTTGCTGCCCTTACATTTTTGTGCCGGTGCAGGAGGTTCTGCGGCAAAACTTGTGTTTGACGGAAAGATAATGGGAAAAAAGACGAGTGCTTTTTTGTGGAACTGATATGTTTAGAGTTTGGCTGAGACTTTCATGAACTGACTGCAGTCATACCGCCTGCTCCTATCAACAACCCACCGCCAATCCGCTGAGTCCAGCGCTGAATTGCAGGCATCCGCAATTGTTTGCCAGCATAGCTCGCAAGCAGGGCATAGGCGATCACCATGATGATTGCCAGCACAAAAAATGTTCCGCCCATAACTAATGCTTGAGGTACAAATGCTAAGTCAGCTTCCAAAAACTGGGGCATAAAAGCCAGAAAAAACACGATACTTTTTGGATTTAGTGCAGTAGTCACATAAGCGTTTCTTAATATTTCACGGGAAGCCAGTTGCTTATCTTTTGCTGAGAACTTAATTTCATCCGTAGAACTCCTCCACATTTTAATTCCCAACCAAATCAAATAAGCTGCTCCAAGCCATTTGAGAAAATAAAACGCTGTTGCCACTGTTTCCAATAACAAACCTACTCCTAAAAAGGAAAGAATCATGGCAGTTAAGTCTCCAAGTCCCACTCCTACAACCAAAGCCATAACAGCAGATCTTCCTCTTAAAAGAGAATAACTGATCACTAAAAGCAGGGTTGGACCTGGAATCAGCAAAAATGT
>JABGPG010000113.1 GCA_018645085.1 Deltaproteobacteria bacterium
ATACCAAACTCAAAAATGAAACTTCTTCAGGCGTGGATTGAGTTGCATAAAGATGAACTTATAGCGGATTGGGAATTAGCCGTATCAGGACAACATCCTTACAAAATTGAGCCTCTGAGATAAAATAATGAATCCAAGAGTTAGCGAAGTTATTCCAAGGGATAACTACAAATTGATGTTGATCTTTACAAATGGAGAAACAGGTATTTATGATTGTTCAGATTTATTAAAATTTGGAGTATTTCAAGAATTGCAGGAAAAAAATTATTTCAACAAAGTGGAAATATTGGACGGAACTATTGTTTGGCCTAATGAACAAGATATTTGTCCTGATACTCTTTATCTGGATTCGATCAAACAAAGTACCTAACAATCCGTCGCACCGAACGTGTGGGGTGCGCTTTTTTTAGGTTCGTGTTCGTTCAATATTATGAGGCATTTTTTAAATGTCTAGGTATTTTCACAACTACCAGCTAGTGAATTACGATGTTACTTAAGCAAAAAAAAGGATTATAAGTGGAAATTATACTTGAAATAATCATGATTCCGGCCGTGCTTGCCATCATAAAAATTATGGTGGTAATCCTGATGTTTGCCATGCCTTTGGGCACGGTACTGACGCTGATGGAACGCAAATGGAGCGCGATGATTCAGGATCGTGTTGGTCCTAACCGGGCCAACATTGGCAAGTTTACCGGACATGGAGCTCTACATCTTGCCGCGGATGGACTGAAATCCATCTTCAAGGAAGATACAATGCCTAAAGGCGCAGACGGATTTTTGTACTTGATTGCACCCTTTTTCGGATTGATTGCGGGAGTCGCTACTTTTGCGATCATACCACTTGCTGGCCCAATCGGTGATTTTACTTTTCAAGTCACAGATATTGAACCCGGCTTACTGTTTATTTTTGCCATCACCTCACTCAGTGTTTACGGTGCAGTGCTGGCTGGAACAAGCTCCAACAGTAAATTTGCTTTACTTGGCGGTACCCGAGCTGCAGCGCAAATGATTTCCTATGAAGTCTTCATGGGACTGGCATTGATGGGTGTTTTCATGGTTTACGGTACTACCCGCGTGAGCGGAATTGTTGACGGACAGAATGACTACTGGTTCGGTAATTTAATTCCAATGTGGGGTGTTTTAACACAACCTCTCGGATTCGTACTCTTTTTTACGGCATTGGTCGCTGAAACTAAACGTGCTCCGTTTGATGCGCCTGAAGGTGAATCGGAAATTGTAGCCGGATATTTTCTGGAATATTCCGGAATGCGCTGGTCGGCTTTTATGCTCGCGGAATATGTAGCACTCGTTGGTGTTGCTTCTTTGATTACGACATTATTTTTTGGCGGTTACCATGTCCCCTGGCTGCACCTTTGGGAAAGTGCTCCTCAGTGGTTAGTGACGATCTTACAAGTTATCAAATTTTCAATTTTCACTTTGTTTTTCTGTTGGTTTCAAATTCAGTTACGCTGGACTGTTCCAAAATTCCGCTTTGACCAGACAATGGCTCTCGGTTGGAAAAAACTACTTCCGCTGTCGCTGGCAAACGTGTTTGTCACCGCATTTGTGATTCTCGCTTTTGGGTGATCGATTCAGCAATAAAAAGGTTTAAGAGTAATTAATGGACTTAACATTTATGCGGCAGGGTTATGAAAACGGTGGCCTGACCAAAGAACAGTTAAATTCTAATCCGTTCTTGCAGTTTGAAGCATGGTTTGAGGAAGCAAACGACGCGGAACCAATTCCGAATGCAATGAGTCTGGCAACTGTAGGCAAGTCCGGGACTCCGATGTTGAGAACTGTTCTGCTGAAGTTGTTTGATGAAAATGGATTTGTCTTTTTTACAAATTATAAAAGCAGGAAAGCGACTCAAATTGAGGAAAATCCAAATGTCGCAATGCTCTTTAACTGGGTAGCAATGGAACGTCAGGTCAGCATAAACGGAGTTGCGGAAAAAATTGAAACTAGTGAATCCCTGAAATATTTTCTGAGCCGTCCCCGTGGAAGTCAACTAGGAGCATGGGTTTCAGATCAGAGCTCAGTCTTGTCTTCAAGAAAAATATTGGAAATGAAGCTTGACGAAATGAAACGTAAATTTGCAAAAGGCAAAATTCCACTACCTGATTTTTGGGGAGGTTACAGGATTAAACCGGAAAATTTTGAATTTTGGCAGGGATGTCCCAACCGTTTGCATGACCGTTTTTTGTATAGTAAAACGGCTGATGAATGGAGCATCGAGCGTTTGGCTCCATAATTAAATATTGATTATAATGTTAAAAATGAAAAAATATTGTTTATTGGAGGCTTCATGGAATTAAAGGTCAAACAAGTTAACAGGTTGGACGGAGCAAGGGAAGCATTATACTTACCGGCACTTTTCGTCGGTTTCCGTCTCACTATAAAACACTTTTGGCGCAATCTTTTTGGTTCAAGAGATGTGGTGACTATTAATTATCCTGAAGAGAAACGTCATATTTCTGCACGTTGGCGTGGACGACACCGTCTTACCAGGCGTGAAAACGGTTTTCTGAGTTGTGTTGCCTGCTACATGTGTGAAACCGTTTGTCCGTCAAAATGCATTCACATACAAGCCGGTGAACATCCTGACCTTTCGGTTGAAAAATATCCTGTAGTTTTTAATATTGATGAACTACGCTGTGTCTTCTGCGGACTCTGTGTTGAAGCATGTCCCAAAGACGCAATTCGTATGGACACTGGTGTTATCTCAATGGCTTATACTTCACGCCAAACATTTGATTTTACAAGAGATTTGCTTAAAGACAATTATGATCCAAAAGCTCACTCTAATCCCAAATATGGAGATTCTGACCTGCCGTCTCCCGCCAATCAACAGGAAGCTTTACCCAACTCTCAAGGGGTGCCGGCGAGCTAAAATATTTCATGGATTCCTCTAACGAAGTTTTCTCGACAGAAGAAAAGGAAATACTTTCTTCTTATGTCACCAACACAGACCGCTCCATTTTTGCGCTCACCAATCTTCCGGAAGTGATCAAGGGAGCGCTATTTTCCCGTTATTCCCGCTCAACTCTCGGACTCCGTTCATTACTTCTCAGAGATTTTATTCAGGACAAAGACTCCAAATTTTCGGAAATTCAAGCCGGCGCAGAAAATCCTGATTCTGCAGAAAATTCCAAACTTGCCATTGAATCCGCGCAAAAATTTTATGACAGAATTCTTGATGGATATGGAGATGATTCAATTGGCGAACTTGGCGGTGCACATTTAGCCCTGGAAAACATTTCTATCCTTGCCACCAAAACCGTGCAGGATTCCCGCATCGGTGGTTCTCCTTTAGAAAAATCTACACGCTACGTCAGTTTCGCGGATAAAATAAGAATAGCTTCCGGAAAGGATGAATTCCGCTTTTATCAGGAACCAACTTTGCTCAATTCTGAGCACAGGGATTTGTATCTGCAGACTTGCCGGAATTTGTTTGAAACATATGTCCGTTTTACTGAACCAATACGTGAGCATGTCCGGAAACAGTTACCTCGTGATCCGGAAATCAGTCAAGCTGCGTACGAACGTTCGGTGGTTGCACGTGCTTATGACATTATCCGGGGACTCTTACCTGCGTCAACTCTGACAAACATGGGTGTTTTTGGAAACGGTCGTTTTTTTGAAACTCTGATTACAAAATTGAGGGCAGAACCGTTTGGTGAGTTGAATCAAATTGCACAATTTACCTATGAAGAACTTTCAAAAGTTATCCCTTCATTCGTACGGCGTGCAGACGCAGAACATCGTTATTTTCAGGATTATCAAAATTTTGCCAAGGCACAGCAAGAACTCGTGCGAAATTTTGCTACGGCCCATCTGGGAGGGATGACAGCAGAATCTGCAGAATCTGTGCGTTTGATAGATTATGATCAGGAAGCAGAAAGCAAACTGTTGGCAGCATTACTTTACACTCACTCTGGTTTGACACTTCAGCAAATACGGGAAAGTGTCAAAACAATGCCCGAGACAGAAAAAACACGACTGATCGAACAGACAATTGAGCTAAGAAGTCACAGGCGTCATAAACCGGAACGTGGATTGGAAATGGCATTTTATACCTTTGATATTTTGGGTGATTATGGAATGTACCGCGATTTACAACGTCACCGGATGCTCACACAGGAGCGTCAACCGCTGACAACACGTCACGGTTATGATACTCCGGTTGAGATAGAAGATGCCGGTTTAGCTGAAGAGTATCACCGAGCAATGTCCAGTTCTGCAGAGGCCTTCGAAACGATCGCAAAAGATTTTCCGCATGAAGCACAATATGTGGTACCAATGAGTTATAACATTCGCTGGTACGTTCATATTAATTTACGGGCGCTAATTTGGCTCACGGAAATCCGCAGTACTCCGCAAGGCCATACCGGTTACCGGAGAATTGCCCAGGAAATGTTCAGGAAAGTAGAAGAGGCTCAACCCTTACTGGCGAAGTATATGAAATTTGTTGATCTAAATGAATATTCTCTTGGACGTTTGAGCGCGGAACAACGTCAGGAAGATAAACAGGTTTGACCAATTAACACACGTTTACAGTTTGCTGTTCTCATTTTGGGGGAGTACATTAGCAGAGCTTCAACCGTCAACGTTTAATCAATTTAAAAGGAGACACAGATGCACGAAAATTTAAATGTGATTGACCACCCGCTGGTGCAGCACAAACTTTCGTTGATGCGTAAAAAAAGCACGTCCACTCAAAGTTTTCGGACTTTGATACGTGAGGTCGGCACCTTGCTCGCCTATGAAGTTACCAAAGATCTACCGCTGATTTATCAGGAAATTGAGACTCCGTTGATGAAAATGGATGCTCCTTTTCTGGAGGGTAAAAAGCTCTGTCTGGTTTCGATTTTAAGAGCAGGCAATGGTTTGCTGGATGGATTTATGGATCTTCTCCCTTCAGCACGGGTTGGACACATCGGCCTTTACCGTGATCCGGAAACTCTGGTCGCAGTTGAATATTACATGAAACTGCCGGATTTAATCAATCAGCGTCTTGTTCTGGCGCTGGATCCAATGCTGGCCACCGGACATTCTTCCGCAGCTGCTGTGACGAGATTAAAGGAAAACGGTGCTGAAAATATACGTTTTGTCTGTCTGCTTTCTGCACCGGAAGGGATTGAGTTTTTCAGTAAAGCACATCCTGATGTGCCTATTTACACAGCGGCAATTGATGAAAAACTGAATGACCATGCCTACATTTTACCAGGTTTGGGAGATGCCGGTGATCGTATTTTTGGCACAAAATAAAAATGGAAGTTAGCTCAAATAAAACTTTTCAAGTCAGTGCAGACATTGATTCAGTCTGGGCTGTTTTAAATGATCCGCAACAAGTAGTGGTCTGTGTCCCAGGTGCACAACTTACAGAGACTCTTGACGAAGACCATTTCAAAGGCAAAGTCACCCTTAAAATCGGTCCTGTGACTGCGAAATTTAACGGTAAAGTTGAGTTCACTCAGCGTGACAGTGCAAATTACGAAATGGCGATGGAGGGCAAAGGAGCAGACATCAGCGGAAAAGGTGGAGCCACCATGAAAATGTCGCTCAGTCTCAAAGCACTTGAAAAATGTACAGAAGTCACCTGCAACATGACAGTTTCCATCACTGGCAGGATAGCTCAATTTGGAGCCCGCATGATAGAAGCGGTGAATAATAAACTCTTTGAGCAATTCATTCAAAACTTTTCTAACTTGCTTGCACAGGAAAATGGAGAAGAAGATTCTGGTACGAATTCGTCAGCAGCAGAACCGGTAAAAGCTGCCTCGCTTGTTGGTTCAGTTATTATGTCTGAGCTTAAAAAGAAATTCGGCAAAAAAGTAGAACTGAAATGAAAAACTGCCAGGCTAATTTTAGCATCGGCCACCCATGATTTCCGCCGTCATTCTGGCCGCCGGTGAATCACGGAGAATGGGAGCGCAGAACAAACTTCTGCTGCAGATTGGCTCAGAAGTGCTGATCCGAAAATTTGTGGAATCTGTCTGTGCCTCAGCAGCGGATGCTGTGTTAGTTGTTCTTGGACATGAAGCAGAAAAAATAAAAGCAGTTTTGCAGGATCAAACTGTGAGCTTTGTGGAAAATACCTGCTTCGAAGAAGGTATGACCACTTCAATTCAGTCCGGAGTAAAAGCTGCGTCTACGGAAAGCACTGGATTGATGATTTGCCTCGCGGATCTGCCCTTCGCGGAAACCTCCGATTTTAACCGTTTAATTCAAGCATTTACTGATTTCCGGCGTACAGAAAGTTCGCTGATTATTGTACCTGTTTTTCAAGGACAGCGCGGGAATCCGGTCTTGTTTTCTGCGGAATTCAGGGATAAAATATTAGCGCACAAAGGTGAAGGCTGCAGGGAAATTGTCAGGCAATATCCACAGTCTGTCAGGGAAGTCTGTATGGAGAATGATAACCTTTTAAGAGATATTGATACACCGGAAGATTATAATCATTCGCAGCTATAGTCGTTTGTAATTAAACGGAAATACTGAAATATTGACGTAGTCGCATATAAAAAACTCGCTACGCTGAAAGTGACACGGTTTTAGAGTTTTTTACTGTTTTAACAAAAAAGTGATTTGCAATTAAAATGTCTAACGAATACTTTGAAAAATTAGCAGAGTTGAATGCAGCGGAAGTTCCTTTTGCAGTAGCAACGGTGATCAAAATTACCGGTTCAGTTTCAGCAAAAACCGGCGCAAAATCTATCATTGACGGGAATGGCGAAACCTTGTTCGGCTGGGTTGGTGGAGGCTGTGCGGAGGAAGCCGTGCGGGAAGCGGCGCTGGAAAGTTTGCGGGACGGACAAACCCGTATTGTACCGCTTGACCTGGATGATGAAATCTTGGGCGTTGGTATGCCCTGCGGTGGTACGATGGAAGTTTATGTGGAACCATATAAACCACGTCCGGAATTAATGATTATCGGCCACGGACGTATCGCCGAAGTTTTGGCGGAACTGGCACACACTGTACATTTTTCAATCACGGTCAATGATTCTGGAGCCACACGTGAAGCGTTTCCGCTGGCTGAGCACTTGATTACTTCAGATTTGGATTTCAGCAAAATGCAGGTTGGACCGCAAACTTATGTGGTTGTTGTGACGCAACACAAGGGCGATCAGCATTCCATCAAAAAGGCTTTGGAAGGAGAAGGTCCGTACATAGGTTTGGTGGCTAGTACTAAGCGTGCGAAACTGGTCTTTGAATATTTACTCGATGAAGGAGTAGCTCCCGAAGAGTTGAAACGTGTACATTCGCCAGCAGGGTTGGATTTTGCCGGAACAACTCCGGAGGAAATTGCATTGAGTATTGTGGGTGAAATGGTGGCAATCCGCCGTGGAGGCTCCGGAAAGTCGATGATGGAATTGAAACAAGTTTTTCCTTGAAATCTGATAATTTCCACAGACAATCCGGAAAAACTGCTAAAAGGAACTGTTCAAATCCGCGTAAATCTGTGGCTTATTTTAGCACTAAAAAATGCAAATCTCTCCTTTAACAGCAAAAGTTCGAGATGATTTTCCGATTCTCAAACGGAAAATTAACGGCCATCCCTTGGCGTATCTCGACAATGCGGCCACCACGCAAAAACCAAACTGTGTGATTGACGCACAGGTACGCTTCTACGAAAATCACAACAGTAACGTCAGCCGCGGTGTTTATACGCTTGCCGAAGAGGCAACAGACATTTATGAAGAAGGCCGGGAAATTATCGCTAAATTTATTGGCGCGGCAGATTCCGGAAAAATAATTTTCAGCAGCGGAACCACTGAGTCAATCAATCTTGTCGCTTCTGCATGGGCGCAACCAAAGTTGAAAACCGGTGAACGGATTATGGTGACCGAAATGGAACACCATTCCAATTTGGTACCGTGGCAATTGGTGGCGCAAAATTGCGGAGCAGAACTTGTTTACTGGCCGCTCAATCCGGAAAGCGGAAACAGCAGCGATGGTCGTTTGGATTTGCAAAAGCTGGATGAGTTGCTTGCGGAATCCGTTAAACTCAAGCGGAAGATTCGCCTTCTTACGGTCACAGCGGTTTCGAATGTTTTGGGAACGGTCAACCCGATTGCGGAAATTGTCAAAATTGCGCATGCTCATGGTGTTCCGGTTTTAGTGGATGCAGCGCAGGCAGTGGCGAGAATGTCGATTGATGTTTCAGCATGGGACTGTGATTTCCTTGCTTTTTCCGGACACAAAATTTACGGTCCTACCGGCATCGGTGTGCTTTACGCAAAACATGAACGGCTCGAAGAAATGCACCCTTTTCAAGGCGGAGGCGGAATGATACGTCAAGTTGGACGGCAAACTTCAACCTGGGCGGATGCTCCGCAAAAATTTGAAGCAGGAACACCTCCTGTTGCGGAAGTTTCCGGATTAGCGGCAGCAGTCGGATATCTTTCTGATGTTGGTCTGCCGGAAATTCAGCAGCATGAACTTGAACTGACAACTCATGCTTTAAAAAGATTTGCGGAGTTTAAGGATCTGGAACTTTACGGACCACCGGAAACAATCGACAGAAGCGGTGTGTTGAGTTTTAATCTGCAGAATGTGCATCCGCATGACGTAGCGCAGGTTCTTGACGAAAGCGGAATCGCGGTACGAGCCGGTCATCACTGTACTCAGGTGCTACACAAACGCCTCGGCATTGCAGCGAGTGTCCGCATGAGTTTTGGGCTTTACAACGAAATTTCCGAAATCGACCGTATCTTTTCCGCACTTGATCAGGCGAGAAATATTTTTTTGGCATGATATGACAACACCTTCCATCTATCGTGATTTGCTGCTGGAGCATGCACGGCACCCTAAAAATTCCGGACGTTTGGAAAGTCCGGACCTGCGGGCTTCTGCTTTTAATCCGCTGTGCGGAGATGAATTGGAGTTGACTTTGACTGTGTCTGAAGGCACCATTCAGGACTGCAAAACACAGGTGCGTGGATGTTCAATTTGCCAGGCTTCTGCATCAATGATGAGTGAATTGATTTTAACAAAAACTCTTCAGGAAGCCGCAAATATCAGTCAGGTGTTTACCGAAAGTCTACAGAAAGATACTGAGGAAATTGCGGAATCCCTCGATTCTTTACGACCGTTGATTGTCTTGAAAAAACACCGCAGCAGAATCAAATGTATGAAACTGGCGTGGGACGCACTTGAAGATTGTGCACGTCAAAATCAAACCTGAATCAGACCTCTAGAATGTACAAAGAAGAGACAGAAAAAATTCGGCAAATGCTGGAGAAGCAAAATTATGTGGCAGATCCCGCAATTGTCATGTCTGTTTATTTAGCGAAAACACTGCAAAAACCTTTGCTGGTCGAAGGTCCGGCCGGTGTCGGCAAAACTGAAATCGCGAAGGTAATGGCAAAAGCACTTGATACAGATTTGATACGACTCCAGTGTTATGAAGGGCTTGACGCGAATATGGCGCTTTATGAGTGGAATTATCAGCGTCAGTTGTTGCACATTAAACTCGAAGAAGGCGGGGGGAAATCTCTGGCAGAGCGTGAGTCTACAATTTTCAGTGAAGACTTTTTGCTGAAACGTCCTTTGCTGCAGGCGATAACGCATCATAAACCACCTGTTTTGTTAATTGATGAACTTGATCGTTCAGACGAGGAATTTGAAAGTTTTTTGTTAGAGATTCTTTCTGAATGGCAAATTACAATTCCGGAAATCGGCAGTATAAAAGCCAAAGAAAAACCCTATGTGATTTTAACCAGCAACCGTACCCGCGAAATATCGGATGCAGTACGCCGCCGTTGTTTTTACTTGTGGATGGATTATCCGGAATATGAAAAAGAATTGGCGATTGTACGCAGCAAAGTTCCAGATTGTGATTTGCATCTGGCCAAACAAATCTGCGTATTTATGGAATTGATCCGTAAACAAAAGCTGGAAAAAATTCCCGGAGTCGCGGAAACTTTGGATTGGGCGAGATCACTGGTTACTCTGCATCAGGATCATCTTGATCCTGTCATGGTTGAATCAACGCTGGGTATTGTTTTCAAAGACCGTATGGATGTACAGCATGTAAAGGATTCTCTGAGTGATTTATTTGAAAAAGTTGGTGTAAAAATCAAAGAGCTTCCTGTAGAATAAATATTCGTGTTTTAAAGTAGCAACAGCTAATTTCGACTTTAATTATTTTCTGAGGGCTTAAATGCCAAGTGACAAAAATAGGATTTATCTTTTGGCCCTTGCTGCACTGGTTGGTGCAGCCGCGCTATATATGAATGCAAATAAAGGTGCAGATATGCCTGCACCATCAACTTCAAATCAAGAGGGAATTGTGACCAATACAGCTTCAGCAGACACCACTACTACCGCAAGCGGTTTGCAGTATCGCGTAATAACAGAAGGTGCCGGGACTGAAAGTCCAGGACCAAGCAGTCTTGTGACAGTACATTACAGCGGTAAACTGACTGATGGAACTGAATTTGACAGTTCTTATAAACGTAATCAACCCGCGTCATTTCCGGTAAATGGAGTTATCCGAGGCTGGACAGAAGCTCTGCAGTTGATGCATGTTGGTGATAAGTGGGAACTGACGATTCCGTCAGATTTGGGCTACGGCAGTCAAGGCGCAGGTAACGCAATTCCGCCTGATGCAACTTTGATTTTTGAGGTTGAACTTCTTGAAATAAAATAAAAATTTTAAAGAATCATATTTTGTGGCTCTAAGGTTATACTCAAAGATTCGGTTGCGGAAATCAATTAGACTTCTTTAGGTTATTTCTGCAACTCTTTGAGAGTATCAATTATTTCCTGAAAAATATGAAGGACCATTTCTGCTGTCATCGGCCCTTGATTGAGCGAGCTTAAGCGGTCGAGCAACTCTATTTCCCTTTGTGGAACAAGGACTTCCGTGTTTTCTTTTTGTTTGATTGCTCCAATTTTCATTACACATTTCGCGCGTTCATTCAGCAACGCTAATAATTCTGCATCCAACTCATCAATGCGTTTCCTTAATTTATCCAAAATTTCTCCCTGATTATTGTAATTAAGTCCAAAGTTACACTCAAAAATATTGAATTTTGAAATCTGTTATAAAAAATTGACTGTAAGTATAAGTAGCAAAAAGTTCAGAAAACGCAATAGCTACGATCAAACTATTCAAAATATCAGGAAAAATCTTGTAATTAACGGATAAAAGACTTAGCATTCAAAGATTACCTTTTTTATGATATGGACATTAATTAAAGAGAAATTTAGATGCGTGCAAAATTGATTGCGGCAAACTGGAAAATGAACGGTTCGTTTGCGCTGATTGACGAGATGCTGAAAGTGCTCAGTCCATTAGTGGAAAAGACGACTTGTGAAGTGGTAATTTGCCCACCGGATGTTTTGCTTTCATCAATGAAAAAGGCTTTTGAGGGTACACGAATCGCCGTGGGCGCGCAAAATGTTCATTCAGAAACTTCAGGTGCTTTTACCGGTGAAACATCGGCACCGTTACTGCAGGAATGCGGAGCTCAATGGTGCATTGTCGGACATTCTGAGCGTAGAATGCTGTTTGGCGAAACTGACGAATTTATTCGCAGCAAAACAGAAACTCTGCTCAAACACGGTATCCGCCCGATTCTCTGTGTTGGAGAAACTCTGGAGCAGCGAGAATCAGGGAATCACGAAGAAGTAGTTATTGCACAGTTGGGCAAAGGATTGTCTGGATTAGCGGCAGATGACCAACTCCGTTGCGTAGTCGCCTACGAACCGGTTTGGGCAATTGGCACAGGTAAAACCGCTTCCCCGGAACAAGCCAACTCAATGCACAGAGTAATCCGCAAAGAGTTGGAATCACTGGCCAGCCCTGAAGTTGCTGATAAAATGCAGATCCTTTACGGCGGAAGTGTAAATGGGGAAAATGCTGAGACCTTACTTTCTCAATCCGAAATTGATGGTGCGCTTGTTGGTGGAGCGAGCCTTAAAACTGATGCTTTCCCGCAAATTGTAAGAGCGGGCAGCTGATTAAAAAAATCTATTCTTGACCAGTTTTTATGTTTGAATTAATTCTAGTTTTTCACATTATCGCTTCTATATCGATTATCTTTTTTGTCCTTTTGCAGTCCGGCCGTGGCGCGGAACTCGGAGCTGCTTTTGGTAGCGTAGGGCAGGCAAACTCGGTACGTGGAAGCATGACAGGTGTAGGTAAAATTACCACCGGTGTGGCGATTATTTTCATGCTGACCTCCCTCTCCTTGGCTTATCTTTCTTCAGAAACAGCACGTGATTCAGTAGTACGGGATTTAAAACCGTCCGCTGTTGCAGTACCTGCTGCAGAGCAGATGCTTATTCCGGAAGAAGACGCACAAGCTGAAAAAACCGTGGAAATTCCTGCTGCGAAATTAGAACAGAAAGCGGCACCTCCTGTCGATTCTTCATCCGGCAACTAAAACTACGGATCAGCACAGTCTTTCAATGCAGGATCTCTGCGTTGCGAAAGCACTTAGGCCGCTCTCAGTTTGAATATTTTATAAAATGTTCAAGTGAGAGCAGTTTCCTTGCAAATCTATGCTGATTTTCTATTTTGAATATCCCCTTTTTTACACCTTCTTTTCTTCAAGTATCCTCTACGGTTTTCTTATTTTAACTCTTCGAGTCTGCTTAACGCCGGACGCCGCGGATTCAGTTTGTGAATAATCAAAGCTACGAAAAAAATCATTTCAATTTCCGGGAGTGCTAAAACGCAGGATGTTTCATGCCGCTAATAATTGTATAGTGCAGAGAATTAATTCTCCGGCTTGCGATACTTACTGATTACATGATATTATTTACAAGCGCATTTTGCTGCTCCTTATTATTAGATCCCTCGAATTTCCCTGAACTGGACTACCTGTCGCCAATTGTCTCAAAGTGAAAGCTAAACGAATTGTCATCAAAATTGGCACAAATGTTCTGCATCGATCAAACGGCAAGCTGGATTATAAACTGATCACGGAACTAGCCGGGCAGATAACTAATATCCGCGACAAGGGGCACGAGGTTTTAGTAGTAAGTTCCGGTTCTGTAGGTGCAGGAAGAGAACTGTTTTCTGTGGACGAATCAAACAACACTCTGGCCTCACACCAAATACTGGCTTCTGTTGGTCAGGCAAGACTGATTCAGATTTATGCTGATGCTTTTCGGGAACATAAAATTACTGTTGCTCAAATATTGTTAACCCGTGGCGATTTTGGCCTGCGCAAGTCTTACCTGAATATTCGCAATACTCTTGAGAATCTGCTCAAATATAAAATTGTACCGATTGTTAATGAAAACGATGTTGTAGCGACAGAGGAATTGGATCTTAATTTTGGTGATAATGATTTACTCGCAGTTTATCTGGCAACTTTGATCGGCGCAGATCAGCTATTTTTTCTCACTGTTGCACCAGGTTTGCTTAAAGAAGAAACTACTGCGGAAGGCAAGCGTTCAGTTGTTGTGGAAAAAGTTCAAGAACTCACAGACGAAATTTTAAAGCACTGTCTACCTGTCACTTCTGCAGGCGGAAAAGGCGGAATGGAAAGTAAAGTCCGCTCGGCCGGTATGGCGATGTCCTTTGGAATTGATACATACATTATTGACGGTAAATCTCCAGCAGGTGTGAGTGACATCATGGAAGGACGGCCACAGGGAACGCATTTTGAGGCACATGGACGGAAAATCCGCAGTTATCAAAAATGGCTTGCGGCAGGAGCACTCAACAAGGGGACTTTGTTCATTGATGCAGGTGCAGAACAAGCTCTGTTGAAAAATAAAAAAAGTTTATTGGCAAAAGGCGTGACTCGTGTTGAAGGCCAATTTGAGATTAAAGATCTCGTTGCAATATGTAACCTCGAAGGTGTACGTCTTGGAGTTGGTCGTGCGGATTGTACTGCTAAAGAGTTACGGTATCAAATAAAAGAACATAAGTTAACAGAGAAAGGTGGGAAAGGAATTCTCAGTAAACCTGTTATTCATCGTAATCATCTATTTTTGGAGTAAGTTATGACTGTCAGCCAACCGGCAATTAATGCCAGTAACAGTATTATCGTCAGACTTAAAATTGACAATAAAATCGGTATGTTAGCTAATGTAACCCAGGCCATTTCGGAGATGCATGGTATCGTCGGAGCAATAGATTTAGTACAACCCGAAGATGGAGTTTTAGTACGTGACATTAGTATTTACACTCATGATCAGGAGCACAGTGATAAAATAATTGCTGCAATCAAAAACATTTCGGGTGTGAAATTTATTAACTTTTCTGACCGAACATTTTTGGTTCATTTAGGTGGAAAAATTGCTATCCAGAACCGTATCCCCGTCAAAACACGTGACGACCTTTCAATGGCCTACACACCCGGGGTTGCAAGGGTTTGTATGGATATTTATGATGATCCGGAGGATGCTTATAAGTTGACTATCAAAGGCAATACAATTGCGGTAGTCACAGATGGTACTGCTGTTCTGGGGCTTGGAAATATAGGTCCTAAAGCCGCTATGCCTGTGATGGAAGGTAAAGCCATGCTGTTTAAAGAATTCGCCAATATTGACGCATGGCCGATTTGCCTCGATACCACAGATACAGAAGAAATTATCCGTACTGTGAAGGCTATTGCACCCGGTTTTGGTGGAATTAACCTAGAAGATATTTCAGCACCGCGCTGCTTTGAAATTGAAAGTAGACTCCGTGAGGAACTTGAAATTCCGGTTTTTCATGATGATCAGCATGGAACTGCAGTTGTTTCAACTGCTGCTTTGATCAATGCATTGAAGTTCGTTGATAAAAAAGCTGAAGACATAAAAGTTGTTGTCTCAGGAGCAGGTGCAGCAGGAACTGCATGTTCCAAAATGATCATGCAGCTTGGAGTAAAAAACCTGATTGGCTGTGACAGCAAAGGCGCGATTAATGCCAAAAGAAATGATCTCAATTCAAGCAAACAGTGGTTTGTAGAAAATACTAATCCGAATAACGAGGAAGGTACTCTCAAAGATGTAATTGCAGGAGCAGATGTGTTCCTTGGAGTTTCCGCACCTAATGTGATCAACAAAGATGATATTAAAGCAATGGCAAAAGATCCGATAGTTTTCGCCATGTCAAATCCTGATCCGGAAATCAGTCCTGATGAAGCTTTGCCATTTGTGGCGGTCATGGCGACAGGACGCAGCGATTATCCAAATCAAATCAATAATGTCCTTTGTTTTCCTGGAATCTTCAGGGGAGCGCTGGATTGTCAGGCAAGTACAATCAACGAAGAAATGAAACTGGCCACCGCTCACGCCATTGCAGGTACTGTGTTAGAATCACACCTCAATGCAGACTATATTATTCCGAGTGTCTTTGACACAACGGTTGCGCCTAAAATTGCTAAAGCTGTACAGAAAGCAGCGATAAAAACCGGTGTGGCTCGTCGAACAAAAAATTGACAGCAGAGTTGAGTCTCTGTTTTATGTAAATATACTGCACATTAAAGTAAAATATATCAGGAGGAAAAAATGGGAATAGCTGACTTTGGAACCATCGCATTAATGGCCGCGTTTGCGGTTTGTGTTTACGGAACCGTGGTCCCTCATCTGGGAGTAAAAAACAATAACTGGAATTTGATACGCTCTGCGCAAAACGCGAGTATCCTCAGCTTTTTATTAATCGCAATTGCTTCAGCAGTGCTGCTTCAGGCGTTGCTTGTCAGTGATTTTAGTCTGCGTTATGTCTGGGAGCATTCCAGCACTGATATGCCTTTGTTTTATAAGGTGTCATCATTCTGGGGAGGATTAGAAGGTTCGCTGTTATTCTGGGTTCTGGTACAAAGTTTTTTCGCAATGATTGTTGCTTTTCGTTATCAATATTCCAACCGTGAAATTATTCCTTATGTGATTGCGACCCTGAATGCGATTATGGCTTTTTTGCTGCTGTTACTCATCGGTTGGTCGAATCCTTTAGATTTACAAGGTGTGATTCCTCTCGAAGGAAGGGGGCTGAATCCTCTTTTGCAAAATCCCGCCATGGCGATTCATCCACCGTCTTTGTATCTGGGATTCATTGGCTTCAGTGTACCTTTTGCCTTTGCAATGGGAGGACTGATCCTGGGTAAAATGGATAACGAATGGGTTTTGACTACACGGCGCTGGACGTTGACTGCTTGGTATTTCCTCTCTGCAGGACTCATCTTAGGTGGACAATGGGCCTATGAAGAATTAGGCTGGGGTGGATTTTGGGCTTGGGATCCGGTGGAAAACGCAGCTTTTATGCCGTGGTTGACAGGTACAGCATTTTTGCATTCAGTGATGATTCAGGAAAAGCGTAACATGCTGAAAATCTGGAATGTGGTATTGATCATTCTCACTTTTGGACTGACCATTGTTGGTACCTTCCTGACACGTTCCGGAATTATAAATTCGGTTCACGCATTCACTCAATCAGAAATCGGCCCCGCTTTTTTGATCTTTCTGGCTTTTATTCTGGTCATTGGCTTTGGCCTGCTTTTTAAGCGCATACAAATGTTGGAATCAGAACACAAAATTGAATCTGTGCTGTGCCGCGAGAATGCATTTTTGGCACAGAATGTTCTGCTCGTAGGAATTGCGTTCACTGTATTATTGGGGACAACATTCCCCCTGCTGGCGGAAGCAGTGCGTGGAACTAAACTTTCCATTCAGGCACCGTTTTTTAACACCATCATAGCACCAATGGGTTATCTGTTGTTGTTGCTGATGGGAATTGGGACTTTGATTGCGTGGAGAAAATCCAGTTGGGAAGGACTGCTTCGTAATTTTAAAAATCCGTTGATTTTGGCCACAGCAGGCACGGTGTTTTTAGCGTGGTTTTTGGCAGACAGGGATTTGCTCTGGAGCGTTCATACGATATTCTGGCTGACGATTTTTGTGACCTCAACCATCGTTTTAGAAATTGTGAAAGCAGTACAGGCAAAAAGCAGCCAGACAAAAAGTAATTTTATCATGGCATTATTTTATGTCATCGCACGTAACCCAAGACGTTATGGAGGTTTGCTGATTCACTTTGGAGTAGTGTTGATGTTTTTAGGTTTTGCCGGGACTTTTTTCAAAGTGGAACGTAACATGACTCTTGAGTCAGGAGTTCCCCAGGAAATTGGTGAATATAGTTTAGAGTTCAAGCAGATGGAAGAATTCAAAGTCGGTAACGCCACTCATCGTGCTGCGATTGTGAATGTCTTTGACAAGGAGGGAAATTTTCTGGAAGTGCTGAAACCCGCGAAAAGTTTTTATCCCACCCAACCGCAGCCGCTGACTGAAGTTGCGATACGGCGTTCTTTTCTGGAAGATCTCTATCTGATATTTTCCAGCGAAAATGGTGGAGAGCAGGATTCAATTACACTACGTGTTTTTATCAATCCGCTGGTTGGCTGGGCCTGGATGGCCTTACCTGTTTTTACCCTCGGTGTAGGTCTAAGTATGTCTTATAGACCAAAAAGTCTGGTAGCTCATGAGACAATTTTACGCGAACGTTATTTAGCAGCGCAAGCTCTGAACTCCTGAAAAAAATATCATGTGGACATCCTGGAAATTTTGGGCAGTTTTGGGACTTATCATCGGTCTAATTGCGTTGCTTGCTTTTGGTTTTACGACTGATCCAAAAAAAGTTCCGTCGCCGCTTGTTGGAAGACCTGCTCCTGATTTTGAAATTACAGCCTTAAACGGTGATGAAAAAATACGTTTGAGCGAGTTTAAAGGCAAACCTGTACTGCTGAATTATTGGGCATCATGGTGTCAGGAATGCAAGGTGGAAGCCCATATTCTGGAAGCATTTCACCAGAAATATGGCTCAGCGACTCAACAAATAAAAGTCATCGGTATTGCGATTCAGGACACTCCGGACAAAGCCAAATCTTTTGCACGCCAATTTGGGAAGACATATTTTCTGGGGCTGGATGATGCTGCGGGAAATATAGCCCTCGACTATGGAATTTACGGTGTGCCAGAGACATTTTTCATAGATCCTGAAGGCACAATTTTCTATAAACATATAGGTGCGGTCAACGCTGAACTGCTGGAAAAAAAGTTTAAACCGTTTTTTTAAAAAAGACGCCGAAACGCATTTTAGGGGATAACCCGCAGGCGCACACGGTAAGGGGATTCGGAGCGTAAAACTTCCGGAAGGGAGTCAAAACGTGCTTGATTTAAACCATTAAGTACTGCGAGTTGAAATTTTTCCGATTTTCCCGGCAGTATCAAATTATGTTCCACCACTTTGCCGGAACGGCTGATGCCGAGCTCTATCTGCAATTCTAAACTAGGATCAAATCGCTGATGCGGATTAAAATGCGCTGAAAATTCCTGCCGTAACTCTTCAAGAAATGTAGCTCTAGCCTGCTTTCGTCGTTGCTTCCTGAGGAGTTTTTGTGCCATCCTGGAAACGATGCTGTTTCCAGCATCAGTGTTGTTGTCCTGAAGCATCAAGACAGCTTTCATTTGATCCACGTCTGTTTTAATTAAATACGGAATACGCGAATGGGCAAAGCGGAACTCAACTTTCAGAACCTCGTCAGGAAACTGCTCCGGCAGTGGAGGTAATGCCACCAGCCGTGTTGCTTCTAAGGCTGCTTCACGCATCTTGTCTGAAACTTCACCAAGACTGTTCACCTGATAATTGCTTACAAGACCGTCTCTGCCTACTGTCGCCATCACAAAAACCTCTCCGCCTTCCGGATTTGAGCCATTCAAATAATCCGTAGCTGGATGATTCCCCCAATGGTAACGCACCAACCGATGCCAGCGTTCGATGTACTTTTGATAATCCCAATCGTAATTGCTGAGACGGTATTGCTGGTAATAGCGAATCGTCAATTCTGGACGCAAAAAGACAGTGGTTTTTTTTGATTTTGTGCGTTTAGTTTTTGTGGCTGCTAATTGCTGAGAATTCGTTGTTTCTTTTGTAACAGCTGTCTCAGGAGTTGCGGTATTTTCCGCAATTTGTAAATCTTCTTGCGGGATATCTAGTTTGTCCAGGAACTCAAATTTGAGAATAAATTGTGGTGACAGCATGGCATCTGCTTCACTGGGGCTGGCTTCTTTAAGGTAATCCTCATTGCCCGCAAAACTTGTGCCGGAAAAAATCAACCATTCACCTTCATTAAAATTTGCGAGCCAAGCATGCAAGGGCGTCCCAGGCAGTATGAGGGTGTTGTAATCCAAGTCTGTGTAGGCATTATTCCAGGTTCCCATCGTTACTCTTAATTCAGGAACAGGCAGATTTTGTTCAGCATTTTCCGGAGGAAGCATCGCGATTTCGAGCACCAAATAGGCTTTACCGTTTTCAGTTGTATTCAGTGTTTGAATACGACCGATCCATTCAGAGACAACAAGGTCTTTCAGTTGTTCTGTCAGAAATTTTTGGCGTTCCTGCCTCAGGAAATATTTTTTTACTGAATTGGGTGATGCTTTATATTGTGTGGCAAATTCCGCTAACGCGTTCATTATAAGTTGCTGTTTTTCCGGAATCATTGCCCTTAGTATTTCCGGAGCATAATTTATTTTACGTACAGATTTTTCGAGCTGTTGACTCCAGGCGGCAGTTGAAAAAAGGAAACAGCAAAGCAGTAGTATTGTTGTTAAATATATTTTATTATGTGATGTTGTATCCATTATTTCTGTTTTCAGATTTTAATCTTCTGCTGGAATGATCAATGTTAAGATGTAATTTTCTGCTGAAGTAGCGAATGCAGAGCTTCAATGTTTTTCACCGTCACTGTTAAACTGTACGAGGAATATATCCCGGCCTCCGTTGTATTTTGCTCCATCCATTTGACCTTCGGTATAACCTGTCACATATATTTGCCCTGCTTTACCTATTGCTAAAGCTAAGGGACGTTCGTTTTCCGGAGTACCAAACTGCCTCAACCAAAGCAATACACCCGCTGAATCAAACTTTGCCAGGAAAACGTCCTCTTTACCTGAGTGAAGCTGATCTTCGAGGCTACTATCTGTAAAACCACCAACCAGCAAATCACCTGCGGGAGTCCATGCTGTAACTGTGCTTTGTTCAGAATTCGTGCCTTTCAAAATGTATGACCACTGTTGTTTGCCGAAGGAATTGTAATTTACAACAAAGGCATCATACTTTTTTGTTTCGTCATCAGCGGCACCTGAAGTTTGCGGAAGATATCCCACAACCGCAACTGCTTCTGCGTCTTTAGTTGCCAAGGCGGTTGCTGATTCATCAAGCGTAGTTCCAAAGGCTCTAATCCAGCGTTTTGGACCTTGCTGAGAAATTTTAAGCAGGAAAATGTCTGTGCCGCCTTTTGTTTTTTTACCATCCAGTGACTGTTTCATATTTCCGCTGATATACATCCCATTTTCTGTGTCCGTTGCAAGTGCACGGATAGTGAGTCCTGGATTTAGTTCAGTACCCCAGCTTTTTTCACCGCTTTTACGGATTTTCAAGATATTGAATGGAGTTGCAGCAGGCATGAAAATATGACCATCTTTATCCATTGCCAATCCATTCCCCGGTGCAGTTCCGGGGAGGTCAATATTTTTCGAAAATATCTTTTTGCCGTCCATACTGTAAGTAGCAAGGATCACAGCCGAACTGCCTTCTTCTTGAGAATACGCACTCAAGCGAAGTTGAGCTTCTTCATTTATTTGCAAAACTGCTGCCGTTACTGACCTTCCAAAGCCAGCCTGCTGAATCCACTGCTGAAATCCGGTCGGTGAATATTTTGCTAAAAACAAATCTTTTTCATCTCCACTTTCTCCGGCACTGGTTAGGCCTGCTAGATAGATATTGCCTTCTAAATCAACAATTGCGGCAAAACCGATATCATCACCTGCAGTACCAATTTGTTGACTCCATGAAGTCTGGAATCCTGGTTTGCCTGTAATTTCTTTTTTTAATGACACACCCTTTATTGTTTTGATTTCAGTACTCAAGCGAATTTGATGAAACTTTTGTGCAGCATATATTCCTTTGGGAGATAAGACGATTTTTTTAAAATCATCTTTTAGTTCAAGCGGATTCATGCGTACACAGCGCTTGAAGTCGTTCGTACTGAGCTGGATTGTTCCGGAACATTCTGTGTCTTCGGTATTAACACTGAGCGTCAAAGAATCCAAGGGCTCGTTGAAAGATAATATTATTTTTGCGTTACGTTTAACTCTGCTTGCATTGTCTGCAGGTTCAACCGAGACAAGTTCAGGAACTTTGAGCGAAGCAGTTTCAGATTTTTCAACCTTAACAACAACTGCTCCTCCGCACCCGAATAAAAAAAAAGCAGAAGTAAATATAGCTAAAAATGCTGAAGTAGAAAATGTGAAGCTGAAATTCAAAAAATGAGACATGAGTTTGCTAGTTATACGGAAATTAATGTGGTTCCTTACTATGCGATTATACTGTAAGCTTGTCAACGTTTGTAGCGGATATACAAATTCTGTCTTATAAAGTTACTTTCTTGAAGAATTAGCTGTTAGCAACTCTAGGGCCTCTACGCAAATCTATTGAACAAAATTCATGTGTTTATGTTAAAAGTGTTTTATCTGCGCAGTTGGCTGTTATTCTGCTTAATATTGCTTCCTTCCGGAACTCTTATTCAAGCCGGAACAGATAATTCAGAACCTGTGCCGGTCGCAGAATCACAGCTGCTATCGTCGCTCTGGCAACAAGCCAGTGAACGTCAACTTTCACAGCATCCATACTGGCTGAAACTTCTGCATTTTTATTCTCTTGGCGAATCAGTTGGCCAATGGAGTTTTAAAAGTGATGTAGAAAGCAGCAGTTTTTTCCTGTCCTCCAGTGGTAAAACAGATCCGCAAGCAGAACTTAAAGCGACTTTAAAAGCGCTACTCGCTCCTTCTGTTGATGATCCCAATCAACATGCCCGCTGCAAGTTTGTTGCCCGTTTTAACTGGTTACGGAGCAAACTTGAATTTCCGGAATTGCCAAAACAGGAATGTCCGCTTTTTGAACGTTGGGCAAATTTAACAGAAGCAACAGGAATCAGCATAGTTTTCGTCTCAGCGTATTTGAAAAATCCTGCTTCAACATTTGGACATTTACTCATCAAATTCAATTCAAGCAACAGCCTTTTTGGGCATTCACTACTCAGGCCTACTTTGAATTACGGTGCAAAGATTAATTCCGGAGATAATCCGCTGATGTATGCTTTACGAGGATTATTCGGAGCTTATGATGGAAGTTTTACTGATGAACGTTTTTACAATTATAATCATCTCTATGGAGAAAACGAATTACGGGATTTGTGGGAATATCAGCTTAATTTTACTTTAGAAGAACGGCAGCGTGTGACTTACCATACATGGGAATTGTTGCAGAACGTTAACTTTAAATATTATTTTCTGCTCGATAACTGTGCTTATCGTATGGCGGAATTGCTGGAAATGGCTTGGGACGATGCAGCCCGGATCAATACTTCAGGTGCATTTTGGGCAATTCCTGTGGATGTTGTGTTTAAACTGCAAAAGTTCAACAAAGGCGGCAGAAAGCAGCCTTTACTTGGAAGTCCGAAGTTGATTCCGTCAAGACAAAGAAAATTGCGGCAGCGGGTTGCTCAATTGAGTGAAATGGAACAAGAGCAATTGAAGTCACTGATTGATACAAGTAATCATTTGGATTCAACACAATTTCTCAGCTTTCCGGAAAAATCACAGGCGCGAATTATTGACGCTCTGCTGGATTATCTGCAGTATGAAAAAGAGGAGAAACTCACTTTGCACCAGCAACAAGATCTTAACAAACTGCTTCGGTTGCGTAGTACTCTACCTGTTCTGGAGATTAAGGCTGCAACACAAAGTCCACAAGCTCCAACTGAAGGCACTCCACCAATGAGATTTCGTCTTGGTACAGTTTTCAACGCGATATCAGGGCCGGCGCTTGAAATTGGCAGCTGGGCAAATTACCACGATTTGCTTGGAAATGAATCCGGACACTTGCAAAATGCAGAAGTTGTAACACTGGATTTACAACTGCAGATCCGTGAAAATTCGCTTGAGCTAACGCAATTTCAATTATTTAACATTCAAAAATATACTCTCAGCCCAAGCGGAATTCCAGGTGATTTTGACTGGTCATGGCGTGCCCGTGCAGTTTGGGAACGTGAAAATTACAGTTGCTTAGCCTGTCGTCAGTTCAGAATGTCCGGAGGTTTTGGCGCATCAAGTTCATTTTCCGGAAATGATCTGGAATATGCTTTTGTAGATTTGTTTGGAGCAACCTCCAGAGATCTGCGTTCGCCCGTAACTTTAGGTTATGCACCACATCTTGGCGTGACTTGGAGTCCACTGGATCTCTGGAAAATCAAACTTGAAGGAGGTTGGTTTAAAAGTGTTTACGGACCCAAAAAAGATTATTTTCGCGGTAGTTTGAAGCAACGTCTGAGCCTTGCTCAAGACTGGGACATTCGACTGGAAATGGCACATCTGGAAACTTCGGAAGGAACTTTAGCTCTGCATTATTACTGGTAAGAAAAACCGACCTCTGCCTAATAATTATTCGTTTTCGGCGGCTCCATCATGTCGTAAGAGCAACGGATTTTTGAGATTCAATTTTCCAGTTGAAACCTGGTAAATGAGACCGCTGCCGTGCATAGTGTGACCTTCGCGGATCATCCTCAAAGGTTTCGGTATTGTCAGAGTATCTTTTTTTGCATCATAAATCGCAGTCTCAGTAAAAACTTCGGATCCGTCATCACGCAACAATACAACATTGCCTGAAAGTGTAACACGGTTATCGCGCCTTTCAATCAGCCCCTGGTCCGCGGTGATGACAAGGTCGACCTTTTGCGGGGAATTATTTGCTGTCTCAGCAGGATCTGCTGAAGACTTTACTGTAGAGTTGTCTTGAGCATAAACCCAGATTTTGACCTGTTCAATACGCATCCGCTTGGACTTTTCTGAAATAAGCGCGCGCTGACCTATGAGCTTCCATTTTTTACGCTCCATTTGGTAGTCATTGACAGTAATCTGGTACAAATCCAAAACACCTTTTTCTTCAAAAGGTTTAATTTGCGTAGGCAGGCTGAAAGAGAAAAAATAATACGCTGCTCCTGCAAGAGCACCAAGCAGTAAAAGAACGGCTAGTTCTTTACGGTTATCACGCAGGAAAGTCGAGTAGGTGTGAGTGTCCTGATTTTCCATGGAGAGTTGGAGAAAATAGTTCAGAAACGGAATGCGTAAATCGGAACTTCCCACTTAGTGGGATCAGGTTTTACTGAACGTGTGTAAAGCGGCATCATCTCTGTTTCAAGAAAAGCGGCATTTTGCTGCTGCGGTTGAAACTTAGGTGCGGGAAGTTCAAGCAGGAAGGATTTGTCAAAACTCAGTCCGCTTACCACGAGATAAATTCCCAGACCATAACCGAGAACTCCGCCTATCGTTGTCGCTGATATCAGTGATTCACGCACCTGAATCCCTGAAACTAAATGGTAAGAAAAACCCATTGCTGCACCCCATGCTGAGCCCCAGAGCGTGTTCCAGAAAACAGAATACATCACCGGTTTTTTCGTGCCAAGAGCTGCTAAATCCGCTTCCTGCGCAGCAGCAAAAGGGAGATTTATGCATCCCACTAAAACGAATATGACAAATATTTTTTTGAACCTAAGTCTCATTTATTTAGTTCACGTTAATTTTGCAAATTTTCTAAAATCGAAATCCGAAGATAGGCAGTTTGATTACTTGAGCAGACAAACTTTCTTCAGCAAAAACTACTGATCTGTGAAGAGGCCGTGAAAGATCATCTTGTCCCAAAAGTTGATCTAAATTATCCGGCAGTGTGTTATTCCTGGGAACAATAATCGCATTCTGCAACATGTAAAAGCCAAATAACGCGCCAAGCGCAGTGCCGGCTATAAAACCGTTTGTTACTGTGCTTTTCAAGGTTACACTTGGATTTAGAGGGTCCATGAACCATACTACAACGCCCAACCCTGCACCGAAAACGCCTCCACCAAGAGTGTAGCCCAATTCCTGCTTCATCATCAAAGGCCCTGTTTCCTGAGCCTGTGAAGGAACACCGATCAGCAAAAGGAAAAAAAACGGGATAATCCATTTTGTTTTCCAGCGTCCGACTTTGATGTTTTCAGAAAAACAGAGCGGTTTTGGATTTAAAGGAATATCCGCTGCTGAGCATTCCATCATGTGTATTTCTCGAATTTTATAATTCCAAATATTAGTGTATTATTATAAATACTATTAACTAAAAAAACAGAGTTCAACTCAGTTTTTCTGAGATTGAATGAGAATTGCATTTAGGCTTCTGTTAATTTATTTACTTATTGAGTACAATTTACTATATATTAAAATACTTTTAATTTAATCGTCTATTTTATGTTTTGCCATCCTGCCGTTCGACGGATCGTGATAGTGCTGACAGCACTTATTTTAGTAGTACTATCTGTAGTCGAAATCTCTGCACAGAACTTTGACGATGATCCCCTCATGTTAGACGGAGGTGATGAGTTCGGTTTTGAACAGTTCGGAGGAGATGACTTCCAGGGCAGTGATTTTGGCACGGATGGATTACAGGGGTTTGGAAACCAGTCCGGACAAGATCCCCAGGACCCTTTCGATTCTCCATTTGATTCCGGTAACAATTACCTTGATGAAGGCGCGTTCTCTGATGAAACTGAGTCAACATTGAAGGATGATCTACTTGTTCGTCGTGAATTATTATCAAAAGAAGGAAAAGAAGCTCCCTCAAATCTTGGTTATGGTGCAGGCTCCGGTTTGATGATGGGTACTTGGTTTGCGTTCATTAGAAAAGAAACCAACACCCGTCAACAATTCCGCACAATCGGCACAAGCACGGTACTTGGTGCTCTAATCGGAGTCATGTTAGGCACACGCAGTGTCTGGAATCCTGGCGCCCCCCGACCGGAAGATGTTTCCGAGCCTACCGGATTTAGACAAACTCCCTCAGGTTGGCTATTTGCCCAAAGCAGAGACGAGTTAAAAATTGCCTACCGTTGGAAGTTTTAGCAACACTTACGCCAAATAAAATCTCCGGCGCATAGTTAAAGCAGTCAGGTTTTTGCAAAGCAGTTTTTGTCAACTGAAGTAGACATTGCCCAAACTTCATTCCTTCAGCGTTTGTTAATAATTTTGTTTAAGAGTCGCATATTTTCCCGAAAACGATAGCTGATGGTATTCAGCAAAATTCCAATCCCTATACTACCAAAACCAAGCAGCATCAAGCCTGTTGCTAAAATTGCGGTCGGTACCTTGTTTACAAATTCGTCTTCCAGATAATCCAGAATGACCCAGATTCCGGAAACTCCTCCTGCTAAAATGAAAGCCAGTCCGACAAGCCCAAAAAAAGTAAAAGGTTTGTAAGCTTTTGCGATTCTGGCGATTTCTGTAAGTACACTGAATCCATCGTGAAAAGTGCGTAGTTTTGATTCAGAACCCTCGGGACGTTCCTTGTAAGGCAGATGAACTTCTTCAATCCGGAAACCGTAATCCAGGATTCGGATAGTCATTTCAGTTTCTACTTCAAAACCTGAAGAAAGTATCGGTATGGATTGTACCAATTCACGACTGTAGGCGCGGTATCCTGACATGATGTCAGTCAGTTTATTATCAAAAATCCAATTAACCAGTTTGCGTACCAGATTGTTTCCAAAGACATGCAACGGTCTGAAAGATTTATCTGTGTATTCTGCCAAGCGTGCGCCCACCGCCATGTCTGCACGGTCCTCCATGACCGGTTCCAGCAACTGCCTGACATGCTCTGCAGAATAGGTGTCATCTCCATCAACGAGCACATAATAATCTGCTTCCACTTTCCGGAACATGCTTGAAACCACATAACCCTTACCGGGTCGCTTTTCCTCAATCACTTTTGCACCGCATTCCAGCGCGATTTTAGCTGTGCGGTCAGTGCTGTTGTTGTCAAAAACAATGATTTCCGCTTCAGGAATTGCTGCCTGAAAATCCTTAATCACCTTGCCAATCGTTATTTCTTCATTGAGGCACGGAATCAGGATGACAATTTTTTTGTTCTGGTCGTTGTTCATAAGTTTCAGTGAATTGTTGTTGCTCAAAGTTTATATTTTTTTTTAATACTTCGCAACTCCTCATCTATTTCATTTTCAGGATAATTCACATGTGCGGAAGCAGCGGCTTTTGAACCAGCGTTAATTCCACGTTTCAAACGCTCCAGTTCTGCTTCTAAATTATCCAGAGGTTCTTTATGTGTACTGGCAGTCTGAGTTTTTTTATTTTGCTGCCGCTCACTTTTATTGTTAACAGTTTGATCGTTAACTGTCTCAGTTATTTCCTGAAAAATATTTCGCGCCCAGTCAACGAGCATTTCCAGAGGATCCTTGAAATTTAAACCAAATTGTCCCAGCATTTCTTCAACGTCCCTGAGAAGATCCTCTAATGAGTCTTCCGGCTCTGATGTTGAAGATTTCTGTGCATTTGCGGAAAAACCTTTATTTTGCTTAAAGCTGCTTTTGGCAGAAGAAAAACTTGAGCTTCTTCCATTTTTCTGGTCATGTGGTTGACGAGCTTTTGTTGCAGATTTTGCCAGTTGGCGGTCAAAAATCAGTCGTTTTTGCGGATCCGCTAGAATTTCATAAGCTTGAGTCAGCCGTACAAATTCCTTTTGCCGGCTTTGGCGTTCATCTGCAGGAAGTTGCTGAAACAAGTCCGGGTGACAGGATTTTGCTTTTTTACGAAATGCGCTGCGGATCAAAGTAACATCCGCTGACGGAGATACTTCAAACAGTGTATAATAATTTTCCATTTTTTAACAAACAACTAATGATTTATTAGCCATGGAACGCATCCTCTATTTTGACTTAGAAACCAAGTATTCTGCCGATGAAGTGGGCGGATGGGGTAATATTGAAGACATGGGGATGTCAATCGGAGTGATCTGGGACACATCCGATGAGAGATTCCATGTTTATATTGAACACCAAATTCAGGAAATGGTCGATCATTTTTATCGTGCAGATCAAATTGTTGGCTTTAATCATGTAGGTTTTGATTATCGTGTTGTTGCAGGAGTTCGGCATTCAGGCTCCCACGAACGCTCCCAACTTCACACAGAATTGGCCGGATTAAATAATTTTGACATGCTGCTTGAATTAAAAAAATTACTGGGTCACAGACTCAAACTTGAGGCCATCGCACGTCCTACTCTTGGTACAGGAAAATCAGCTGATGGTCTGCAGGCTCTTAAGTGGTACAAAGAAGGCAAGCTCGATAAAATTATTGAGTACTGCAAAGTTGATGTTGAAGTAACCCGTGATGTCCATCGCTATGCTTTAGAAAAAGGCAAACTGCATTATGACTCAAGAAGTGGAATTAAAACCGTGGAACTTAACTGGGATGTCCTGCCGGCGAAAAAAGAACCCCAGCAGATGTCGCTGTTTTAGTTTCTCAAGATGAATCGCTAAGAACTTTAAGGCCAGCAAAGCAAACTTATGACATTTTTTGAAAAACTGGAAAATCAGCTTATTAGCAAACAAAGCTATCTTTGTGTTGGTCTGGATCCAGTCTGGGAAAAAATTCCTCCGCATTTACCGCGTACTCCGGAAGGTTTGCTTGAATTCCTGCTGAAGATTGTAGATGAAACAAAAGCTTATGCTGCGGTTTTCAAACCAAATTTTGCCTACTTTGAAATTTTAGGTGCTTCCGGGATGGAGGTTTTACAGGAATTAATCCGGAAAATCCCTGAGGAAATACCGGTAATAGGTGACGCTAAACGGGGGGATGTTGGCCACTCAGCGGAAATGTATGCCAAAGCGGTCTTTGAAACTTTTGAATGTGACGCTGTAACAGTAACACCGTATCAGGGAGAAGATGCACTACGGCCGTTTTTAGCATATCGAGAGCGTGGCGTTTTTGTGCTGTGCTTAACATCAAATCCTGGTGCGGCTGATTTTCAGCTTCCGGAAATGCATTTGCAGGTCGCGAAAAAAGTGAAGGAATGGAATGTTGCGGGAAATGCTGGTCTAGTGGTAGGTGCAACCCGTCCGGAAAACATTGCCGCAGTCCGCAAGAACTCTGGGCAAATGCCGTTCCTGATTCCTGGAGTCGGCGCTCAAGGTGGTGATTTGGAAAAAACTCTGATTGCCGCGGAGGACGGCTCAAAAATACCCTACCTAATCAATGCTTCCCGTAGTATTCTTTATGCGGCTTCAGGCGAGGATTACGCGCAACAGGCAGGAGATGCAGCTAAACGGCTGCGTGATCAAATCAATTTGTGCCGCTCAAATTTGTAAGCATACTTGTAAGTTCGGAGAAGATACTCTGCTCCGGAACAGCGAATTCGGTTTTAAGCGTAACTTCTTTCAACATCTTCCCATCCAGCCAGTATTCAAGTGTGCCCAGCTTTTGTTCGGCTTTAACCGGCGCTCCTGTCTGCGCTGGAATCTGCGGCCAGATTTCCAGACGCCGATGCTCCTCAGCACTCAACAAAAGGCTCACCGTTTCAGTCGCCCGTAAAGAAACATTCTCCAGCTCTCCACCTTTTACACCGGCAGAATATGAGACATCAGCATCAATTTTGTTTAATTCAAAATTTTGATAATTATCAAATCCGTAATCGAGCAAATGTCTGGTGGACTTGCTTCGCATCCTTGAATTTTTGGTACCTAACACTATAGAAATGTAACGTTGTCCGTCACGTTTTGCAGTAGAAACAAGGTTGAAACCTGCACGCCGGTGATAACCTGTTTTCATCCCTTCCATTCCACGGTAACTCTTGATCAGGCGATGATTTGTGTTCAGCAATTGAAATGTACCGTTTCTGAAACTATCAAGCCGTGTTGAAGACCAGCGTAAAAATTGCGGATGCTTGAGCAGTTCGAGCGCAAGCAAATACAAATCATATGCACTACTCACATCGAGTTGCTGTCCACGACCGGGAGGTAAGCCGTGTACTGAATAAAAACGGGTTTTCTTCATGCCAAGTTCGATGGCACGTTCGTTCATCCTTTTGATAAAAACTTTGTCACTGCCAAGAACATGCTCCGCGACTGCCACCGAAGCATCGTTTGCAGAAGCAATAACAGTAGCTTTCATTAACTCTCTAAATTTAAAAATTTCTCCTTGTTTTAAATAAACCTGATGTCCGCCAATTTTGCTCGCCCAACGTGATACCTTGACGCTATCCTGTAAACTGATGCGTCCGGTCTCAAGTTCCTCAAGAGCGATTAACGCGACCATCATTTTTACGAGTGATGCGGGGTATATTTTTTGATGCATCCGGTCATGATGTAAAATACGTCCGGATTCCGCATCGGCTAAAAGTGCGGCTTTGTAGTGGGAACGGTAACGGTTTACGTTTTCTGCAGAAAATACCGAATGCGCGGTGAGCAGAGTAATAAAAAATAACGTACCGGAAATGATTGTAAAACGATTAAAAACAGCTGAATTTCGCAAGGCCTCTTTCCTCCAATGGTGTGAGGTTTTCTAAGAATATATTTGGTGCTAGTCTGGCTTTTATCGTTTCAAGGATTGTACCGTTCATCTAAGTCTTGCTGTCTGCATTCCGGAAAAGTCAAAAAAAGAGCAGCAGCCGGTTTTATGCATTTTCCGGTTTGACATTTATTTCACTTTTTCCTAATCTTAAGGTAATTCGTTAGGGGTGGGGGTTTCCGGACATGGAAACCGCCTGAGAAAGTCCCTTGGAACCTGACCCAGATAATGCTGGCGCAGGAAAACGATTCTTCCGTTTTACGGTTTCTGCGTTCATATTCCGGCCATCCTTCTTTCTCCTCTTTCCGAAGATATTGTCAAAATAAGAATTTTCCGGCTTTTCCGGAGAATTATTTTTCCATATTTTTAACGCGGAGATTATTATGAAAGCTAAAATCCTGTCCATTTATTTCCTGTTGTTCTTTGTTACGGGAATTATCGTCAACCCGGCAGCAGCTGAGGATTTAACCATTTACACTTATGATTCTTTCAACAGTGAATGGGGTCCGGGACCGATAGTGTTTAAACGTTTTGAGGAACAATGCGGTTGCAAACTGAAAGTCGTTTCTCCGGGAGATTCCGGAACAGTGCTGAATCGTGTGATCCTGGAAAAAGCAAATCCGCAAGCAGATATTCTGCTGGGTTTGAATAACAGTGAACTCGAAAAATCATTCAGTTATGACTTGTGGGAACCGTACCGTTCGCCACTTTTAGCAAAGGTGCCTGCAGATTTACGTGTAGATAAAAAATATCGGGTGACACCTTTTGATTACGGTTTCATTGCCTTTGTGTACGATAGTCAAAAATTGGCAAAACCGCCAAGCAGTCTGCAGGATTTGCTTGATCCAAAATACAAAAGAAAAATTGTCATCGAAAATCCGAAAACTTCTTCACCTGGATTGTCGATGCTGCACTGGACAATTGCGGTTTATGGTGAGGATGCTTATCTGGATTACTGGAAAAAACTGCAGCCGAATTTACTCTCTGTAACAGACGGTTGGTCTGCAGCTTACGGTATGTTTACCAAGGGCGAGGTGCCGATTGTGTTGAGCTACGTTACCAGTCCGGCTTATCATTTGGAATACGAAAAAACCGAACGTTATCAAGCCGCGGTTTTTCAGGAAGGACACTATCGGCAGATTGAATTTGCCGGAATTCTTAAAGGTACAAAACGTAGCAAACTCGCTCGTGAGTTTATCGATTTTATGCTGTCCGAAAAATTTCAAAACGCGATTCCGCTTACAAACTGGATGTTCCCAGTCGTGCAGCACCAGGCACTGCCGGACTCTTTCCGCATTGCACCTCAACCAAAAAGTGCTCCTGAATTGAATGCGGCACGAGTCAATCAGCAAAACTCAAAATGGCTGAAAGCATGGTCACGGGCAATGTCTGAGTAATTT
>JABGPG010000128.1:0-2917 GCA_018645085.1 Deltaproteobacteria bacterium
GCTGTTATAGTCCTTAAATAACAACAACTCCTGAAAGATTTTTTTAAGTTTGATGGCCTCCTAAGAAGTAAATTATCCACAATTTGTCATTGCTTACAAAGAGAGAAATCAATTTTATGTTAAGCATGGATCATCCCGGACGCTACTGGACGAAACTGAATGATGGACGGATACAGTGTGACGTTTGCCCGCGCTTGTGTAAATTGCATGACGGGCAACGTGGACTTTGTTTTGTACGTCAGGCCAAAGATGAGCAAATTCTGCTGACGACTTATGGACGTTCCAGCGGATTTTGCATTGATCCAATTGAAAAAAAACCACTGAATCATTTCCTGCCGGGCACACCGGTTTTATCATTCGGCACCGCTGGATGTAATCTCACCTGTAAATTTTGTCAAAACTGGGACATCAGTAAGTCGCGTGAATTTGACCGACTCACCGAAACCGCTTCTCCGGAAATGATTGCCAAAGCAGCAAAAGCACACGACTGCCGCAGCGTCGCTTTTACTTACAATGATCCGGTGATTTTTCTGGAATACGCGGTTGATATCGCGCAAGCCTGCCGGGAAACTAATGTAAAAACGGTGGCAGTCACCGCTGGTTATATTCGTCCGGATGCACGCGAAGAATTTTTCCGTAACATGGACGCGGCAAATGTTGACCTTAAAGCATTCAGTGAAAAATTTTACAAAAAGATTTGCGGAGGAAAACTCGCGCCTGTTTTAGAAACTTTGTTATATTTAAAACACGAAACTGAAGTTTGGTTTGAACTGACCACATTGCTCATTCCGGGAGAAAATGATTCTCCGAGAGAGTTGAATGAAATGACGGAATGGATTTTTTCGAATTTAGGTCCAGATGTTCCCCTGCACTTTTCTGCATTTCATCCGGACTGGAAAATGCGTGACATTGAAAACACGCCGCATTCAACTTTAATCCGCGCCAGGGAAATTGCTCTGGGAAATGGAATCCACTATGTTTACCTCGGAAATGTTCACGACAAATCCGGATCAAGCACGTACTGTCATGAGTGCGGTGAGTTGTTAATCGGCAGGGACTGGTTTGAATTAAGTGACTGGAATCTGGATGCTTCAGGTAGCTGTATTTCCTGCGGTACTGCGTGTTCCGGTTTGCTGGAAAAAAGTCACGGAAACTGGGGAGCAAAAAGGCTGCCGGTAAGTTTGTAAATCCGAATTCAGGCGGTCATCGCCCAGGCTCCATAACCGACAACACGTCCGTAATCGCCAGCGGTGTCTCCGGAATTGCAAAGGCCGAGACGGTGAATCTTCCATTTATTTTGAAAAGCTGCCACTAAAGCGCCACTCAAGGGATATGCTCCACATGCATCTTCCGGAGAAAGTTTTTGTGGATCCAGAAGTTCGATTACGCTTGCGGTAAAAGCGTCTTTTTGCTGTGCGGTTTGATAATCATGAAAATGACTCAGATCGGTGCTGACTACGATCAATGTTGATAAGTCCGTGCTAAAATGCTGAATCATTTCAGCAAGCTGTTCTGTTTTAGTTTCTCCCACAACCAGCGGAAGTAATTCAAAATCACCGAGTGTTTCTTGCAAAAAAGGCAGTTGCACTTCCAGAGAATGTTCCTCGGCATGTGCTGTATCGTTGAGAGAAATCCACGGATAAGTTTCGGTCAATATTCGTATCCGTTCTTTATCCAGTTTTATTCCGCCAAGCGGAGTTTCGAAAACATCCGCCACCGGAAAAGCTGCACCCTGTAAGTAGACACGATGCGCTGGACCTAAAAGTAAAACACGCTTAAACTGAGGTTGATTATTTTGGAGAAGTCGAAATGCGGAAGCTGCTATATTTCCGGAATAGCTGTAACCGGCGTGCGGAACGATGAGCGCACGTAGATCGGAATTTTCTTCATTCTTAAGTTGAAAAGCATTTTGCTCAGCGTCTGCTTCGCGTAAATAACTTCTAACTGTATTCCGTAGTTCCGCGGCATTTCCCGGATAAAACATGGAAGCCACGGCAGGGGGTCTTATTCTTTTGGGCGGAGTTTCTGTAATCATGGTCTACCTCACTAAAGTAAGGTTCGGCGATCAATAACCGAAGTGTTTGATTTCCTCGCCTTTTTCATCAATATCAGTCATCGCCTGGATACCCATTTCAAGGTGCATATCCACAAATTTTGCAGTAACTTTCTTGTCCATTTCCTGTGTTTTAACACCTTCCGGAAGCAGCGGCATATCCGAAACAAGTAGAATTGCTCCGCGGGCAATTTTATTGGCATGTCCGACGATAAAGAGAGTTGCGGTTTCCATATCAATTCCAATTGCGGAAAGTTCGATCAACCGTTTGCGGAATTTATTGTCCCATTCCCAGACGCGTCGATTCGTCGTGTAGATAACGCCGGTTCGGTATTCCTGACCATAGTCAAGTACAGTGTCGGAAACAAATTTATGCAATTTAAAAGAAGGTAAAGCAGGAACTTCCGGAGGTAGATAATCATTGCTCGTTCCTTCTCCGCGGATTGCCGCGATCGGGATGATATAACGTCCAATTTCTGCCGTTTGTTTCAAACCACCGCACTTTCCTAAAAACAAAACTCCTTTTGGATTACAGGCTGTGAGCAGATCCATGATCGTTGCCGCGTTCGCAGAACCGATGCCGAAGTTTATGATGCTCAGCCCATTTTTGTTTGTAGCAGTCTGCATTGGACCGCCCTGCCCCTTTATTTCACAGTCGAAACGTTTAGCAAACTTGGTGATATAATTGCTGAAATTAGTCAGTAAAATATAATCACCAAATTCAGAAATCTCTGTTCCTGTGTAACGCGGAAGCCAGTCACGCGTAATCTCTATTTTTGTTTTCATAAATATATCTGCTTATTTAAAATTGATTCTCAGCATAGTCTGCCATAATTTTTGAACTTTCTCAAACTATCACTTTCA
>JABGPG010000128.1:3017-31712 GCA_018645085.1 Deltaproteobacteria bacterium
GAGGATAATAATTGAGGCAGTTCCCCTGGATTTCCGCTTTCGCGAGAATGACAATAAAAAGGAATATAGATTCTGGATGCAGACTAGAATTTAACAAGTTTCTCTGGATTCCCGCTTTCGCGAGAATGACAATCAAAGAGATAGAAAGTCTGAATGAGGACTGGCTTTGAAGAAGAACCCCGTGGATTCCCGCTTTCGCGAGAATGACAAATTACAGACTTAAAAATTTTCTAAACAGTCAAAGAAAGATAAGGAGAAAAATTCACAACTGAGGCAAATATTGGAAGAAAAAACGGAAGCACCACGATTGAGCAGTGCTTCCGAAAGCTGGAACAAAATAGCTTACATTGCATCCCAGATTGCATGACTCCAAGCACCGCTAGGTCTCTTGGAAATCACAGGTGTTGAATCAGATGACATCAGGACGTCAACTGTGCGCTCATAATCACCCGGTACCAGATAACCGACACCCTGTGGTTGATTCGCAACCAACTTGTTTATTTCACGCATCATCCGGCGTTGATGTTTTTCTGTCTGAGCACCGGTATCATCGTTTTCCAAAACAATATCCGCTGCCTCATCAGGATGGTCACCTGCATACTTCCAACCTTTGATGGAAGCTTTGAGGAAACGTCCCATTTTACTGACAAATGCCGCATCATTCAGATTATCTTCCATCACATACAATCCGTCTTCCAAAGTAGCAACGCCCTGCTCTTCGTACTTATAGACTGTTAATTCGGAAGGATTGAGTCCTGCATCCACAATCTGCCAGTATTCGTTGTAGGTCATGGTGGAAACACATTCCGCCTGCTTCTGCAGAATTGGATCAACGTTGAAACCCTGCTTGAGCACAGTCACACCGTTTGAACCACCGGTTGTTGGAATGCCTAATTTGCTCATCCAACTCAAGAAAGGATATTCGTTTCCGTAAAACCAGACACCCAGAGTTTTACCGCGAAAATCTGCTGGAGATTTAATTCCGCTGTCGTTACGGCAGGTAAGCATCATTCCGGATTTTTTGAAAATCTGTGCGATGTTCACCAGTGCTACACCTTTTTCACGTGAAGCTAATGCGGAAGGCATCCAGTCGATGACAACATCTGCACCGCCACCTGCAATCACCTGCGGTGGAGCAATGTCCGGCCCACCAGGCTTTATTGTTACGTCCAGTCCTGCGGCCTGATAGTAGCCTTTGTCTTGTGCTACATAATAACCTGCAAACTGAGCCTGTGTGACCCATTTCAACTGAATGGTCACTTTTTCTGCTGCTTGTGCGGAAAATACCAACCCACTTGCCAGCATTACCATCACTACTTTTTTCAATATACTCATTTTTTACTCCATAGAAAATTAAGGTCAGACTTACTTTTTAAATTCAGTCAAGTCAGCTGACACGAAAAGAGGGATGCCATCCTGTGAACTGCCTTTCCAGAAAAGCCAGCAGAGCATAGAACAACGACCCTGACAATGCTGCCACCGTTATGGAAGCCCATACGACGTCAACATTCATTCGACCGATTTCGGTTGAAATACGAAATCCCATTCCGACAATCGGTGTACCAAAGAACTCCGCTACAATCGCGCCGATCAGCGCCAGAGTAGAGTTGATCTTTAATGCGTTAAAAATAAAAGGCAGCGCGTTTGGAAGCCGTACCTTGATCAGCATCTGCCAATAATCTGCAGCATATGAGCGCATCAAGTCAAGTTCCATTCTTCCTGTGGACTTTAATCCTGTCAGCGTATTTACCAACATCGGGAAAAAAGTCATCATCATCACAACTGCGGCTTTTGACTGCCAGTCAAAACCAAACCACATGACCATGATTGGTGCCACGCCCACAATAGGCAAAGCACTCGCCAGATTTCCCAGCGGCAAAAGGCCTCTCTGTAAAAATGGAATTTTATCAACCAGAACTGCAACTACAAATCCGGATCCGCTGCCTAGAAAAAATCCGGCCAGTACCGCTTTCATAAATGTTTGCTGAAAATCAGCCCAGAGGATTTCAAGAGAATTAGCGAAAGCTATGCCGATCAAAGACGGTGGAGGCAGCAAAACCTGGGGTACTTTGAAACCGACTGTAAACATCTCCCACAAATAAAGCAGCATTCCACCAAATAAAACCGGTACCAGTAAATTAATGGCAACAGCAGTTTTTTTGTTGAGACGTGTATCAACTCCCGACCAGAGTCCCATTACCTGCCATATGAGCCCAAGCAGAGTCACTACATAAAGCCAGATTCCCCAGCTTAATGTTCCGGGTTCCGCTGAATGTACACTGTTTAAGGTTGCCAGACATCCAGAAGCAATCAGGAGGCTGATCATAAATATTCCGGACATACTCTTAATCAAAGTTGGCCGGAAAATAATTAAGACTGAAGCGAGCAAAGGCTGCAGAGCATACCATAAGGTGCCCTCTCCATGGAACATCCAGTCCCTTGAAAACAACAGTTGAATTACAAAACCAATGCTGAAAATCCAATTGAGGATTGCGGACTTTTTCATACCTGAACCCCCATTCTATTTTGAACTCTGCGTTCCAAAACAGTCATTAAATATACAAGCGTACCTGCTAAAAGTGAGGCAACTACCAAAGCGCTCCAGATCTGCACTGTCTGTCCGTAATAGGAACCGGTCAACAAACGGGCGCCTAAACCGGCCCTTGCACCTGCAGGTAATTCACCCACAATTGCACCAACCAGACTGATAGCGATGGAAACCTTGAAGCTGGCGAACAAAAACGGAGTAGAAGCCGGCCAGCGTAATTTCCAAAAAAACTGTGACTTTGTTGCATTGTAGGTTTTCAGCAAATCGAGATGCATTGGATTAGGTGAACGCAGCCCCTTGACCAGACCGATCGCAATCGGAAAAAAACAAAGATAGGCCGAAATTATGGCTTTTGGTAAAAGACCTGTAACTCCTATTGCACCTAGAACTACAATGATCATCGGCGCAATTGCCAGAATCGGAATTGTCTGCGAGGCAATTATCCATGGTAAAACGCTTTTATTTAAAGTGCTAACGTGAACAATACCCACAGCAAGTAAAATCCCTAATATAGCCCCCATAGCAAAGCCTACCATGGTTGAGGAAATTGTGACCCAGCCGTGATAAACCAAACTGCGTTTGGAGGATATCTTTTGCTGAAAGATTGATTTATTAAGATCGAAGACAATCTGATGTGGAGCCGGCATGATTGGTCGATCCATTGACCATGAATCATCAACGAGCTTGGAAAAATCCCACTCAACTTTATGCCGTTCGTATTTGTCGATTAAAACCGCAGAATTAAGATAGACCGCAGCTGCATACCAAATAAGCGTGGTAAAGGCGAGTACGGTTGTAATCGAAACAAATGATGATTTAAGGAACTGTTTTGGCATAATCAATCGTTTTGAGTAAAACCGATTTTTCTTTTTGTTGTTTTAGGTGGAGTAACTAATGCTTTCAGAGCATCAAAGACAACTTTGAACTGTTGGTCATATTTGGTTTCCATTTGTTCAAGTTTACGGCTTAATTTTACGTGAGTGAGTGCTGCTTCTCTGAGTTGTGTGAATGTTCTCATAATTTCAATATTTACCTGAATTGCTCTGGTAGAACGCAAAACACTAGAGAGCATGGCAACTCCGTTTTCAGTGAAAGCTCTTGGTGTATATTTTCTGTGTTTACCATGTTCTGATCTTAAGATCACATTTTGTGATCTTAAGATTTTGTATTCATCTTCAGTGAGTTGAAACATAAAATCTTCTGGAAAACGTTCAATGTTCCGGGTGACGGCTTGGTTGAGCGTTCGTGTTTCCACTTGATACATAGTCGCCAAATCACTATCCAGCAAAACTTTCTGCTCACGAATAGTATGAATTTGAGTTTGAATCTCTTTTACCGTTACAACTGCTAAATTTTCAGACATCTAATCAAGCTCCTATTGTTAAAATAAAGCTTTTCATTGGGGTTATTGTAATTCTCCGTTGACATATCGTAACAATATATTTCCGTCTTTATCGTATAAAATCACATTCCATCTGCCGCCGTCCATGAATTCTCCAATATATTTTGAAGCATCAAAAAAATATTCTAACCCCTGCCCATGGTAGTTTCCTGCCTTCCATTCACCGACATATTTAAATCCGGTCGGATGAACCAATATTCCCAAACCATTTGGTTGCCTGTTTTTAATTTCACCAACATACTTACCGTGCGTTTTTTTATCTCCACTTGTGGACCATTCGTTATCATGCCAAAACAAAATTCCATTATTTTTATCAAGAACGGGTTTTGTTTCTTCAACTTGTCCAAAAGTAATTAATGGCAAAAGAAAGATGAACAAAAACAGGAATATTATTTTCATGGTGTTGTCTGTCAATCATAGCTGTGCCCTGCCCGCAAACCTTCACGGATACGGTGAGACAGTGCAAGGAATTCCTGCGTTTCCCGCATATCAAGAGTACGTTTTTCCGGCAGGGGACTTTCAATTACATCAATTATTTTTCCGGGACGCGGAGACATAACCACAATTTTTGTGGAAAGATATGCAGCTTCCGGAATGGAGTGGGTTACAAAGACAACCGTCTTTTGCGTTTGTTCCCAAAGTTTGTGGAAGTGTTCATTGAGTTGGTCACGCACTATTTCATCCAGCGCCCCAAAGGGTTCATCCATCAGCAATAAATCAGGATAAAAAGTAAGGGCACGCGCGATTGAAACGCGTTGCTGCATTCCGCCTGAAAGCTGCCAGGGGAATTTTTTTTCGAAGCCGGTGAGTTCCACCATTTCCAGTGCTTCTGCGGTGCGTTTTTTCTGCTCCGCTTTTTCAATACCCATAATTTCCAAAGGCAGTTTGAGGTTGCCTTCAACGGTACGCCAGGGGTAGAGCGCAGGTGACTGAAAAACATAACCGTATGCCCGCTGCAAACGGGCTTCTTCCGGAGACATACCGTTTACTTTTATTTCACCGCCGGTGGGTTTCTCCAGATCCGCAATCACCCGCATCAGCGTGGTTTTTCCACATCCGGAAGGTCCTATCAGTGAAATAAAATCACCTTTATTAATTTCCAGATCAATTTCAGAAAGCGCGTGAACGGGACCGTCTGCTGTTTCGAAAACTAAATCTACTTTACGGGCTTCAACAACAACCCGGGAACCATCTTCCATTACGATGACCGCTCCACAGAAGTAGGAGCAGTTGCGGAACTTCTTTTTTCAACCGCACTGTAATATGGTGCAAAACAAGGACGTTCAACATGGCGTCCAACACCACGCTCAGTTCGAACATCACCGTTTTTATAAACCACCAGACCCTGGCTGATAGTCGCAACGTTGATTCCAGTCAATTCCATTCCTTCAAAAATATTGAAATCAATATTTTGATGATGAGTTTTTGCAGAAATTGTATGAGTTGCAGTTGGATCAAAAATAGCCAAATCTGCATCACTGCCTTCCGCAATCATGCCTTTTCGCGGATAAATGTTGAAAATCTTTGCTGCGTTGGCTGAGGTAACTGCGACAAATTCGCTCATGGTTAAACGACCGGTGTTGACGCCATGCGTCCAGAGAACATGCATACGGTCTTCGATACCGGCTGTTCCATTTGGGATTTTGCGGAAATCATCCTTACCCATTGCTTTTTGATCTGCACAAAAGCAACAGTGATCGGTGGCAGTTGTCTGTAAATCTCCGGACTGCAAACCACGCCAGAGTGCTTCTTTGTTGCCTTTCGGACGGAAGGGCGGGCTCATCACGTGTGCAGCGGCAAATTCAAAATCAGGATTCCGATAAACGCTGTCATCAACCAGCAGATGTCCTGCCAAAACTTCGCCAAAAACGCGTTGACCTTCACGTCTTGCTCGGGCGATTTCATTAAGAGAATGTGAACATGAATTATGAACCACATACAGAGGCACATCGAGCATCTGCGCAAAACGAATTGCGCGGTTTGCTGCTTCTCCTTCAACCTGAGGCGGTCTTGACTGAGGATGTCCTTCCGGACCGGTAATACCGCTGTCAAAAATTTTCTTTTGGAAATGATCGACTAACTCACCACTTTCTGCGTGGACTGTGCAAAGAGCACCCAGTTCACGGGCACGGGTGAAGCTGTTGACCAGTATTTCGTCATCTGCCATGATTGCGCCTTTATAGGCCATGAAGTGTTTGAAACTGTTAACTCCATAGTCTCGACAGAGCGTGCCCATCGCTTCATGCACAGAATCATTCCACCAGGTTATTGCCACGTGGAAACTGTAATCGGTTGCAGCTTTTTCAGCCCAGCCACGCCAGGTGTGATATGTTTCCAGAACATCTTCCTGCGGACCAGGAATCACAAAATCGATAATCATGGTTGTTCCACCAACCGCACCTGCTGTTGTTCCGGAAAAGAAATCCTCCGAGGCAACTGTTCCCATAAAAGGAAGTTCCATGTGAGTATGCGGATCAATGCCACCGGGCATCACATAACAACCACCTGCATCAACAATATCCACTCCTGAAGGCGCATCCATGTCAGGACCTACTGCCTGAATAATTCCATCCTCACAATAAACATCCGCGCGGAATGACTGATCCGCGTTAACAACTGTTCCACCTTTTATAATTACTGACATCTTGTCCCCTTCTTGATAGTTTTTAAAGTTCGCTAGTTTTAATTATCTTCAACCCTCATTGGATTATTTGGATGGGTTGTCCAGTTCTGATATTCTGTTCCTGAATCAACTCGTTCCATGGTGATACAGTCCGGTACAGGGCAGGCAAACATGCACAGGTTGCAGCCAACGCATTCTTCATCAATAACCTCAAAACTTCGTTGACCATTGGCTTTAATTTCACGAATGGCTTGATGTGACCCGTCCTCACATGAAATATGACATAATCCACAATGGATGCAAGTCGATTCGTCAATTCTGGCTTTGATATCATATTTTAGATTGAGATATTGCCATTCTGTCACATTCGGAACTGCCATTCTCCTGAAGTCCTCCAGAGTAGCGTAACCCTTTTCGTCCATCCAGTTGTTGAGACCGTCTATCATGTCATCCACAATTTTAAAACCATAGTGCATAGCGGCGGTACAGACCTGAACACCGCTGGCACCCAGTGCGATAAATTCCGCTGCATCGCGCCAATTCGAAATGCCTCCAATTGCAGAGATCGGCAAATGCTGAGTTTCCGGATCTTTTGAGATTTCAGTCACCATGTGCAGAGCAATCGGTTTTACCGCAGGTCCACAATAACCGCCATGCGAACCTTTTCCATCAATCGTAGGTTCCGGTGCCATTTGATCCAGATCAACTGAAACAATCGAGTTTACAGTATTGATCAGCGCCACACCGTCACCACCGCCTGCTTTTGCTGCGTGCGCTACTTTGCGGATATCAGTCACATTTGGAGTAAGTTTTACCAGACAAGGCAGATCGGTACTTTCCTTGACCCAGCGGGTAACCATTTCGACATATTCCGGAACCTGCCCAACAGCAGCTCCCATACCTCTTTCGGACATTCCATGCGGACAGCCAAAATTTAATTCTACTCCATCACAACCTGTATCCACAATTTTATTAATAATATACTTCCAGTCTTTTTCGTTGCAGGGAACCATCAGTGAAACAACCACAGCACGATCCGGCCAATCTTTTTTTACTTGTTTTATTTCCTGCAGATTAACCTCCAGCGGACGATCTGTAATCAGTTCCACATTATTAAATCCCATCATACGCTGGCCATTATAATGCACCGCTCCATAACGTGAACTGACATTTACGATGGGAGGATCTATGCCCAGAGTTTTCCAGACAACACCGCCCCAACCTGCTCGGAACGCACGTTCGACGTTATACAATTTATCTGTAGGAGGAGCAGAAGCCAGCCAAAACGGATTTGGAGACTTTATACCTCCCACATTACAACTTAAATCAGCCATGATATTTTAGAATTATAAATTTATGATTTTAAATATTTTGCCACAGATTTGCACTGCATAAAACAGCAAACATTTTTTTCAACCGCTATGCACGTCAAGCATACTCAGAAGTTTTTCTTAACGCTCTTAACGGTCTTAACGCTTAACAATTTCTGTTTATGATAATTTCCGGTTAATCGCGATTGCCGCCTGTTTTCCGTGTTCAACTGCATGAACTGTCAGATCCTCTCCGGAAGAAATACAGTCACCTCCGGCCCAGACACCGGCAAGAGAAGTTTCATATTCCGCATTTACCGCAATTTTTCCAGCCTCTGTTTCCGGCATTTCAGCAGCCGCATCCAGAGTATTAACCAATGTTTGGCCGATGGCTTTAAAAACAACATCAGCTTCCATGTTACGTAATTCTCCGGTTGCAGTGAGTTTTCCTTGCGGATTCAAAGTGGTGCATTCAAACTCAATTCCGCTAACGTGTCCATTTTCCGACTGCAAACTTTTTGGAGCAAGCCAGTGTTTGACTTGGACACCGTTGGTTTGTGCGAACTCCTGCTCTTTCCAGGTTGCACTCATTTGTTCCGGACCACGACGGTAGGCCAGAGTTACATCTTCAGCACCTAGTTTTTTGGACTGCACCGCAATGTCAATCGCGGTACTTCCACCACCGATCACTATTACACGGCGACCCACTGATAATTCTGCAAGATTTCCGGATTGACGCAGCTCCGCAATAGTTTCTACTGCATCGTAAACACCGGCTATATCTTCACTTTCCAAACCGAGTGAATTGACATCTCCTAAACCGACACTCAAAAATACTGCATCAAACTGCTGACGGAGATCATCCAGTTTCACATCCTGTCCCAATCGCTGATTTGTACGGGTTTCGATCCCGCCGATCTCTAAGATAAAATCAACTTCACGCTGGGCAAAATCATTAACAGTTTTGTAGGCAGCAATACCGTATTCATTAAGACCGCTTAATTTATCACGTGCTTCGAAGATTACAACTTGATGACCTAGTACTGCAAGTCGGTGAGCACATGAAAGACCTGCTGGGCCACCGCCAACAACCGCGATTTTTTTACCACTTGATTCAGCTCTTTCAAAAATTGTCTCCCCGCTTTCCATAAAACTGTCTGTCGCATAACGCTGCAGTTCACCAATACGTACAGGCTGATGATCCTGAGTTTCCCTGACACATGCACCCTCACAAAGAGTTTCTGTTGGGCAAACGCGGGCACACATTCCGCCCATTATGTTTTGTGAAAGAATGTCTCTAGCAGAACCTTTCAGGTTGCCGGTAGATATTTTACGGATAAAATTTGGAATATCTATGGAGGTGGGACACGCGTCAACACAGGGCGCGTCATAACAAAAATAACACCGATTTGCCTCAACTAAAGCATTTCCCGTTAACAGAGCTGGATGAGCATCGGTAAAATTTAAAGCTAGTTGTTCCTGCGATAAGCGTCCGGCGCGAACGTCGATAGTAGTCATATATTTTTCTCAGTAATTGCGGCGGTAATTTTTTTAAGCAAATCACCGCCTGTCAAAAAATTATTGCATTCTGGTTAGATCTCCATAAGTTTCCGGACGGCGATCACGATAGAACTGCCAGAGGTTTCGGATTTCCCGGACAGCATCCATATCCATGTCATGCACCAGCAAACCATCACTGTGATCGTCGAGCTGAGCTTCTATTTTTCCACGCGGATTAACGATGTAGCTGGATCCGTAAAACCTACCGATGTTCCAGGGTTCTTCTGAACCAACTCTATTAATTGCTCCAATATAACATCCATTTGCTGCAGCTGAGGCCGGCTGTTCCAGTTCCCATAAATATTGAGAAAGACCCGCGACAGTAGCAGATGGATTGACAATATATTCTGCACCGTTTAATCCCAATGCACGCCAACCTTCCGGAAAATGCCGGTCATAACAAATGTATACACCAAGTTTGCAATATGCAGTTTCAAAAACCGGAAAACCTAAATTCCCTGGTTTGAAGAAGAATTTCTCATAAAATCCTGCAACCTGAGGTATGTGAGTTTTACGGTATTTTCCCAGATATTTCCCATCTGCGTCTATCACTGCTGCTGTGTTGTAATATACACCTGTCATCTCTTCTTCATAAATAGGAACAACAATCACCATGTTATACTTTTTGGCGTATTCCTGCATAAGTTTCGTGGTTGGTCCCTCTGGTATTTTTTCAACAGCAGCATACCACTTTGCGTCCTGACTTGGGCAAAAATAAGGTTGAGTGAAGACCTCCTGCATACAGAGCACCTGCACTCCTTTTTCGCCTGCCTCTTCAATGTAAGGAATATGAGCTTCTATCATTTTACTGGTAATTTCTTCCGGAGCCATCGATGTGTCTCCTTTAAGCGCCATTTGAATTAACCCGCTGCGTACTTTCATTTATTCTCCTTTAAAAAATCTTGATAGGAAGTATATTTGTCAACATAATATCCTCTTAGCTGACATGTGTAAATAAAAAGTTCTTTATTTAAGTCTGTGAATTGTAAGAGTAGAATTGAAGTTGGTCAAGACTTTTTACAATTTTTGATTGCAAAATCAGTCTTGCAAGCTTTCTTTAATTTTGAATATTAACTTGTCATCGAATTTTTTATGTGTTAATTTTTAAAAAAATCATCTATAATTTATCAACCAAAAATACAAGCTAACCAGCGAATAATGAGTGACAAAGCTCTTGAAGCAAGTATTTATCATTTTATCACATTAAGTAAAATTAAAGATTATCTAACTTTAACAAAACCACGGTTACTGTCCAGTGTACTCTTCAGTGCCGTTCTTGGTTTCGTCCTGCCTATTGACAGTGTAATTGCTGTTCTGCCTTTACTGTATTTATTAACAGGCACAGCTCTGACAGGTGGAGGTGCACACGTGCTCAATCAATGGATGGAGCAGGTTCCTGATTCAAAGATGAGCCGGACGAAGAACCGTCCTCTTCCAATGGGAAGACTATCCGGAAACGAAGCTTTGCTTTTCGGAATAATCCTTTCCATCGCCGGCATCACGACCTTATGGCTGACCCTCAATGCACTTACTGCTGGACTTGGTTTACTGACACTTGTTTCTTATATTCTGGTTTATACTCCACTGAAACAAAGAACAATCGCCAACACCTGGTTTGGAGGAATAACAGGTGCATTACCTCCGGTTATGGGTTGGACAGCAGCACGCGGTCAGTTGGACTGGGAAGTCCTGCCGATTTTTGCTTTGCTTTATTTTTGGCAGCTTCCGCATTTTTTTGCAATCGCCTGGATGTATCGTGATGACTACCAGAGAGGCGGATTCAGGATGCTCTCACTGGTTGATAAAACAGGACGAAGAACCGCAGTACAGATGCTGTTAAACACCGGTTTTCTTTTTATAGCGAGCCTGGCGGTATACATGATTGGTCAGGGAAGTCTGCTTTATTTGACAGGCGCAATTTTGCTTGGTTTAGGATTTTTTGCAGTAATTACTTTATTTTTTCGTGAAAGTAGCGTAGAAAATGCCCGTAAGGTTTTTCTTGCTTCAATTATTTATTTACCCGTTCTGAGTACTATATTAATTATGGAACGTTTTTTTTATTAATCTAAACAGTCCTGATTTTTTGGAGGTTTATGGAAGAAAATGATTCAGATGTAATGGCGTCAAAAGTATTTTACGTCATCCTTGGTGGAAGTATCCTGTTTATGGCAGGTGCCTACGTTTTTGCTTTTAATGCCTGAAAAAGTTTTTCGTATAAAAGCTTATCTACCTAATTGCTGAAAAGCGAGCAACGATATTGCAGTAAAAAATTAAGATGATTGAATATTTTGTAGAAAACGCATCCTCTTTTGCAGGGGATATCGACAACCTTTTTCTAGTGATCACTTTGATCATCGGATTCTGGTTCTTTTTGACTTTTGGAATACTTGTATATTTCATCGTCAAATTCCGCAGGAAAGATGGTGTAAAGGCCAAATACTTTGCTGGTGAGAAGCACAGCGAAACAAAATGGACACACTATCCTCACTATGCAGTGATTGCAATGGACGTGGTCATCATTGCTGTCAACATTATGGTTTGGGTCAATATAAAACAAACTCTTCCTCCAAGAGATAATCTTGTACGTGTGATTGGTCAGCAATGGACCTGGTCCTTCATTCACGCAGGACCGGATGGAGAACTTGATACTCCGGATGATGTGGCAACAGTCAATGACCTTCATTTGAAGCTTGGAGATACTTACCACTTTGAGTTGCAGTCACGTGACGTGCTTCATAACTTTGCAGTACCGGCTTTTCGCTTGAGACAGGATGCAGTACCTGGCCGGACAATCAGTGGCTGGTTTAAGCCGACAAAAACAGGCACCTATGACCTGCAGTGCGCAGAAATGTGTGGGTATGGTCATGGAATCATGGGTGCGGCTGTAACAGTCCATTCCGCAGAAAGCTATGAGACTACCATGGCTCAAATTCAAAACGGAACCTATGAGAGTCATTACCAAAAACGGATGGGAACTAAAACAAGTTTACCATCTAATACCTCTCAAGTTGACGAAGAGGGTTCCTTTGCTGTGCTTTTAGCCAGTATATTTTAGTCTATATTTAAGTTAAGAGGAAAACAATGAGCCAAGCTGCTGCCGCGGTCCAGACGGATACTCACGCGGAACATCATGAAGAATTAAGTTTTTTATACAAATATATCCTTCCTGTTGATCATAAAATCATCGGGATGCAGTATATATTCACCGGCATGATCATGGCGATTATCGGCGGATATTTTGCCTATGCTTTCCGGATGCAACTTGCATTTCCGGGAGAGTTAGTACCTCTCTATGGTCTGGTTGGCCCGGGGGAATATAACATGCTGGTCACCAATCACGGTACGATCATGATCTTCTGGGTAGCGATGCCTGTGCTAATCGCCGGTTTCGGAAACTATCTGATTCCTTTGATGATCGGTTGCGATGATATGGTTTTTCCAAGATTGAACCGTTTGTCTTACCAGATTTTTTTAGTCAGCGCATTGGTGCTGATCGCTTCTTTCTTCGTCAGAGGTGGAGGTTTCGGTGGAGCCTGGACGTCTTATCCACCACTTTCTTCAGTAGCAGAATACAGTCTTACTGACTGGGGAGCATCTTTATGGATTCTGGCAGTCGCGCTTGAGTTTGTTTCTTTTTTACTGGGTGGAATCAATTTTGTCACCACCTCAATGAACGCCCGTGCACCGGGGATGAAAATGCTGGACATTCCGATTGCGGTCTGGTTTATCGTGGTTGCAGTAATTTTGTTTATGGCATCTGTTGGCCCGCTCGTAGCAGGAGCCGTCATGTTGTTCATGGACCAGCGAATCGGTACTACATTTTTTCTACCTTCAGGTGGAGGTGATCCACTGCTCTGGCAGCATCTGTTCTGGTTTTTTGGACATCCTGAAGTTTACGTAGTATTGCTGCCGACATTAGGCATCGTGGCGGAGATTATTACCGTTTTTTCACGTAAGAAACTATTCGGCTATCGAACTGTACTTTACACGGCATTTGCAACAGGAGGTTTGTCCTTCGTGGTTTGGGCACACCATCAGTTTATCGCTGGTATCGACCCACGTATGGCCAATGTGTTCACCGTGACTACTGTCTTGATTTCAATTCCACTAGCGGAAATGATGTTCAGCTATATCGCCACGCTTTACGGAGGTTCGATTGAGTTAAAAACACCGATGCTCTGGGCATTAAGCTTTATCGCAGCCTTTCTGATCGGTGGAGTAACAGGAATTTATTTAGGAGCAAGTGCCATGGATGTGTATTTTCATGATTCCTATTTCGTCTTGGCACACTTTCATTACACATTTTTTCCAATAACGATTATCGGCATGTTTGCCGCACTCACATACTGGTTTCCGAAAATGTTTGGCCGGATGATGAATGAGACCCTTGGAAAAATTCATTTCTGGGGAACGTTCATTCCATTCAACTGTATTTTTCTGCCATTGTTCTTCCTGGGTTTGGCCGGGCAGCACAGGCGTATTTACAACTATGAACATTTTCCTGACCTGGCAACCCAGGAGTTACAGAACATCAGAATTTTTGCCACAGTTAGTCTGGTAGTGATGTTGATCTTCCAACTGGTTTTTATCTACAACTTTTTCGTCAGTATGTTTAAAGGGAAGAAAGCACCAAACAATCCCTGGAATGCAAATACGCTGGAGTGGACAATTCCTTCTCCTCCGCAGCACGGTAATTTCAAGGATCTACCGACAGTTTACAGAGGACCGTATGAATACAGCGTACCGGGACGTGAAAAGGATTACTGGCCACAAAATGAGCCACCCGAAGAAAACTGATACGTCCATAATTTAACAGGAGCTTAAGCTGCTCCTGTTCATTTGTTAACTCATAAAAAGGATTAAAAATGTCTATGCATGGTCCTATTGCAACACACCGCAGTGCCACGGGAGTTCCTTCTGGTCGTTTAGCGATTTGGTGGCTGCTGGCTTCTGAAATTTTTATTTTTGGCGGATTAGTAACCTGCTTTGTACTCTTTAAACTGAACGGTACACCCGGGTTTGAAGATGCTTCACTGACGAGTACCGCAGCCGGAGCAATCAACACTTTCGTCCTGCTTACTTCAAGTTTGAGCATTGTACTGGCGCATGCCGCAATTGAAAAAGGGGATCGTGTAAAATCTTTTCGCTATATTTGGTATACAATCGGCGGTGGAGTAGTATTTCTAGGCATAAAAACTTATGAGTACACTGGTAAAATTATTCATGGTCATGTCATCACGGAGAATTTATTCTGGTCATTTTATTACACAATGACCGGTTTACATGCTTTACATGTGATCGGCGGGATGGTCATCATGGCACTTATTTCTTTTGATATCCGTAAAGGACACAACTATCAACGAGTAGAGCTGATTGGTATATACTGGCACTTTGTTGATCTGGTCTGGATCTTCTTATTTCCTCTTTTGTATATCGCAAATTTCTAAAATGATAACCTTTATGTTACAGGTCAAATTATGAGTGAAGCATACGCACATCCCAATTATATTAAAATTTGGTTTTGGCTGCTTGGTTTGTTAGTAATCAGCGTAGCTGGACCAATGCTAGAAATCCCAGCACTAACTATTATTACCGCCTTTGGAATTGCAATAGTTAAAGCCTACCTGGTTGCAGCTAATTTCATGCACCTGAAATTTGAGAAAAAATTCATCTGGTATTTACTGATTCTTTCAATTTGCCTGCTGGGAGTTTTCTTTTTCGGTGTTGCACCGGATGTGATGATGACAGACGGAGACCAATGGATAGATTGTATTGCAGACAAATCCTGTGTTGAGCAACGCTTGTGAAAACCCCTTCCAGTCAGTCAGTCCTGTTAGCTGCTTCAGAGCTTTCTCTGCCAAGTCAGCCTCAACGTGCCAAATCTCCCGTTTCAAGTGGTGTTGTAGGCATGCTTATCTTTATAGTTACTGAAGTGATGTTTTTTGGAGCACTAATCAGCGCATATCTGGTGATCCGTGCCGGACTGGATGAGTGGCCCCCCTGGGGACAACCAAGATTACCTGTCGAAACTACTGCAATTAACACTTTGGCGCTCTTAGTCAGCGGCTTGTTGATGCTATATTCACGTAAGTTAATGCAGAAAGACAAAGTTTCGGAAGGACGTAAATGGCTTGGATTTTCTATCCTGCTGGGTACTTTCTTTTTAATATCTCAAGGATATGAGTGGGTGGAGTTAATTAAATACGGATTGACTGTCTCATCCAGTGTGTACGGAGGTTTGTTCTATTTAATTATTGGTGCGCATGGATTACACATAATTGGAACGCTGGCGTTTTTGACATATGCTTGGAAGCGTTTGGGAGCACCGGTCAACCCGTTAACTCCTGAAGGACTTTTACCGGTTCAATTGTTGTGGTATTTTGTCGTCTGTGTCTGGCCGGTACTTTATGTGCTGGTTTATTTGTAGTGCTTCTTTACGATACTTTTAAAAATCAAATCTGATCCATAATTAACAGTAAATATTAAATGATTAAACTTCAGCAATTCCTGTTTTTTTTAAGTTTTAGTCTTGCCCCTGGAATTGCAGAAGCATGCTCTGTTTGCTTTTCTGGAACAGAAGAAACCCTCGAAGCATTTTATCTAACTACGATTTTGCTTACACTACTTCCGTTTGTAATGCTTGCCTCAATCGGCATCTGGCTTTATCGACAACACCAAAAAGCAGCATAATCTTTCTAAACTTAAATTCTCATGAATGTACTCAAAAGCTCCGGAAAATTACTCATTTTTCTTGCTGTTCTTTTTTTGAGTATTTCTTCTCTTCACGCGGGAGAACTGCGGCCATCCGGACTTATTTTTAATGATTACCCCGGTTCCACAGTTGTAGTAATTGATAAGTCAGCCTGCCGTCTGATGGTTTACAAGTTTCAGGAATCGTGGGAAATGGATCAGGTTTTCCCCTGTACAACCGGAAAAGTAGACGGAGATAAATTCCGTGAAGGAGATTTTAAAACACCTATCGGAATTTACTGGCTGAATCAGGCATGGGCGGGATGGGAACTCGCACAGTATTACGGTAATGAAGCGAACGTGTACGGAACAGGAGCTTTTGAAGTAAGTTACCCAAATTATTATGACCAAGTTGTTGAACGTAAAGATGGTAACGGAATCTGGATTCACGGCACTACAAAAGGTAACCCTATCCCTACACGCGGTTGTATTTCGGTCAGTAACAATAACTTTCTTGAGTTGACACGCTCAGTTGAATTGGGTGACACTCCGGTGATTATTGAAGAAAAAGTTTCCTTTTCTTCAAGTGAAGAAATTGAGCGGGAACAGCAAATATTATTAGGAACCATTGAATCATGGCGGCGGGCTTGGGAAGAGAATGATGCTGAAAATTACCTTTCATATTATTCAGATAATTTTCTCACTGAGAAGTGGGATGCCAGTACGTGGCGTGACCACAAACTTAATGTAAATACTCAAAACGAACGACGCAGAATTCTTATCAATGATCTGTCAGTCCTGAAAAGCAAAAATATTTACCATATTCGTTTTGTGCAAACCTATACTTCTTCTACTCTCAACGATGTCGGCTTCAAGCATCTCTTTCTCGTCAAAGAGGCAAACGGTCTTAAAATCGTCAGCGAAAACTGGACACCTTTAAAACAGTTCTCCGCCAGCCCTGCTTTTCAATATGCGTATAAGGAATCTGCTCAAAACTCAATGTGAGCCTTAAGTCACAGTCAGTATAACTCCTCCTGCAATTCGCTATTATATCACCATTCTATCTCCTTTCTATCTCTTTTCTATCTCCAGACCTTATCTCATCAGCGGACGTCTCATAATTGGTAGAGCATCAGATATACCAGTACTCCAGAAACTGAAACATACAACCAGAGAGGTAATGTCACTCTGGCAATTTTAGGATGCCGGTTAAAATTACCCGTAGCTGCAAAATACACCGTAGTCAGCACCAACGGTAAGACAACTGCTGAAAGTAAAATGTGCGAAATTAAAATAAAGAAGTATAGTGGACGCAACCAACCTTCTCCCTGAAATGACGTGTCTCCGTGAAAGGCGTGGTAGGTGAGATAACTGATTAAAAATAAAGATGAAAAAGTTAAGGCACTCAGCATCAATTTTATGTGACGAGTTCGGTTACCCTTCCTGATAGCAAGATAACCCAAAATAAGACAGCTGGCGCTCATAGAATTAAGCAAAGCATTAACTGCTGGTAGAAAGCTCACTTCAAAAGAACTTTCTCCTGGAGCAGGCTCTCGAAGGTAAATTAACCAAAACAAAAAATATAAAATTCCAGCAGAGAGTATTACTATCGAAGTGAGTACAGTCCTGTTGGAAAATTGAAATTTCATAATATTTCCTTTTTAAGATGAGCATCTGCCAGCAGATAAAATAATAATCCTGTCAAGGTTGCGGCAATTGCGGTATGCAATGCTGAAACAGGCGCTGGCACACGGAAAACAGCATTTAGAATTCCTATACCTATTTCAAGGAATATCATGGCAACAATGCCTGATGCAAGCACATTATAACCATGCCTGTTTCTCAGCCAAATCCACGACATCAGTATCAGCGCCAACCCACCGCCCAGGGCAATCAGACGGTGCAGCATGTGAATCCATTCATTTACAAAGACAGGCAGGAATCGTCCTTGAAATTCTACAGGTGCCGGAGCTAAAACGTGTTCATCAATTCCGGACCAGGCCGAAATATCAGTTCCGCTCATAGCAAAGGAGACAGCACTTCCCTCATGACAACCCGGAAAAGCCTCACAATGAGTTCCGGAGGAAGTCGTGCTGTTATAACCTCCTGAAGTAATCATTATAAACAACACAGCCAGCATCCAAATCAATTGCCTTTGTAAAGTTTCTTTAGTTTTCTGTGAATTTCCGGCAAGAGCAGCCACAGACTTTGGCTTTTCAACAGTCTGCTTAAAAGTGAGAGTTGTCAAATAAACCAGAATTCCAAACAGAATGTTCCCGCCCAGCAGGTGAAGTGTCACAATTGGAGGCCAAAGTACCATGGTTACCGTTAGTGCGCCTAAAACACCCTGGATGCAAACTATTATGAGACTGGTAATCGCAAGTTTCCGCTGTTTTAAATATGCAGGTTGCCAAAACGTCACAAAAGTGATGGCAATAATTAAAACACCTAAAAATGTCGCGGTAAATCTGTGACCGGTTTCCAGTGCGATTTCAAAACCTTCCGGGGGGATAAGCTGACCGTAGCAAAGCGGCCAGTCAGGGCAGGATAAGCCTGCATTTTTCAAACGCACATAAGCGCCAAAAGGAATCAACGGCCAAGTGAGAATTGCTGCTCCGAGGCATAATAATTTCATCATCTATATCTACATTACTTTTTAAATTTCAGTATAAATCCGCAATTAATTATGACAATCTTAGGCCTGAAACTCAAGTTTCTGGCGCAGTTGATTCGCTCCTAAATTTTATTAGTCCTTCCTGCTGTTTCCAACCAGGATGTTTTATCAAGAATACTAACTAAAGAGTTAGCAGACTAATGCAGGAGTTTTAACAGTTAAACTGTTTTTAACTCAAGATATTTCTGAGTCTGCCGATAATGAATGCAGAAGTACAGGTTGAGCCTGCACACTTTAGCCAACATGGAGATTACAAAAAGTGCACGCTAATTATATCAGACTATTTTTGGAAGGATTACAAAATGTATCATCAGAACATTGACACAAAATTACAGAAACGAATTCAGTCCAAAGAATTTGAAGAATCCGTTGATCAGGCAGTACGTTCATTCATGTATGATTTGGATTTTATGCTTTTGGAAGAACAGCATGCTTGCTCAAGCCTCAACTATACCTGCATTCAGGAAGATGCAGTTGTAAAGTGGGTGAACCCAGTCTGAGTAAGGCGGGATGAGCTTGCGGATCCGGTACGGATTATTTCCGGTTATCCAGAATTCACGCACTCAGTGAGAATGAATCATTCTGTTTCTGAACAGTACGTGACGGAGCAGGAATGACACAGTCCGGAAGAATTATTTCAAAAACAACTCCGCGGTTGTCCAGCAAATTACATCCACGTATAGTTCCTCCATGCGCTTCTATCAGCTGCTTTCCTATCGAGAGTCCCAGACCGGTTCCCATTTCCTTGCCTTCTGTTTGAAAAGACTTAAACAGATTAGCAATAATCGAATCCGGAATTGGGCTTCCATTATCAACAATCTGAATTTTTAGTTCACGCATACTTTGTGGAATAAAACGAACTTCTATCTGAGCAGGTTTTCCATCTTTGGTCTCCGGCGAATCCTGAAATTTCTCCCACGAATTTTTGATAAGATTCACAATCACACGAATTATCTTTCGTCCATCAAAACGCAGTAGAAAAGCAGGTTGTCCTGCAGGAACACGGTAATGCAATGGAAAATCTTCGATAAAACCCAGTTGAGATTCAATTTGTTCCTGAAACTCATCCAGTTGAAATATTTCAGGACGTATCTCCATTCTGCCTGAAGCAAAATCAAGAATGTCTGTGGTAAGTCCTGTGACGTTATTTGAAGAATTTTTTATCCTGCGGATGTAGGTCAGTGCCTGAACCACTTCCATTGCCTGTATGCGATCCTTGTCCAGTATTTTTATGAGCAAAGTCGCAAAACTTGAAATAGAACCGTTTGCGTTACGGATGTCGTGACCAAATTCCGCAACTGTATTACCTAACTCAACAAGACGCTGCTCCTTCTTTTTTGCCAGTTGCAGGTCTGTCACAGTATGTTCCAGTTGCTGTTTTGAGTCTTCGAGCTCTTCCACATTTTGTGATAACTCATCCTGCATTGACTGGAAACGTGTCCATAATTCTTCCAAGACTCCGATTCGCTGCCCGATCAATGTTCTTGCATCAGAAGTTTGCGGACTATATAAATCATCTGTTTCATTTTCACGTCTATATTTAACGAAGTGTTGACACAGAACATCGACCTGATCCGTAATGAGGCGGGTTTGTTTATAAACCAACAAAGCAACAATCAGCAGGGCTACACTTCCACTGATCAACAAACGTATCCAAAAAGGTTTTTTGGCAAAAGGTGAAATATCCTGGGTTACAATTAAAATTCCCTGAGTTCCAGCTCTACCAACCGGAATCTGGAATGAAACCTTATTGCCTATTTGACTGAGAAATTCCGTCTTATCTTTTTGGGTGATAATTTCACCTGTGCTGATTGATTCCTGAGAGATAAAATCAAGTTGCGTTACTCCATTATATTTTTGAGTCAGTAACTGCGTTATTTTTGCAGAACTGTCAGTTTCTTCGAGCATCAGCTCACTGACATCTGCTGCTAATATGTTGAGGTTGTGCAGTGTTTTTAGCGGGAGAGAAGGGGTGCTTAAAGAAGAGAGCGGGAGAAAGGAACTCAGGTAAAAGCTTACAGCAAAAATAAAAATTGCAAGTAAACCAAAATGAGACTTTTTAAGCCTGGATTCATCCAGTTTTTTTTCTGGTCTATCTTGCTTTATAATTCTTTTTGAAGCAAGTTCGGCTCTCCGCAGTTTGATCTTTCTGGGAACTTTATGCTGGTTTCTGAGCGTAACTTTATTAAGAGTATGAATCATGTTATCCATTCTGCATAAAAAAACGCTGAAGGGTTTCCATTAGAGGATCACTAAATTTTTTGCACATCCATGTGAAAAATTTTAGCTATTTAATGATCAGTAGTACTAGAAAATCTGCTGTTCTAGATATTGTCTGATTTGTTATATGTTAAATCACAAGGCTTTGCAAGTACTTATTTAAAAAATAATTGATTTTATATGCTTTTTTTTGATTATATATATACTAAATGAAAAAATTCACAAAAATTACAGTTACTTGTGAAACATATTGATAAAGTATATATTTTATCATAAAAAAGTATATATTTCAGGAATTTGAGTTATTTTACAATATTTGCTCAATTGAATTATAAGTTCAATAATTGTGCTTTTTAGCTTAACACACGCTGTAAATTTAATTTCTTGCCGCGTTTCACATCATCACATGAACATATAATGATATACCTTGCTTTTATCAAGCAGATCAAATATAATTTTTCGACTGTCTAAAAGAATGTTCTTTTGAAGACAGCCGAATTTATTTCAACCTTGCTCCTAACAATCAATAAAATATAAAAATGGAGCATCACGACATGCAAGAAGGAGTCAAACAGATGGCAACAGGCAAACAAGATTACAAAGTAGCAGACCTAACACTGGCCGAATTGGGTCGTAAACGAATCACCATGGCAGAACATGAGATGCCTGGACTGATGATGCTGAGAGAAGAATATAAGAATAACAAGCCACTGGTTGGCGCACGGATAACCGGCTCATTGCACATGACGGTAGAAACCGCGGTTTTGATTGAAACTCTGGTTGACCTGGGCGCAGAAGTCCGCTGGTCTTCGTGTAATATTTTTTCAACACAGGATGAAGCCGCCGCCTCAATGGCTGAAGCAGGAATTCCGGTCTTTGCCTGGAAAGGTGAATCAGAAGAAGAATACTGGTGGTGTCTAAAGCAGACTTTGGAATGGCCTGAAGGGAATGGTCCTAATATCCTCCTCGATGACGGCGGTGACTTAACCGGCTACATTCATGAAACACGTCCGGACTTACTCTCAGGACTGAAAGGAGTTTCTGAAGAAACAACAACCGGAGTTCATCGACTGGAGCAAATGGAACGTCAGGGATTACTTAAGTTACCGGCATTCAATGTAAATGACTCTGTTACAAAAAGTAAATTTGACAATTTGTACGGCTGCCGTGAATCACTTATTGACGGTATCAAACGCGCAACAGATGTGATGATTGCCGGTAAAATTGCGGTTGTTGCTGGTTATGGTGATGTTGGTAAAGGCAGCGCACAATCACTGCGTGGCCAAGGTGCTCGAGTACTTGTGACTGAAATTGACCCGATTTGTGCATTACAAGCTGCAATGGAAGGTTATGAAGTTGTTACCATGGAAGATGCTGCCTCAATTGGTGACATCTTTGTTACCACAACAGGTTGTTCCGACATCATTTGTCGTGAGCATATGGACGCCATGAAAGATCAGGCAATTGTGTGTAACATAGGACATTTTGATACAGAAATTCAGGTTTCTTCTTTGAATAATGATTCTTCACTAAAAAAGATTGTTATCAAACCGCAGGTTGATCAGTATGTCTGGCCTGATGGTAAACGAATGATTTTGCTTGCAGAAGGACGTTTGGTTAATCTTGGTTGTGCAACAGGACATCCTGCTTTTGTAATGTCAAACAGTTTCACCAACCAGGTGATGGCTCAAATCGACCTCTGGGAAAAAGGTGACTCTTATGAAAACAAGGTTTATGTCCTTCCAAAAATTCTTGATGAAAAAGTTGCCCGCTTCCACTTAGGTAAATTAGGGGTGAAGTTAACCCAACTGAGTGAAAACCAGGCAAAATATTTGGATATTCCAATTGAAGGGCCTTATAAGCCCAATCATTACCGTTATTAAGAGGTTTTTTGTCTTTACGGCTGTTCAACTATAACTGCAGTAAATTTTTGTTATTTGGGCTTGGCTTTGTGATTCTGCTGTTTGTCAGCGGTTGCGGAGCAAAGCCCATCTCTCTCATGAATGCTCCTCTGGATTCAGGTCTGGAGGCTCCAATCAAACCGACCACTCTAGAACTTCGGACTTCCAAGTCATCCGTCGCTTTTGTCCCTGTACAATTTTCTGAAAACCTATCACGCTATCATAAAGCGCTCAGTGTAAGTTTTGTGCAGTCTGTACTGGAGGAACACGGCGATCTTAAAATCATTGACGACGTCAGGGTTGTGAGGGCGCTGAACAGCAGTCAGTTTACGCCGCTTAGAACATCACTCGAAAAAAATAAATTACGTAGAATTGATGACGAGTTAATCCAACAGACCATTGAATTAGGAAAATGGCTGCGTGTACGTTACATTGTTTTGATGAGTGTGCAGTCCAGTCCGAAAAAAGTTTCATCAACAGAATGGAGCACCTATATCAGCTTCAGGATTTACCGTGTTGAGGATCCGGTAAAGAATGAAATGAACCATGAATTCACATATGTTTTTTCTGATTCAAGTGATCTCTGGGAAGAAGTTGGAGGTCTCGTTCGAGGGCGTTTCCCGCTCGGCGGTTTTATTGTCGAATCACGTGCAAATCGTCTCTACGTCAGAGTAAATTTAGGACGGCGTAACCGTATCACGGAAGATCAGGTTTGCAAAATATTCCGTAGAGTTAAAAAAGAAAAAAAAGGTACAAACGGAAAACTGATCACCAGCATCGAGTTTGATAGAATCGGCCAGGTAACATTATTTCGTGTACAGGAAGATTTTTCGTGGGGTATAGTTCCTTCAAATTTTAGAAACGCCATTCTGAATGGTGATGCAGTCCGCTGTTATTGAATATGTCTGAGCAGTTGCTTTTAGACAAAAAGAAAACCCGCCAAAGAGTCCTGCAGCAACGTCGAGCATTTTCTGCGACAGAGAAAACTCCGGCAGAACAACGGATGTTGAAGTTCCTGCAAAGTTGGGATATTTTCAGGCAGGCAAAAACAATCCATATTTTTATCTCCAAAACAGACGAACCTGACACCAGTCCAATTATCGAGTCCGCCTGGGAATCCGGAAAAACTGTAGCTGTACCTTGTGTAGTTCCGGAGAGCTTTGAACTTTTTCATTCACAACTTAAATCATTTGAGGATTTATCTTCCGGAGCATTAGGTGTTTTAGAACCTTCTCCTGAAGGTAGAATTGCAATGAATCCAGAAAGTTTTGATCTTGTCATAATTCCCGGAGTTGCTTTTGACCGTCAGGGAGGAAGACTCGGTTACGGAAAAGGATATTACGACAGATTCCTGGAACAGACCGCTGCTTTCAGGTTAGCATTAGCCTTCAATTTCCAAGTTCTTGAAAAAGTACCAACTGAAAAGCACGATGTGCCGATGAATGGAATTTTAACAGAATCCGGAATTATTGAAGTAAATAATTGAGAAGCTGCCACTCCTGATAATTCAACACCAAACAGATTAATCTCCCTTCTTATTGAAAGAAATTAATAATGAAAAAATGGCTATTTATTTTTATTTTCCTAACAGGACTTGCGGCAACCGCAATTTTTCAGTATCAGCCTATCCTGTCCAGCTACGCGGAATTTTATACAGTCAATAATGCCAGTTCCGGAGCAGATGCGATTGTCATACTCTCCGGCGGAAAAGCTACCAGAATTCCGCATGCTTTAAAACTTTTCACTGAAAATTATGCACCTCGGCTGCTGTTGACAGATGAAAAAAAGCTGAACGTACGCTTTGCTCATCTTTTTTCAACAAATGAGGAAATTGCACAAGCGATGATTGATGAACTAAAACTGAGTGTACCAATCATCACTGTAGCTTCTCTAAAAGGCGGGGCAACTTCTACATTTGACGAAGCTTACGATCTCAGAAAATTTAGTGAAGCGGAAGGTTTTAAACGCTTGATATTAGTTACAGACGCATTTCATACACGGAGAGCATATCATGCTTTTCAGACAGTATTTGCCGGATCTGAGATACGACTGGAAATGTCTGCAGCCCAAAATGATATTTTCAATGAATCAAACTGGTGGACTTCAGATCAGGGAATTTCCGCTTATGTTTTAGAAAGCATCAAATATCCTGTTTACCTGCTTTCATCCAGAAACGCAACTTTCATCCGTAATGACTGATGGCTGAAAAGCAACTCTTCATCCGACCTTTTCAAACAGAAGACGAGGCTGCCGTAGTTTCACTCTGGCAACACTGCGAACTAACTGTCCCATGGAACAATCCTTATAAAGATATTGCCAGAAAGCTGAAAGTTCAACCCGAACTATTTTTAGTCGGTATGCTGGACAGCCTGTTAATCGCCACCGTAATGGGTGGATATGACGGTCATAGAGGTTGGATTAATTATTTGGCGGTACATCCGGATTTTCAGGGTCTGGGTTACGCGCAGCATATGATGGTGAACGTCGAATCCGAATTGAGAAAAATAGGCTGCCCTAAAATCAATTTGCAGATTCGCTCAGGGAACGCTAAAGTAATGGCTTTCTACCAGAAGCTTGGATTTACGGATGACCGAGTACTCAGTATGGGAAAGCGACTTGAAGAAGATCATTCATAATACTAAATCCGCGAATTCAAAATTACACTCATACTTAAAATAAATTGTGCCTGAATTACTGTTAATTACCCTGTATATCACCGGAGGACTGGTTCTGCTTTATTTTGGAGCGGACTGGTTGGTTAAGGGTGCAATTACTCTGGCCTTGCACTTGGGACTAAGTCCCTTGATCGTCGGTCTGACTGTGGTGGCACTGGGGACAAGTATTCCGGAAGCTCTCGTCAGTGTACAGGCGGCAATCGGACATCAGGGCGGAATTGCGATTGGAAATGTTGTTGGTTCCAATATCCTTAACATTGCTATGATCCTCGGACTATCTGCCTTGATCAGTCCTCTAAAAGTTGATTCACACATAGTAAAAGCCGACGTTCCGCTTTTGGCAGGAGCAACTTTTATGCTGGTTGTTCTACTGGAGGATTTTCACATTTCACGCATGGAAGGAGCATTTTTGCTGTTGTGTATTGTGGGTTATGTAGTTGGCAATATTATGACAGTCAAGAAAACTGCTCCGGAAGATAACAAAATTGACGGTCTGGAAGTTCAGGAAGATTCAGGTAAAACATTTTGGCGTGACATTGCTCTACTGATCGTAGGAATTATAACTTTAGGTTTCGGCGCAAATTTCCTGGTTACAGGAGCAGTAGACCTTGCCAGAATCTGGGGGTTGAGCGAAGCCTTAATCGGCTTAACCATTGTCTCAATCGGTACAGGTACTCCGGAATTAGCAACAGCGTTGATGGCTGCTTACCGGAAGAGTGCTGATCTTGCGATTGGAAATGCGGTTGGTTCAAATCTTTTCAACATCATGTTTGTGCTGGGAATTGCCGGACTCGTTGCTCCGCTGGATGCAACAGGAATTAACCCATCAGACCTTTATGTGATGCTTGCTGTGACGCTCCTGTTGCTTCCCACAGTTTGGACTGGACGTGTTCTTGACCGCAAAGAGGGATTCATGTTTCTAGCAATTTATGTCGGCTACATCTATCATTTGTGGCCTGCCTGAGCTACAAAGTCTTTTGTAAGCAAAGCTAATCCTAAGTTCTGTAGCTGTTTCTCTGAACTGCTGTTAAAGCCTCTTCAAAGCCTGATCCAGATCAGCAATGAGATCCTCCGCACATTCAATCCCAATCGAGAGACGAACCACTTCAGGCCCGGCACCGGCTGTGATGAGTTGTTCCTTAGAGAGTTGTCGGTGAGTAGTCGAAGCAGGATGCAGAATCAGGGAATGGGTATCTCCAATGTTGGCGACATGACTGAACAGTTCGACCGTCTCCAGCATTTTTAAACCGCTTTCATAGCCACCTTTGACACCAAAAGTAAAAACAGAACCCGTGCCGTCCGGTAAATATTTTTTTCCCAGTTCATAGTATGGACTGGACTCGAGTCCTGCGTGAGAAACCCATTCTACGTTTGGATGTTTTTCAAGGAAACCTGCAACTGCCAAAGCATTTGAGCAGTGCCGTTCGATACGCAAAGGCAGAGTTTCGATACCATTTAGCGTTATCCAGGCATTCATGGGAGATTGTGAACAGCCCAAATCACGCAGACTGATGGCATGGCTGTACATGGTATAAGCAAGGTCACCGAAAGTTTCCGCAAAAGTGAGTCCATTATATTCAGGGGAAGGTTCGCTCAAACTTGGATATTTTGAATTTCCCAACCAGGGGAATTTACCTGAATCTATCACAACTCCTCCAAGAGCATTTCCCTGTCCGGAGAGAAATTTTGTTGTTGAATGCACCACAATATCCGCACCCCATTCAATTGGTTGACTCAAAAACGGTGTAGCCATCGTGTTGTCAACAACCAGCGGAACACCTGCTTCGTTTGCAACTTTTGCTATTGCTTCTAGGTCAGCCACCACGCCACCCGGATTAGCAAGGTTTTCTATAAATATTGCCCGTGTATTTTCGGTAACTGCTCTGCGGAAATCTTCCGGATTGTCTGTATCGACAAAGATCGCCTTCCAGCCAAATTTGCGATAGCTTTTTCCCATCAAATTAATCGTGCCGCCATAAAGCTTGTTGGCCACAATCACCTCCATTCCCGGTGACATTAACGGAAACAGAGCCAGCGTTTCCGCAGCGTGTCCGGAAGAAGTTACTGTTCCTCCGCGACCTCCTTCCAGTGTTGCCAGTTTTTCTTCCAGTGCTGATACAGTCGGATTGGTTAAACGAGAATAAATAAATCCCGGTGCCTGCAGGTTGAAAAGCGAAGCTGCATGGTCTGCATCATCGAATACATATGAGGAAGTTTGATATATTGGAAAAGATCTCGCACCTGTTGTCGGATCAGGAGGAGTTCCGGCATGAACTGCCAGAGTATTAAATCCATATTGTGAATGCAGTTTTTTCATTTAAGCCTCCGCCTGCGATTGCTGATAACTCCCGTGTTAATTCCACTCCAGCCAAGTTCTCCAAAAAGACGGGCGTATTCTATTTTCGGACAGCGGTCCATCACCACTTGCAACCCGGATTTTTCTGCAAGTTGCGCAGCAGCATTGTTGACAATTTCCAACTGCATCCAAAATACTTTCGCTCCAATCTTGATTGCCTCTTCAACTAGTTGAGGAGCTTCCTGTGCAGGACGAAACATGTCCACCATGTCCACAGGTTCGGGTAGTGACGCCAGATCCGGAAATACTTTTTCTCCACATATTTCTTTTCCAACTGCACCAGGATTAACCGGAATCACCTTGAAACCTTTCTGCAGCAAATATTTCATGGCAAAATTACTGGGGCGGTTCCAAGTCGCACTTGCTCCAACCATTGCAATGCTGTTTACATTATTGAGAATATCGCGGATATAAGAATCAGCATATGAACTGTGATCAAGGAAAGTAGAAGCGGGCATGTAAATAATCTTAAAGAAAAATGTTGAGTAAATTTGCCTGCTCACTTTAGCAGAATTAAACTCCGTCCTGCAAGCAAATTCAATGTTCTGTGAGAGTAGTTCAATGTCAGCTCACATAACTCTCTTCAAAACCGATTGACCTTCACGAATCACTGCCAAATCATATCTACAAAAGAACCGGCTCCATCCCAGAATTCAGTTATTGCAGAAGATTTGCTGTTGACCACTCTCTGCGAGAGCACACTAAAACTTTTCTTCTCAGGAGTAACTATAACCCA
>JABGPG010000198.1 GCA_018645085.1 Deltaproteobacteria bacterium
AGAAATCGCGGACGAAAAACACGGCTGGTCCATCGAAATTCTTGGTCAACGCTGTTCCGCAACTTTGCAGGAAGTAGCGCTTTTTGATCCAAAAGGACGAAGCATGCGAGCTTAGGTGATGACAAATTATGAAATAGAGTAGCAAAACAAAAGCAACGTTTACGGTAAATTGTCCATTGATATTATTGATTTTTTACGAAATAAGACAAAGAAAGCGCAACGATTCTTGGTTTGGACAGCAGTCAAGAAAGAGACACCTTGTTTATTGCCGGAAAAGGGCATACAGTTCTTGGCGTAGATACTTCGTAAACCGGTATAGCGCTAATGCTGGAAGATGCCGACAAAGAAAATTTTTCAGTTGAAGGGATAGTAGCTGATGTTTTGGATTTTGTACCATTTGCAGAAAAAATGTTGTCGTTATTGATAGAGTCCTGCACATTTTAGCAGACGAGGAAGAACCTAATATTGTTCTTTTAAAATCAATTAATGTTATCCCCAATAATGGTTCATCATCATTGTTGATATCGCAAATAATCATTTACTAATTTGCAATTTCATCACATCTGTTGTTGAAGACTGGGAAATCATAAAAAATTAAAAGGGAGATCGTTTTGCCCATAAAACATGAAGAGGAAAAAAGGAGGAGGAAAAAATGAGTGCAAACATCTTGGACGGCAAGCAGATTGCCAAAGACATTCTTGAGGATGTTTCCGGAAAAGTTTCTGAGTTAAAGTTAAGCGGTTGGGATCCAAAGTTGATTTCGATCAAAGTCGGAGCAAACCCCGCAGTTGATCTTTACATCAGGAATCAACGCCTGAAAGCAGAGCAAGTTGGAATTATCTTTGAAGAAAAAGAATATCCGTATGATATTTCCGCCAATGAACTACAGGCAGCAATTGCCAATTTCAACGTGGACCCACAAATTACCGGCATCTTTTTACAGCGTCCTGTTCCGGAAAGCATTCCCATTAAAACTCTGCAGAAAGCCATTCATCCTCTCAAAGACGTGGAAGGAATGCACCCTACGTCTATTGGAAACATCGTCTACAATGAACTGGAACTTGGACCATGCACTGCCATGGCTTCAGTAGAATTATTGAGGCGTACCGGACAGGATTTGAAAGGGCTGGATGTTGTGGTAATCGGTCACTCCGAAATTGTCGGCAAACCCATTGCTTTCCTTTTGATGGCAGAAGGAGCGACGGTGACAGTATGTCATCATATGACTAAAGATGTGGCAGATCATTCACGACGTGCGGATGCGGTTTTTGTAGCAGTTGGAAAACCAAATCTCATCACGGCGGATATGCTCAAATTCGGAGCAACTTTGATAGATATCGGCATTAACCGTGTTACAGATGAACAGGGGAAAAGCAGAATCGTCGGGGACAGCGATTTTGATTCATGTTTCGCAAAGGCCGGCTGGATAACGCCAGTACCCGGAGGAGTTGGCCCCGTAACAGTTTCCTACCTCATGCGCAACTCTGTTTCAGCCGCACAAAGACTGAAGTCACATTATGAAGCACAATTTCAGAACACCGTTGACTCTACATTTTAATAAATTTGTAATTTTAATGAACCAGAAATGCAAAGCAACATTTTTACTCAAGCGGAAACTTACATTCAAAGCCGCCTGCCGGTTGATCAAGCATCAACTTTAATTCCTGCTGCATACACAACTCCAGAGTTTTTTGCTCTGGAGCAGGAAAAGGTGTTTTCCAATGGATGGGTTGCAGCAGGTTGTTTACCTCAAGTCAGCAACCCAGGAGACATCCTGGTTACGGAAGTGGCCGGACGTTCGATTTTGATTATACGTGACAAAACGGGAAAGCTGGGAGCTTTTTATAATGTCTGTCGTCATCGTGGTTCTAAGTTGCTTGAGGAAAGTTGTAAAAATAAAAGCATCCGTTGCCCTTATCACGCATGGGTGTATGGTCTCGATGGAAAATGTCTAGGAACGTCAATGTTTCAAAACAAGAAATCCGTCGACAGCCCCTCTTCCTCAGCCAAAACCAATGAAATACTGGATATAAAAAGATTTGACAAAAAAGATTATGGGCTCTTACCAGTAACAGTTCAGAGTTGGGGATTTTTGATTTTCGTTAACCTGAGTTCGAAACCTACAGAACTTGAGGAATGGCTAGGAGATTTGCCTGAAAAATTTCAGTCGCATGGTTTGGAAAACTGGAAAATTTCCGGAGTTAAGAATTACGATGTGGACTCCAATTACAAATTAATTGAAGAAAATTTTATGGAGTATTACCACCTGCCTTTCGTGCATCCAGAACTCACAAATGTCTCCCGAATGGAAGATCACCACCGTAGTCAGGGAGCAGGCATGTATACCGGAATGCTGACTACTCCTGTCTCAAGGGATGTGGATTCTGTCTGGCTTAATCTTCCTGCGGTAGAAGGTTTAGACAAAGAACACCGGAAAGCAGCTTATCACATTTGTATTTTCCCTAATGTCACATTCACCATCTTACCTAATCATGCTTTTTGTATGATCACAGACCCAATTCGTGCTAACCAAACCAGAGAACGGACTTTTCTGCTCACACCTCCTGAAACATTGGACAATGTCTGTCATGACACGATGTTTAAAGAATTGACGACATTTTGGGACATGGTGAATACCCAGGATTTGGGAATAGTAGAACGTGTTCAAGCTGGCTTGAGCAACACAGCTTTCAACGGTGGACGTATGTGTTACGAGTTCGAGGAACCTCTGCATCGTTATCAAAACTGGCTGGCAGACAGGATGTGCGGTATTCATCGTGTACCTCCAGGGGACTAGGACTTCATCAAATCCATTTTGCCGGGATTATTTCAAGTGATTCAAGAACACTGCTCTTTCATACATTTTGCTGGTTTAAACATTGCTCAACCCACTGCAGGCCTCTAATCATATCATGCTGAGTTGAGACTGATACTTGCTTGAAAAGCATAAATATATTGGTCTTTTTATTATCAATAAAACTCAAACCCTTTTATTTAATTGCAAATTATGCCACGTGAACACAAACGTCGAGGAAGAGGACAATCAAGAACAAATGCAAGGATTCAGCAACAGCCCTGGAAACAACCGCGAAATCTTTATTCTCCTTTTGAAATTGCGAGTGCAGATCAAATCGAAGCTCTGCATCAAAGCAGTTTACGCATTTTAGCAGAACTCGGCATCGCATTTTTGGACGATGAGGCACTTGATATTCTCAAAGAACATGGTGCAGAGGTTAACCGTTCTACGAAAATGGTTAAGTTTTCTCCAGAATTGATTGAAAAATATATCGCAAAAGCACCATCCAAGTTCACGCTTCATGCACGAAATCCGCAGCACAACCTGGAAATTGGCGAGAATTGGACTTTGTATTCAATGGTCGGAAGCACACCAAATTGTTCCGATCTGGATCATGGAAGACGTCCCGGAAATTTTACGGATTATCAAAATTTAATCCGCCTGGCCCAGCATTTCAACGTCATTCACATGACCGGAGGTTATCCGGTAGAACCGATTGATTTACCAGCAAATACAAGGCATCTGGATTGTGCATTCACACATTTGACACTGACAGACAAAGTCTTTCATGCATATTCTCTGGGAAAACAGCGAGTCGCGGACAGCATCGATATGCTTTGCATCGGACTTGGACTCAGCAGAGAGCAACTCAAAAAGCAACCCAGCCTCATTTCTATCATCAACACTTCTTCGCCACTAAGACTCGACGGTGTAATGATTCAGGGCATGTTGGAAATGATCCGTAACGGTCAGTCGGTTTGTGTAACACCTTTCACGCTATCCGGTGCAATGGCGCCTGTCACACTGGCTGGCGCTTTGTCACTACAGAACGCAGAAGCACTGGCCACGCTGGCTTTCACACAAATGGCCGCACCTGGGGCGCCTGTGATTTACGGAGGATTCACTTCTAATGTTGATATGAAATCCGGCGCACCAGCTTTTGGAACACCGGAACTTGCCAAATCAACTTTAATCGGCGGACAATTGGCGCGGCGTTACGGACTGCCTTATCGTGCTTCGAATGTGAATGCCTGCAATGCGGTCGATACGCAGGCTGGTTACGAGTCGATGATGTCACTCTGGCCGACGATACAGAGTCACTGCAATTTTGTCAAACATGCTGCCGGCTGGCTTGAAGGCGGACTCTGCGCTTCTTTTGAAAAAGTGATCGTTGATGTTGAATTACTGCAAATGATGTCATCTTTTCTGGACGAACTTTCTTTTTCTGAAGATGAAATGGCATTTGATGCAATTGCAGATGTAGGCCCCGGAGGACATTTTTTTGGTACGCAGCACACATTGGATAGATACGAAACCGCTTTTTATCCACCAATACTTTCTGATTGGAGCAATTTTGGACAATGGCAGGAAAAAGGCTCTCTCGACACTGCTCAACGTGCCAATAAAATCTGGAAACAAGCACTTTTGGAATATCAAAAACCGCCAATGGAAGAGTCGAAGATTGAGGAATTAGAAGCTTTTGTCGCAAAACGGAAGGAGAATCCGGGGATTTCGATTCATTGATAATGACTTTCCCACACACGATATCGTAACAGTACGTCCT
>JABGPG010000269.1 GCA_018645085.1 Deltaproteobacteria bacterium
GTCATTGAGGCGCCGGTACATGTTCTTAAAATCCCTAAAAAAGAAGCGATTGAAAAAGCGGAAGCTTTGCTGCACAAGGTAGGAATTCATGACCGCAAAAACTATCATCCGGCGCACCTTTCCGGAGGGCAACAACAACGGGTAGCCATTGCCCGGGCATTAGCGATGGAACCGGATATGTTGCTTTTTGACGAACCGACTTCCGCACTTGATCCGGAACTCGTGGGCGAGGTTTTGCGTGTGATGCGTCAACTTGCAGAAGAAGGACGAACCATGATCGTGGTGACTCATGAAATGGGATTTGCACGGGAAGTTTCTTCTCGTGTTGTCTATCTGCATGAAGGTGGTATTGAAGAAGACGGACCACCAGGGGAGGTTTTTACGAATCCTTCTTCAGAGAGGTTTCGACAGTTTGTTTCAAAACAAGTCGAACATTAAAAATTAAGCCGTACAGGTTTAATGTGGAAAAATTTATGGTGAGTTTTTCCAGTATATTTATAATTTTCAAATGGAGAAAATAAATGAGAAAGTTAATTGTAGCGGCCGTTGTGGCCATGTTGATGCTGGGAACCAGTGTTTCAGCAAAAGAATGGAAGAAAATCCGAGTTGGTGTTGAAGGTGCTTACCCGCCGTTTAGCTGGGTTGAGTCAGACGGAACACTGAAAGGATTTGACATTGAGATCGCACTGGCGCTTTGCAAAGAAATCGGTGCAAAATGTACACTGGTTACTCAGGACTGGGACGGAATAATTCCGGCTTTGCTGGCCCGTAAGTATGATGCAATTATCGCATCCATGTCAATCACCGAAGAACGTAAAAAGAAGGTTGCTTTTTCCGACAAGTATTACAATTCACCTGCCAAGTTTGCCCGAAAAAAAGGTTCAGGAATCACGATTTCCAAGGCCGGTCTTAAAGGCAAAAGTGTTGGTGTCCAACGTGCGACCACACACGATAATTTCATCACCGGAATGTTTGGCGACAGTGTTGACATCAAGCGTTACGCAACTCAGGATGAAGCCTATCTTGATGCGGTGGCTGGACGTATTGATCTATTGCTGGCAGACTCAATTGCCATGGAAGATGGTTTCCTCAAAACTGACAACGGTAAAGGTTGGGAGTTTGTAGGACCAGGATACTCCGAGCCAAAATATTTTGGTGACGGTGCCGGAATCGCTATACGCAAGCAAAACAGTGATTTGGTTCAGCTTTTCAATAAAGCCATTAAAACTATCCGTTCAAATGGCGTTTATAAAAGTATCAACGACAAATATTTTGCCTTTGACATTTATTAAGCCTGATTCAGGTTTGGGCTTTCCCTGTTAATTCAAGGAAGCTCAACTCAGCCCGAATTATTTTCTTTGTCCGCCACGGAGTTTTTTAAATTCCGTGGCCTTCCTAAAATCTCCTGCAAAGCACTAATGTTTGATTTACACGGTTATTTTCCGCTGATTTTGGAAGGCATGTTACTGACCGTGGAAGTCGCGCTCCTTTCCCTTTTCATAGCAGTCATTCTTGGTTTAATTGGTGCGTTCGCCAAACTCTCCAAATCGCGGATTGCCCGTAATACCGCCGCAGTTTACACAACCTTGATCCGTGGAGTTCCGGATTTGGTACTGATGACACTTATTTTCTTCGGTGGTCAAATCATGGTCAATAATATTGGTGACTATTTCGGCTGGGACTACATCGACATCAGCCCCTTTGTTGCCGGAACACTGACTATTGGTTTTATTTTTGGTGCCTACATGACCGAAACTTTCCGCGGCGGAATTCTGGCGGTTTCCAGAGGTGAAATTGAAGCGGCTCTTGCATTCGGGATGTCAAAATGGAAAGTGTTTGTACGTATCACATTTCCGCTGATGGTACGTCACGCTCTTCCCGGTTTTGGTAATAACTGGATGGTACTGGCCAAAACGACCGCTCTTGTTTCTGTGATTGGACTGCATGACATGGTTTATAACGCAGGTGTTGCAGGAGGTGCAACCCGCCAGCCTTTTACTTTTTACCTCGTAGTAGCGTTGATGTTTTTGTGCATTACCGGAATATCGGACCTCGGACTGCAATGGGCCAACCGGCGTTTCAGTGTAGGTGTACGGAAAGTTTGAATTATGGATTACACTGTAATAATTGATAATTTACCGCTTTATTTGAGTGGGCTTTGGGTGACCATCCAGTTGGTCGTGTTAGCTCTTGTCACAGGATTTGGTTTAGCAGTTCCTCTGGCTTTGCTGGCGGTTTCAAAGAACTCTTTGCTCAGATATCCTGCAAAAGCGTATATCTATTTTTTTCGCGGCACTCCGTTACTGGTGCAGATGTTCATGATCTATCACGGTATGGCTCAGTTTGAAGCAGTTCGCGAAAGTGTGCTCTGGATAGTTTTCAAGGAAGCCTATTGGTGCGCCATCACAGCTTTCGCCTTGAACACCGCAGCTTACACAGCAGAAATCTTACGCGGTGCGATTGAGCAAACTCCATTTGGAGAAATCGAAGCGGCCAATGCCAGCGGAATGTCCAAATTTACGTTGTACCGCCGCATCATTCTGCCAGGTTCCTTCCGTCGTGCATTACCGGCATACGGCAACGAAGTTATTTTTATGCTGCACGGAAGTGCTCTTGCCGGTGTGATTACAATAGTTGATTTGTTTGGCGCGGCTAAAATTGTGAATTCCAGATATTTTGTGCCTTTTGAATCGTTTATCACTGCAGGTTTCTTTTATCTGTGTTGTACATTTATTTTTATCTGGTTTTTCAAGTGGGTTGAGAAACACTGGTACGTTCACCTGCGACCAAGGATCAGTTAAAATGAATTTTACAAAGACGTTTGCAGATCAGCATAACGGTCTGAAAAAGAATGTCCCTCAAAGCATTCCAGTGATCCGTCAGGCAGAAAAAAAAGACGCAGAAACAGTTCTCGAACTCACACGTTCACTAGCAGAATACCACGGTGATGATGCGGATTTTCGAGCCACGCTCAAAGATGTTCTGCGTGACGGCTTTGGTGAAAAGCCCCTGTATGAATCATGGCTGGCGGAAATCGACGGAGTACCGTTAGCTTTGGCTACGTTTTTTATCACTTACTCAACCTTCAAAGGCAAAGCCTGTCTGCACCTTGACAACCTCTATGTAAAGAAGGATGCACGCGGTTGGAAACTTGGAGAAAAAATGATTGCCCAAGTCAAACTGCGTGCCAATGAACTTAATTGCTATCGTCTTGAATTAGAGGTTCACCAGCATAATCCCGCACGCGCGTTTTACGAAAGACTCGGTTTTAGTGAATCTCCGGATCGTGTCTACATCCTCGCAGGTGAAAACCTGAGTTGAACGTTTTTTTAGCTAATACCAACTGGCTTTATGAATCATCCAAAATCACATTTATTTTATCAGTCACGTTTACGCCGTCCGCTGGTTGACCGCGCGGAAGGTATCTATTTTTGGGATAGTTCCGGCAAACGCTATCTTGACGGTTCAAGCGGGGCAATGGTCTGCAACATCGGACATTCAAATCCGCATGTACTGGAAGCAATGCGTAAACAGATGGAACGTGCGACTTTCGCTTACCGGCTCCAGTTCGAAAATGAACCCGCAGAAAAGCTGGCTGCACATTTAGTAGAATACATGCCGCAGGGAATGGACAAAGTTTTTTTCGTCTCCGGAGGTTCAGAAGCAGTCGAGGCTTGTCTCAAAATGGCTCGTCAATATACACTGGCGATTGGGCAGCCGCAGCGTTACAAAACGATTTCCCGTTTCCCTTCATACCACGGCAGTACTTTGGGCGCTTTGGCAGCAACCGGAATGTCCCTGATGTCTGCACCGTTTGATCCAATGCTGCGGCAAATGCCGAAAATTTCCGCTCCGACAGTTTATCTCGATCTGGATGAATGCACCACGGAAGAAAAGTGGAACTTACGCGGTTTGTATTACGCAAATTTGCTGGAAGAAGAAATTTTACGTCAAGGTCCGGAAACCGTTTTGTCTTTTATTATGGAACCAATCGGCGGTGCTTCAACAGGAGCGTTGGTTGCGCCGGACAGTTATTACGGGCGTATCCGGGAAATTTGTGACCGCTATGGAGTGCTTTTGATTTATGACGAAGTCATGAGCGGAGCCGGACGTACCGGTCGTCACTATCTGGGCGGCGCTCACTGGAATGCAGAACCGGACCTGATTGCCCTGTCAAAAGGTATGGCTGCAGGTTATTCACCGCTCGGAGCAATGGTGACTTCCGGGAAAATGGTGGAACCCGTGCTTGATTCCGGAGGATTCGTTCACGGCTATACCTACGCCGGAAATCCGCTTTCATGTTCAGCAGGACTCGCAGTTTTGGAAGAAATCGAAAAGCAAAATTTACTCGCCAAAGCTGAACGTACCGGTGATTTGCTTAAAAGTCGGCTGGAAGATTTGCTGCAGCGTTTTTCATTCATCGGTGATGTACGCGGCAAAGGTCTTTTGCTGGCAGTTGAATTTGTTGCTGACCGTGAAACAATGCAGCCGCTGCCTCCTGAAATGAACGCGCATACTGAAGTAGTTGACATGGCATTTGAGCGTGGTTTAATCATTTATTCCCGTCGTAC
>JABGPG010000253.1 GCA_018645085.1 Deltaproteobacteria bacterium
GGCTTACATATCATCCGGATCAATTCCCGGAACTTCAGTCAAACCCGCCAGTTGCTTCCAGTTGACCGGATATGCTGCATAGAATATGCTGCACTCATCATCAGTTTCGTAGGCAATATGATTCCCTTTTGGTACAAACATCATGTCGCCAGGACCAAGTTCGTATGCTTCTCCGTCACACATCAAACGGAAATTTCCTTCGTGGCAAAAAATTAATTCATCACAGGTCAAATCCCAGGGTATGGAAACTTTTTTTAAAAAGTTCACTCCGCCTGCCATACTTTCGCTGTTGTTTATGGTGACAAACGGTTTGATGTATGTTCCGCCGTCTTCCAGACCGTCTTTACGGTGCTGTATGTCTGCTCGTTTGAATACAGTTGGTTTTGTCATATCTGCTCCTTTTAAGGTTAAAACATTGGCTTATGTCATTACGAATAAGTGAGAATAGCCCCGGAAATATTCTGGGGCTAGAGAACTCACGTGGTATTGAAAACTCCCGCATCAATTCGGGATTGTTCTCAAAAAAAATTCTACTCAATCTAACATAGACTAAAAATTAATGTGATGACAACTGAGGGTCATCAGTTTAGATCAGTTTCCAATAGTTCTGAAATTGCACTATCGAGGAAACGGGTGAATTCCGGAACATTGCCCGGTGAAGCCACACAATGACCCCAGGGCGAATCGTAAATTCGCAATTCCGCATTTTGCATGTGGCACACCTCAAGTTTGTTATCTTCCGGAGGAAAATACAAATCCGAACTGCAGGCAATCACAATGGTTTTGGCTTGAATCGCACTGAGCGCAAGCCGAAAGTCACCTCCGTAAAGCGGATTTGCGCTGATGTCCGCGGTTTGCCAGGTTCTTAATTTTGCCAGCAGATTATTCGCATCCCAGTTTAAATGATCCGCCTCCCAATCCTGTAATAAGTCTTCCACAGTTTCAAAACCCAAATTCCGGAAAAGCCCTTCACGGTAAAAGCTTTGTGAAAATGCCCAGCCAGCGTAAACACGCGCAAATGCTTTTAAACCAGCTTCCGGAGTTGAGTCATACTGTCCTCCTTGAAATTTTTGATCCGCCATGAGTGCGGCTTTGACGCCTTCCAAAAAGACAAAATTGTGAGGCGACGTTCTAGCAGAAGCGCAAAAAGGCAGAATCGCCTCCACCATTTCCGGAAACTGCGCGGCCCAGTGATACGCCTGACAACCAGCCATTGACCACCCCGCAACAAGCCGGATGCGCTCAATGCCAAATTCTTCGGTCAATAACCGCTGCTGACACTGCACGTTATCATAGAGAGTGATTTCCGGAAAGTACGGACCATTCACCGGAACTGCCGAATTACTCGGTGAAGACGAAAATCCATTACCGAACATATTGACTGAAATAACGAAATGCTTTGCGGGATCAATGGCTCGTCCGGTACCGAAAAATCCTTCGTTGCGAGTGTGGCTTCCGGTGTAAAACGTTGGTAGAAGAACCACATTGTCCTTGTCCGAACTCAATTCTCCATAAGTACTATAAGCCAACACCGCATCCGGAAGAACTTTTCCAGAAAGCAATTCAATGTTTCCGAGTTGAAAATGTTTTAGCGATGTTTGCATTACAAGTTGAAATTTTAATTGTAGACAGGTTCTACTCGCTCCGAATTTGTGCTTAGTACAGCCTTAAATATTCTTCGACTTCCCAATCGGTGACGGCCTGATGGTAACGCTCCCACTCGTCCATTTTGTAGTGTAGGAACGAGTTCACCATTGAGTCGCCCAGTGCACTTCTGGCAAGTTCATCTGTACGCAAAATTTCAATTGCTTCCAGCAAATTACGGGGTAGCCTTTGTGCTCCGGATTTAGTAATCGCGTCTTCGCTCATTGAGTACAAATCCTGATTCAACGGCTCCCCGGCGGAGTATTTATTGACAATACCTTCGCTCATTGCAGCAGCGGTCATACCCAGCGAAAGGTATGGATTCATGCACATGTCGGCTGCGCGATTCTCAATGCAGAAACGACTCTGCGGCAAGCGTAACATGGCTGACCGATTGTTGTATCCGTATGTCATGTGAGTCGGTGCCCAAGTCACAGTACCACCTTCAAAACCCCCGACTCTCGGAACAAGGCCGTTATAAGAATTTACAGTCGAACAGGCAATCGCCGTCAATGCTCCACCATGACGAAGCAATCCACCCACCGCGTTAAACGCGGTATCAGCCCAACCGCCAGACTCGCTTTCAAAGCAATTCGTTCCCAGCTTGTCAATCGGTTGCATGGACGTGTTCAAGTGTGCTCCGGAACGCCAGTCGCCAATCGTGGTTTTGGGCATAAAGGTCACAAACATACCGTGACGCTTGGCAACTTCCTTAAGCAACACCCGCAGAAAGACCAAACGGTCGGCCATGCGAAGCATATCGGTGTAATGGAAATCCAATTCAAACTGGGAATATGCACCCTCGGCGACTACATCGTGCAGGTTCCAGCCGAGTCCTTCAATAATGTCAATCAACTCGCCCAAAAAACCCATCGAGTCAATCGAGTATTCCACGTCATAACCGAAAGCCTGCCGTCGTGGGCGCAAGCCTTCTCCGGGTTTCGGATCATTGTCAAAGGCTTTTACGGGCTGACCGTCCTGCCACTTCATCACCATGAACTCTGGCTCAATTCCGGCAAAAACAGCATAGCCCTGATCAGCAGTGCTTTTCACAATTCGCTTGAGGGCACTGCGTGGGCAAAGGTTGTAAGGATGGCCTTCCCACCAGAGATCCGCGAACATCCAGGCGCAGGTTTTATCCCAGGGGCAGATGATGAGACTGTCCAAATCAGGAACCGGAATTTGATCGGAATCGGCAGGACCGAGTTCCGGCACGAAGGAAATTGAATGTACCGCAAATTGTGGTCCTTTGCCTTGACAGAGCAATTCAAAATCACTGATTGGAACTGGTTTGGTTTTTGGTATGCCCAAGAGATCAATCCAGCAGGAGAGGATGTATTTCACCCCGGCGGCTTCAAGTCTTTTCTTTTCTTCCCTAACCCGCTTTGGATCAGGAAGTGCTTCAGAGAAATGTTCGTGATAACTCATGCTCATAATATTTAGCTCAGTTAAAGGTGATGGATTTGTAAATAGTTGTCATTCCCGCGAAAGCGGGAATCCAGGAACTTGTAAGTAGCTGAAATGCTTGTCCTCGACCTGATCGGAGGATGGATTCCCGCTTTCGCGGGAATGACAAAAAAGTATACCATTTAGACTTCTTACGGCTTCATCAAAAGTGATGAAGATAATATTTCTATATTAGAGAGCCTGGCGTTTTAAGAGAAACTGATTTTTGAACATTTCGATACCGGCCATGATTTCAAACTGGTCAATGTCCACTGAACCAAAACAGTGACGTTCAAGAAAATCCTGGAAATTTTTTGTAGAATCGCAAACGACTTCCACCATCAAATCAAAACGTCCGGAAACCCAAAGGACGTACACAACTTCATTAAATTCCGACAAGCGTTCCGCAACCTGCCGCGGGGTATGAGGTGATGCCACCTTGATACCGAGCATCGCATCGGCCTGATATTTGAGAGCCATGGGATCGACGAGGGCGACAATATTTAACATCCCGGCTTCCTTCATTCTCTGGACACGATTCCTGATCGTGCCTTCCGAAACAGATAATATTTTGGCAATGTCCTTGTAAGGCATGCGGCCGTCGTTTTGCAGCATTCGGACGATTTTGCGGTTCAGATCATCATGTGGTGAGTCGAGTACCGGAGTTTCAATATTGGAATCAATTCGAATGATGTCCTCTTAAAATATAAGTTGTGACGATTTCAAAAATAATATATTTTATTATTGACGAAAATTAAAAAATTTGATAGATTTTTACGGTATTCGTAAAATATGTCAATATATTTTTTGCAATAGTGCAATCTTTCAAAAAATTAAGAGGATTGTTTTATGACTCAACTAACCGAGACAGAGCTGTTTTCAGCATTCGATGAAAACGCTAATGTCAAACACGGATTGCCTTCCGCGGCTTATACCGACAATTATTTTTTTGAGCTGGAAGCTAAGCATTTATTCGCAAATGCCTGGACCTTCGTCGGCTTCGCCCATGAACTCTTAAACGTCGGAGATATAATACCTCTGCAGGTTGCGGGTCAGCCACTTTTTCTTGTGCGTAGTGCTAAGAATAAAATTCGCGCTTTTCACAATGTCTGCCGTCATCGCAACCTGAAACTGGTTGACAAATCTCACAACTGTAAAAGACACATTTCCTGTCCGTATCACAGATGGTCCTACAGTCTCAACGGAGATTTGCGGGCGGCGCCTTTTTTCGGAGGAAACAAAACTGAATTTCCGCAGGACTTCAAACTGGAAGACAACGGTCTGTTGGAGGTGCCGTGTAAACTTTATCATGATTGGTTGTTTGTCAATCTCAATGGTGATACAGAATCATTTGATTCGTTCATTGAACCTTTGAAGAAACAACTGGCAGATTTTGAGCTGGATGATTTCGTTGTTGCCGCCAGTATAGAGTTTGACGAAATAAAGACGAACTGGAAACTTCTGATGGAAAATT
>JABGPG010000284.1 GCA_018645085.1 Deltaproteobacteria bacterium
AAATTTAACACAACAATTATCGGTTCCGGTCCTGGCGGTTATGTAGCCGCAATCCGCTGTGCGCAGTTGGGGATGAAAACCGCACTCATTGAACGCTATTCCACCCTTGGAGGAACATGTCTCAATGTGGGTTGCATTCCTTCAAAAGCTCTGCTGGATTCAAGTGAGCATTTCGAAAATGCCAACAAGCATTTTGAGGCACATGGAATCAAAGCGGAAAAGATAGAACTCGATTGGCCCAGAATGCGTCAGCGTAAAGATGATGTGGTTGAGCAGACATGCGCTGGAATTGAGTATCTGATGAAAAAAAATAAAATCACGGTGATCAATGGACATGCCTCTTTTAAGGACAAAGAGACGATTTCTGTTGTTGCTGCGGATGGTACACAGCAAACTGTGAACACGGAGCGTGTTATCATTGCAACCGGTTCAAAACCTTCCAGTATTCCAGGAGTGGTTTGCGATAAAAAACGCATCATAACTTCCACCGAAGCACTTAGTCTGGAAAATGTTCCGGAGAAATTAATTGTAATCGGCGGCGGTGTGATTGGTTTGGAACTGGGTTCAGTTTATGCCAGACTCGGCGCAGAAGTGCAGGTTGTTGAATTTCTGGACCGTTTGATTCCCGGGATGGATTTCTCACTGGCCAAAGAAGTTCAGCGGATTTTAAAAAAACAGGGGATGAAGTTCTTCCTCAGTCACGCTGTGCAAAGCGCAACTGTGTCTGGTGAAAAAGTTAAGGTTTCCGCTCTCAACAAAAAAGGCGAAGAAGTTGAATTCAATGGAGATTATTGCCTAGTTGCGGTTGGACGTCGGGCTTACACGGACAAGCTTGGTTTGGAGAACATCGGAATTACTCCAGACAAACAGGGACGGATTCCGGTCAATGAAAATTTAGAAACCGCAGTTCCGGGAATTTATGCCATCGGTGATGTAGTGGCAGGTGCAATGCTGGCACATAAAGCTGAAGAAGAAGGAACTTTTGTGGCCGAAAAGATGGCGGGTCAAAAACCGCATATTAATTACAAAGCAATTCCGGGAGTGCTTTATACCTGGCCTGAAGCAGCAGGTGTGGGTTTTACGGAGGATGAATTAAAAGCCGAAAATTATAATTACAAATCAGGCAGTTTCCCTTTTAAGGCACTTGGACGCGCCCGTGCTTCCATGGATACAGATGGTTTTGTGAAAGTTCTGGCAGACAAGGAGACAGACGAAATTTTAGGAATTCACCTGGTCGGTGCCCGTGCTGCAGATTTAATTGCGGAAGCTGTGGTTGCGCTGGAATATCGAGCCAGTGCTGAAGATATTGCCAGGATGTCACACGCGCATCCGACTTATGCGGAAGCGATCAAAGAAGCCATGCTGGATGCAACAGGAAAACGTTCTATACACATGTAATTGACAAAATTGTAATGTCGATCAATGACCAGCACCGGGTTGTCAGAAAGATATTGATTGTTGATGATATTGAGGACAACTGTCTGCTGATTGAAGACCATCTGCGCCATCAACTCAAGTGTGAGTTTCGTGAAGCATCATCCGGAAAAGCAGCATTAAAGATCCTCGAAAATTGGCGTCCGGACTGCATTCTGATGGATATTATGATGCCGGAAATGGACGGTATTGAAGCGACGAGGCGTCTGAAAGCAATGCCGGAGTGTCACGATATTCCTGTGTTGATGGTTACTGCAAAACAGGAAATGGATTCCTTCGAAGCCGCTTTTGACGCAGGAGCAGTGGATTATATTTATAAGCCACTCGAGCGTACTACTTTAGTGGCCCGTGTAAAATCCGCGTTACGCAGTAAAGAAGATCTTGATCGAATCAAAGAACTGAATCAGCAACTGCTGCAAAAAAAACAGGAACTGAGCAGCTTTTCGCACACAGTCAGTCATGATCTAAAATCACCAATCGTCGGTGCCGCGAGTCTTTATGATTTGTTTCTCTACAGGATTAAAAATGAATATCCACAATTAATTGAGGATGAAAGCTTAAAAGATATTCTGGAACGTATTCCGCAGACTTTCCATAAAATGCTGGATTTCATCAATACCCAATTGGAATATGCAGAAGCCGGGCAAGTGATTGGTGAATTGGAAGCAGTTTCAATGGCGAAACTGATCAACACAGTGATTGAAAATTTTGATTATGCGGAACGTGAAGGAATGGTAAGTTTTGTTAAACTGCCGGAAATGCCGCAGGTGTGCTGTGATCCAATACGGATGTTGAAAGTTTGGCAAAACCTGATTGCGAATTCTATCAAATACAGAGCTTCGAAAAATCCGGTTAAGATTGAATTTGGAGCTGCCGAAAGTGAAGGTGCCTTAAAATATTGGATACGTGATAATGGACCTGGAATATTAGTGGAGCATCAAGATAAAGTGTTTGAAACAAATGCGCGCTTGAATTACGATGTAGAAGGTTACGGATTTGGATTAGCAACAGTCAAAAAAATTGTTGAAGCACATGGTGGAAAAATTTGGATCGATCCGGACGTCACCGACGGTGCGTGCTTTGTTTGTGAACTGCCTCTTGTGCCGGTGAATAATTGAGATATACATGGAAAATACTGACAGCAAAAATAAAGTGACTGCAGAAAAAGCAAAAAAGATGATGCTTAATTTGTGGCCTTTTGCTAAAAAAGAAAAACCTGTTTATAACCTTAAAAGTATCAGCATTCCAAGGACAAGCGGGCGTACACTTAAAATTTTAGTGAGCGTGTTGCGAACCCCAGGAATTCGCTTGTTGTTGATTCCGCTACTGTTAAAACAGGCAGGGCTGCCAAGTTTACGAAAAAGCAAAGTTAAAGATGCTCCCGTGATGGAACCAATCCATCCTGTAGAAAGTAAGATAACTTCTGCTGCCGCAAAAAAAACTATCAAAGAGTTTATCGATTCAACTCAAAATAAGCGGCAAACTGTGACGGATGAAAAATCCGGAAGTTCTGCAAAGCAAAGTCTTTTTCAACCTGAAACTGCCGCCGATTTTCATCGGGCCTATCTTGAGGAAAAAACAACACCGGTCGATGTTGCCATGCGTTTGCTGGATATTGTACGCAGCATTGAAGAAAGTGCTGTACCGTTACGGCCATTTATCGCTTGGGAAGAGCGTGAACTGATGCAGCAGGCAAAAGCTTCAAGCGAACGTTATCAACGCGGAGAGTCACTTGGGATTCTGGATGGTGTTCCGATTTCAGTCAAAGATGAGTTGGATATGCTGCCCTTTCCAACAATGGCCGGTAGCAAATTTTATAGTACTCAGCCGCCGGAACAGGATGCAACCAGCGTTGCGCGTCTGCGATCAGCAGGTGCGTTGATGGTTGGAAAAACCAATATGCATGAAATTGGTCTGGGTGTAACCGGACTCAACGTCCATTACGGAACTACGAGAAATCCTCATCATTTAGATCATTATCCCGGGGGTTCATCAAGTGGTTCCGCAGCCGCCGTAGCAGCAGGTTTGTCACCGATTGCGCTCGGACTTGACGGTGGTGGTTCAATCAGGATTCCAGCCAGTTTATGTGGTGTTGTCGGTCTTAAAACAACCTGGGGCCGGATTAGCTCTGCCGGCGCTGCTCCACTTTCCTGGAGTGTCTCGACAGTTGGTCCAATCACTGCTACTGCTGATGATGCCGCGTTGGCCTATTCCTTTCTTGCCGGAGCTGATCCAAGACAACTGCGTACACAAAATCAACCACCTGTTGATTTGCAGGATTTTAATAACACAAATTTAGCAGGAGTTAAACTGGGTATATTTTCACCATGGTTTAAACATGCATCTGCGGATATTGTGCAAAACTGTGAACGAATGCTGGAGGCCTTTAAATCACAAGGAGCAAGCATAGAGGAAATTGAAATTCCTGAATTGAATGAAGCACGTATAGCGCAAATTGTTACGATTGTAACAGAAATGCTGACTTCACTGCAGCCACATTTTAAAACTTTCAAGCAACCTTTTGGTTTAGATGCATTGCTTAATCTGACCCTCGCGAAAGAGTTTAGTGGTCGTGATTACGTTAAAGCCCAGCGGATACGTGCAGAACTGATCAGAAATTTAAACGAAATTTATCAACATGTTGACGCGATTGTAACTCCTACAACTGCCTGTACAGCCCCACCTATTCTTCCGGACGCATTGATAAACGGCGAATCAGACCTCAGTACATTAACGGAATTGATGCGTTACGCTCCGCAAGCAAATATAGGCGGTTTTCCGGCGATTTCATTTCCTGTCGGTTATGACGCAAAGGGACTGCCGGTGGGCATGCAGTTAATGGGACGTCCCTGGGAAGAATCATTTTTGCTGAGGATGGCTAAAACCTCGGAACGCTTTTTTGCGAGGCACCCACCGATGATGCGTTTCTCCCTTTTACCAAATTAATCCGGAATTTTGCGTAGATTCTGCAGCTTCTTCTGTAAATTGTTTGCGAAAAGTCTTGTTTTAACTCCCGCATGACAGCTAAAATAAAAGGATTGGTTCGGGCCAGTAGCTCAGTTGGTTAGAGCTGACGACTCATAATCGTCCGGTCGCTGGTTCAAGTCCAGCCTGGCCCACCAA
>JABGPG010000111.1:0-25886 GCA_018645085.1 Deltaproteobacteria bacterium
CGATCCTCTTTTTCCCAAACCTGTACTGTTACTCCGGAAACCTTACTTTCCCAGATTAAACTCTCAGGACTGCTTTTGAGGAGTAAATTAAAGAGTTTCAAAGTTAAACAGTTTTATAGTTTTAAAAAGGCACTAAGGCACTAAGGCTTAGCACATGACAGACAAAGCCGAGTCATTCAGCTTTTCCAAATGTGAAACACCGCCCATTTGGCTAACCAACCAATTTTCATTCCAGACCAAACGGAATATTCCCGTGTTCTTAATCAGAAAACGTGTTGGCGCATCGATGGACAGCCCAAGCGCATGTTTCATTAAAACCCTCACAACACCGCCGTGCGTTACCATCACAACTCTTTCTTGCGGATGTCTGAGACGGATTTCTTCAATGAATTCCAAAGAACGATCCAGAAGTTGCTGTGTGCTTTCGCCTTCATCGATCACATAGTTTGCGCCTTCAGTTTTGAAAAGACGATAGACTTCGGGGTGTCGTTCCTTTGCTTCAGCAGATGTTAAGCCTTCAAAAACGCCAAGATTTTTTTCACGGATACGTTGATCAAACTGCAGAGTATGTCCTGAATATTGAGTGATTGCTTCCGCAGTTTGCCGGGCGCGTAGAGAATCGCTGGAGTAAATGTGGTCAAAGGACACGTTTTTCATCATTTCACCAAGCGCCTGAATTTGCCCCCTGCCGGCTGCAGAAAGCTCGCTGTTGGAATGTCCCTGCATTCGTCTTTGAGAATTCCACTCAGTCTCGCCGTGGCGGATTATAATTATTTCTGTTTCTTTCATTATTCTTTAGGCTTAATTTGAATGTTTATGCTGCTGATATAAAGCAGGGTTAAAATGTATATTCTCTTTTATGCAAAACTACTTTTCAGTATTCTGCATGGTCAACAGGTAAATTCTGCAGACTCAGTTGGAAATCCGCAAAAACCTTGTCTTCCTGTAAATGACACTTGAGGCATGAACCTACCCGTCGAATTTTAGCAATTTCTGTTGTGTTAAAACTACGGTCAGCTTTTTTAGCAGCTTTTCCTGGCTGTTTTGCATTTTCCGTAATCCAGCCCAAAGGCAGACTCCATTCCGGATGTTCCGGATGAGTTGCCTGCTCCCGGATAATTCCCAATGCCGCGTCATTGCGGTGACAACTTTCGCAGGAACGTACTTTAAGCTGAGTTGTGTGCGGTGACAAAGAGGCAAAGATCTGTTTCCGTACACTTGCTGATTCCGGAGAAGTCTGCAAAATCAAATTCATTCCCGGCACAAAAGGTGTGATACGATTTTTTCCTGTTACACCCAAAGCCGGAATTCCGGATTCAACGGCCCAGCGTTTTTCAATCCAGCGACCCGGAGTACGCTTCTGTTTCAAGTGATCCCACTGAGTTTGTTGCGGATCATATTCAATGTGACAACCGTAACATTGCGGTGCCCACGACGCATGACAGCTGTCGCAACTGAGACGTTCATGACCTTTAAGTTCATGCTGTTGTCCTGAATTCATCAGCGGAATCTCCATTTTTTTTCCGGAAATTTTTCCTTTTAAAAACCGTCCGCCATTTTCTTCCCAAAGATGAAAAAGCGGGGTGCCGTTTTTTTCACTGACAATGATTGAGCCATCAACTGCGGTATGGAAATTATCCGGATACAAGGCTGAATAAAGTGCTTCCCTTGCTTGAAGTTCAGCCAGCGGTTTGCGGAATAGTTTTTTAGCATGACAATCCGAGCATTGAATATCCAACTGCGCTTCGTGTCGTTTTCCGGAACCCATCACACCACGAACGGTATGACAGTCGATACAGGCCATTCCGGCTTTGCTGTGCACATCAAGCGCTAATTTTTTCACTAATCTGCCGTCCGCAAGTCTGCCGAAATTTGCAGAATTTTTCTGCTCATATTTTTCAGTTTCCGCCAATCCTACGTAATTCAGTGAAATACGTCCTGAACGGCTGTGGCAGCCAAAACAGCGATCATTGTCAACACGTACAGAAAGAGCAGGATGTGATGAATCCGGATGAGTCTGCAAATGACAGGCAGCACAGCCTCCTCCGCGGTCCTGTAAACTTTGCTGATGATTTTTTCTTTCGGAACCTAAATGGCAGGAAACGCAGAGTTTACGTAAATATGAGTCTGCTCCTTTTTCACTTAAACGCTGGTTTAAATCAGCATGGCTTTGCTTTTTCGGTTTTTCACCAAACACCCTTCGTGTTCCGGAAAGCATACCGTCGAGGGTATTCATCCGGGAATTCTGCACCAGCGGAATCAGCTCTGCATGGCAACCGGATTGTCCGCATGATTGTTCAACTGTCTGCATCCTGCCCGGAAATGCTTCCAGATTTTGATGAGCATTTTCCTTTGTTTTAGCACTTGCCTTACCGGCATGACAGGATGTGCAGCCTATTTCTGCAGGATCATGAAAGCTTGATAAGCTGCTATTTTCGGTATGACAACTAAGGCACTGTTCTTCAGCTGAAACAGGCGAGAAAAAAGCAGGATACAGGATTAACAGGAAGATGAATTTAAGCGCAGTTTTCATCGTTTGGATTGTCATGCAGTTTGAGCAGTCTCCGCATTTCATCCAGCAAAGTTTCTTTGAATTCCGAACGCTGCAAACCTATTTGCATTGCGGAAGTCAGAAACCCCAGCGGTTCTCCCAAATCATAACGTGTGCCCTCAAATTGTACCGCTGAAACATTACCCAGTGCCGCCATATGATTGATGGCTTCAGTTTGAGTGAATTCACTTTTTGAGGAGTGACTTTTGTCGCTGGTTCGCAAGGCGTCAAAAAGTTCAGGTGTGTAGAGATAACGTCCGAAAGAAACAAAGCGGCTGGGCGCGGTACCGTGTTCCGGTTTCTCCACCATTTTTTTAACTTTCATGATTTTACCGTCACCATCCGGATCAATCACACCGTAACGCCATAATTGATCTTCCTCCAATTCCTGCACACTCAAAACAGTGTTGCCGGTTTTTTCCCAGGTTTCAATCAGTTGTTTGGAGAGAGGTTTTTCACCTAAGACAATATCATCCGGATAGGCCACCACAAACGGTTGATTATCCACAAACGGTTCCACCAGCATCAATGCGTTTCCGGTGCCCATCATGTGCTGCTGACGCAGCGTAAAAATATTGGCCTCAATCGGTTTGATTACTTCCAGTTTTTCAAATTGATTGGACTGCGAAAATGCGGAAGTCAATTCTATCTCACGGTCAAAATAATCCTCCATCACTTTTTTTCTGCGTGACGAAACCAGCAGAATGTCCTGTATGCCTGAATCAACCATTTCCTGGACAATGAAATCAATTGCCGGACGGTCAATCAACGGAAACATTTCTTTGGGAATTGTTTTTGAGGCAGGTAAAAAACGGGTCGCGTATCCAGCGGCTAAAATTACACCTTTCATTGGTATTTTTATATAATATGTTTTAAGTTTACTTCAGCTTCAGCAGTTGTTTTTTTTCAACTGGTTTCAGCCAATAGAACTTGCACTGATTTGTTCCAACAATTCAAGAGCAGCTGTTTCGTCAATCACAGATACTTCCAGCTTTTCTGCCTTTTCCAGTTTTGATCCTGCGTTTTCTCCGGCAAGTAAGAAATCGGTATTTTTGGAAACACTGCCGGTGACGTTTGCTCCAGCCTGAATCAGACGTTTTTTCCAAACATCCCTCGGTTCAGAAAGGGTTCCTGTCAGCACAACTATTTTTCCGCTGAATGGAGAATCTCTAATCTCCAGAATTTTTTCTTCTGCTGGATCAACTCCGCGTTCGAGAAAATCCGCAATTAGTTGACGCTGTTCCGTATGCTGGAAAAAGTCAAAAATACTTTGCGCAATTACAGGTCCAATTTCCTCAATCTTCTCCAGTTCTTCCGGGGCAGCTGACATCAACTTCTCCAGCGTACCAAAATGCAGGGCTAAGATGCGAGCTGTTTTTTCGCCAACATTTGCAATACCGAGTGCATGAACGAATTGGCCAAGTTCGCATTTTTTTGATTTTTCGATTCCGGAAAGGACATTTTCCGCGGATTTATCACCCATACGTTCCAGCCCGGACAAGTCTTCGTGTCGCAGCAAATACAGATCTGCGGCACTTTTCAGTAGTTTTTTCGTCAACAGTTGTTCAATCAAAGCCGGTCCAATTGTGTCAATATCCATGGCTCTGCGTGAAACAAAGTGTAAAATCTGCTCCTTTTGCTGGGCTGGACATTCCGGATTTGGACAACGCCATTCCACCTCACCTTCAGGACGAAGGGCTAATGTTCCACAGACCGGACAAGCTGACGGTGCTGCTATTTTTTGGGCTTCGACGGAACGTAAAGTAGGATCAACTGCGACAATTTTGGGGATTATTTCACCGCCTTTTTCCAACGTTACATGGTCGCCCAGATGCAGATTGAAACGCTCAACCTGATCATAGTTGTGAAGAGTAGCTCGTGAAACCGTGGTTCCGTTCAGTTCAACCGGATCGAGTATCGCAACCGGTGTTAAAATTCCTGTGCGTCCCACACCGACTTCAATGCTTCTCAACACAGTCGCGGCTTGTTCTGCAGTAAATTTAAATGCCGTTGCCCAACGTGGTGATTTTGCGGTGAAACCCAGCTGCTTTTGCTGTTTTAATGAGTTAACTTTGAGCACAATTCCGTCAATGTCATAAGGCAGTTCCTCCTTGTGATCTTCCCAGTAGCGACAGAATTCCAGTACATCTTCGATTGAAGAAACTAATTTTGTTTCCGGATTTAGCGGAAATTCATGTTGAGACAGAAAATCCAAATTGCCGGCATGCGTTTCATGCGGGATACCTTCCGCAATCGTGTAGATAAAGACTGCTAACTGACGACGACTGGTTTCTGTGCTGTCTAGTAAACGTAGTGAACCAGCAGCGGCGTTTCTAGGATTTTTAAAAGGCGGCTCAGTCGATTTAAGACGTTGCTGATTCAACGCATCAAAGTTTTTACGAGGCAGATATACCTCACCGCGTACTTCCAAATCACGTTCATCTTTCAATCTTAAAGGCAGACAGCTGATTGTTTTTATATTTGGCGTAATTTCCTCACCTTCGCTGCCGTCACCACGGGTTACACCGGCGCTCAAAACACCGTTCCTGTAAATTGCGGAAACGGCCACTCCATCAATTTTCAACTCACAAACATATTCCGGACTTTGTCCACCTAGTAGTTTTTTTACAGCTGTGTGCCAGCTTTTAAGTTCGTCCAGTGAATAGACATTTCCCAAACTCAGCATCGGCACAAGATGTTTCCTGCTTGGAAAGCTGGAGTGCGGTTCTCCTTTGATCTGCAAGGTTGGAGAATCTTTTGTTCTCATCTCAGGACTCTGATTTTCCAGCGTTTTCAGTTCTAGAACCAGAGCATCATAGGTTTCGTCATTACAGCTTTTTCCGCTTTCTGCTGTGCTATTTCCGCAATAGTACGAATAATTATACTGATGAATCAAGGCACTTAGTTGCTGAATTCGTACTTGAGTTGCAGAAGTGGAAGGCATATTTTAACAGTATACGAATGCAGAAATATTTGACAGAATAGAAGCTTTTTTAATGGCGGCTTAAGATGTACACTACACTATATAAACTCAGTAGTGAAAGTTCCATTCATTTCTAAAAGAGACAGGCTTCTAAGTGAATTTATTTGAACACACACACGAAAAGCAAATCCGCAAAGAAGCTCCGTTAGCGGACCGTATGAGGCCGAGAACGATTGAAGAGTTTGTCGGTCAAAGTCACATTTTGGCGCCGGGACGTCTTTTGCGACGTGCGATTCAAGCCGATCAATTGACGAGCCTGATTTTTTATGGACCTCCGGGAACCGGAAAAACTACACTTGCCCGTATAATTGCCAACACAACCCAAGCTGAATTCCTTTCCATCAACGCGGTTTTGTCCGGAATCGCTGATATCCGCAAGTGTATTGAAACTGCCAAAAAGGTGCGTACCGAGCAACAACGTCGTGCTGTTTTGTTTGTAGATGAAGTTCACCGTTTTAACAAAGCACAGCAGGATGCGCTCCTGCCGCATGTTGAAAACGGTACTGTAATCTTGATCGGCGCGACTACGGAAAATCCGTATTTTGAAGTCAACAAAGCACTTGTCAGCCGTTCCAGAATTTTTCAACTGCAATCACTGGATTCAAGTGAAGTTGAGGAAATTATCAAGCAGGCACTGGCGGATCCGGAACGTGGATTTGGTGATAAAAAAGTGGTCATCGAAGACAGGGCATGTCAGCACCTCGCAAATGTGGCTGGTGGTGATGCGCGGGCAGCCTTGAACGCACTCGAACTCGCAGTGTTAACAAGTGAAGTTGACGCAGAGGAAGTTATCAAGATCACCTTGGAAATTGCGGAAGAATCAATTCAGCAGCGGGCAGTACTTTATGACAAAGACGGAGACGCGCATTTTGACACAATTTCCGCTTTTATCAAATCTATGCGTGGTTCTGATCCGGATGCCGCACTTTTCTGGATGGCGAAAATGATAGAAGCAGGTGAAGACCCGAAATTCATTATCCGGAGAATGCTGATCTTTGCCGGTGAAGATGTCGGCATGGCAGATCCGCATGCTTTAGCTGTCGTAACATCCGCGGCCCAGGCTTTTGATTATGTCGGTATGCCGGAGGGACGTTATCACCTCGCGCAAGCCTGTTTGTATTTAAGTACTGCGCCAAAGAGTAATTCCGGATTCGCGTTTTTTGATGCAATTTCGGTAGTACGTAAGGAACAGGCTGACGAGGTTCCGGACACGCTCAAAGACGCAAACCGTGACGGAAAGGCCTTTGGTCACGGAGAAGGCTATCTTTATCCACACGCATATCGTGATCACTGGGTAGCTCAACAATATCTTCCGGATGTTTTACAAGGTCGGATTTTTTATCAGCCATCGGATCAAGGTTATGAAGCAGCCATCCAGGATAATGTGGCAAGACATCGTGAAGCGCAACTGGCCGCCTTTTTATCCGAAACTTCAGCAGAACAATCCGGAAGCTCAAATTACTGGGAAGCACGAACGATGGGCAGTTCCGGAGAATTGCTCAACGAAGTACGAGACCGTTTAGTGAGATGGAGCAAGCTCTCACGTAATACTCTGGCACTTGTACTCAATGCGGGAGACGGTTTGCTGTTGGGTGAATTGCTACGACAGATTCCAGAAGAAACAATTTATGCGCTGGTAGATTCTTCACAAGAAAAACAAACACTTAGTGCAATGTTCAATAATCCTTCTTCCGGAATTAAGCCTAATATCGCACAGGACAGTTCCGGAAATCCGGAGGCCTTTGAAATTTCTGCTTTAGGTTTTGAGCGGATAGTTGGACGAAACGTCCTGCAGAAACACCAGGACAAAACTGCTTTTTTAGAAACTTTGAAACCATGGATTTCTGCGGAAGGAGTCTTTGTTTTTGCGGAAACAGTACCTGCACTTGGACAACGTCTTTCAGAATTAATTCCGCCAGAAAGTCTGGAAGCGGAATTTCAAAAATCGCTTAAAGCCGCAGAAGAAGAAATTTATCACTCAACAGAAAATGCACGCAGTAACTGGACGCCAGACACTCTGCGTGATGAACTGGAATCCGCGGACTGGAACGTCAAGCGCTGGCAGGTTAAAGAGTTCCGCACACCAAGCATGATTCGGACAACGCAAATTGAGCAGTGGTTTGCCGTTCAGTCCGAGAGTCCTCATTCCAGTTACGGACAACTTTTATCTGCACATTTTTCCGCCGATCAATTGAATAATCTGCAGGAAACTTTCCGGAGTGAAGTTGCCGGAAAAGTAGTGGAGTGGCGCAGTGTCTGTCTGTTCATGGAATTGTGCAGGAAAACGACGAATGAATCTTAAGTGAAAAATGCTAAAAACTTTTCTCTTCTCATCTACATTGCTTTTTGTGTTGATAGTCTCAGGCTGTGCGACTGAAGCACAATATATCTTTTATAAAACAGGAGTTAGTGAGCAGTTAAAGGAACGTGCACTAAGACACTGCCACGGTGATTTTAAGGTTTTGGAGGAAGAAGATTTTGGACCTTACACACGTGCACGTCTTGAATGCAGAGAATAGGCTTTTAAATATTCTCCTGCAAATGTGATACTTTTCGCGTCTTTGTTAACTTCTATATTCTCAAGGCAGGACAGGTAAATGCGTGGTGGCAGTCCGTATATATTGCGTACGTTCAAAAGCGCTCGGATCTTCACAGTTGAGTTGACTCATACTACCGCGCATCTGAGCTATTGATGAATATTCATTTTCCTCCATCCATCTTGCCAAATCCTGCTCTACTGTGCGGATATGGTGAATTCCGTTTTTATAGATAGCAGAAGCCATCATGGTCACGTTTGCACCAACCATCAGCATTTTAAGCACATCTTCAGCCGTTTCTAATCCTCTCACCGCGGCAAAATCGACAGCCAGTCTTTTATAGAGGATACCAATCCAAGTCAGCGGCAACCGATTTTCAAAAGGTCTGCTGGGCAGATAATGCGGATATAACGAGAGGTTTTTCAAATCAATATCCGGTTGCTGGAAACGGTTAAAAAGCACAAGAGCGTCTGCACCTGCCTCAACTATGCGCTTTGCCATATTGCCTAGATTAGTAAAAAACGGAGTCAGTTTCACTGCCAGCGGCAAGCTTGTACAGGAGCGTACATTTTTAACTATATTCACATATTCAGCCTCTACTTCTTCACCGCTTAGATTCATATTAGTTTGAATTGCATAGATATTCAGTTCCAGCGCGTCTGCACCAGCATTTTCGATTTGTCGTGCGTAATTCACCCATCCACCGTCTGTATCACCGTTCAGGCTGGCAATTATAGGAATATCCACTGTAACTTTCGCTTGCTGAATCAACTTTAAATACTCTTCCGGACCTAAATTTAAATCTGCCGGATCAGGAAAATATGAAAGTGCCTCCGGTGATGAATCGGTACCATACGACAAGTGATGATGCAGTGAATTGCTTTCAGACAGCAACTGCTCCTCAAACAATGAAGGCAAAATAACCGCGGCCGCACCTGCATCCTCCATCATACAAATATTATCGATTTCCTCCGCCAAAGGTGATGCTGCCGGAATAATCGGTGAGCGCAGTTTCATGCCTAAATATGTTGTACTTAAATCCATTGATTCCCGTTAATAAGTTAAATTTCCAATATTTCAGTTAATTGTCCTGCTTCATATCAGTAAAATTTCTCGAAGCAAGATGTTCATAAAACGCTCTCCGTTCCTTTAGTACTTTTTCTGATTTACGAACTAATCTCTTCGCGGTTTCAGGATCACTTTTCTGCAGCATTTTAAAACGGTTTTCGAGGTGGAAATATTCTTCCAGACTTTGTTGAGCAGGTTTTGAAACCATCCGCAAAGGATTTATGCCTTCAGCAAAACGATCAGGATGATAACTGTAAAGCTGCCATTGTCCTGAATTAACTAATTTTTTCTGATTCTGCATAGCAGTTGTCATGTTTATTCCATGTGCAATACAGTGACTGTAGGCAATAATCAACGAAGGCCCGTCATAAGCTTCTGCTTCGATAAATGTACGCAGAGTATGAGTATCGTTAGCACCCATCGCCACACTGGCCACATAGACATTTGCGTATGACATCGCGATTAGTCCAAGATCCTTTTTGGGACTTTCTTTACCACCTGCAGAAAATTTTGCAACAGCTCCGGTAGGAGTTGCTTTTGATGTTTGACCTCCGGTGTTTGAATAAACCTCGGTGTCAAGCACCAGAATATTTACATTGCGTCCACTGGCTAAAACATGATCCAAACCACCAAAGCCTATATCATATGCCCAACCGTCACCTCCGATTATCCAAACACTTTTCCGCAGTAGATTATCTGCAAGTTCAAGCAATTTGTCAGTTTCAGCTTCATTTATTTTTCTTAGTGTTTCTTTCAATATTTCAACATTCTGCCGTTGTTCATAAATTCCTGCTTCATTGCTTTGATCAACTTTCATAATTGCTGAAACGATTTTTTCACCTACTTTTTGCGTAAGCTGAGCGAGCAACTTTTCCGCCATTATCTTCTTCTGATCAAGTGAAATCCTGAATCCCAAGCCAAATTCAGCATTGTCTTCAAAGAGTGAATTTGACCATGCAGGACCACGTCCTTCGCTGTTTTGACTATAAGGTGTAGTAGGCAGATTAGCACCATAAATTGAAGAACAACCGGTAGCATTTGCCACCACCATTCTGTCGCCGAACAGTTGGGTTGCAAGTTTGATATAAGGTGTTTCTCCGCAGCCTGAACAAGCGCCGGAAAACTCAAAGAGTGGTTGCTGCAGTTGTTGCTGCGGAATTTTGTCAGCGTCAATTTCGCGTCGGTCCATCTCAGGCAGACTAAGAAAAAAATTCCAGTTTTCCACTTCCTGTTCACGCAGACTAAGACTTGGTCTCATATTGATCGCTTTGAGACGTGTAACAGATTTGTTTTTTGCCGGACAGACATCAACGCAAATACCGCAGCCTGTACAATCTTCAAGAGAAATTTGCAGTGTGTATTTTTTGCCTTTCCATGACTTTTCACGCACCTCAGTTGACAAGAAGTTTTCCGGTGATTTTTGTAAAAAGTACTCATCATAGACCTTTGCCCGAATAACGCCGTGAGGGCAAACCATTGAACATTTTCCACACTGAATACAAACCTCAGGATCCCAGACCGGCACCTCCGAACTTATGTTTCTTTTTTCCCAACGCGCTGTATTTGTGGGAAATGTCCCATCAGCAGGTAAGGCACTCACAGGCAGACTTTCACCTTTTCCGGCAATGATCCTGCCGAGAACATTACGCACGAAATCAGGAGCACCTTCCGGAACCGCGTTTCTACGTTCGAGACAACTCGTTACTTTCTCTGGAACAGATATTTCGTGCAGATGAGCCAGAGTCATCTCAACTGCCTTAATATTTTTATCTACAACAGAGTGGCCTTTATTACCGTAAGTCTTGTGGATGGAATCTTTGATGGCCTCAATCGCTTCCTCACGCGGAAGAATTCCGCACGTCGCAAAAAAACAGACCTGCATAATTGTGTTGATCCGCCGTCCCATTCCTGCCTGTTTGGAAATCTTTTCTGCATCAATCACATAAAAGCTCAGTTTTTTCCGGATCAGTTGTTCCTGCGTAATTCGCGGTAAACTGTGCCAAACTTTTTCCACATCATAATGTGTATTTAACAGAAAAGTTCCGCCGGAGATGATAGTTTCCAATACATCACGCTGTTCAAGGAAAGCAGCTTGATGACAACCAACGTAATTCGACTTTTCAATTAAATACGGTGCACGTATCTGCTGTTTGCCAAAACGGAGATGTGAAATGGTGATCGAACCGGATTTTTTCGAATCATAGACAAAATATCCCTGTACGAAATTATTCGTTTTTTCACCGATAATTTTGATAGTGTTCTTATTCGCACCTACAGTCCCATCTGAACCCAGCCCGTAAAACACTGCCCGAAATACAGCTGCGGATTCAATTGAAAATTCCGGATCAAAGTCCAAACTGCTTCCGCTGATATCATCATGAATACCAATCGTGAAATGTTTTTTTGGAATTTCAGCGGTTAAATTTTCAAAAACTGCTTTCACCATCGCCGGTGTAAATTCCTTTGATGAAAGTCCGTAACGTCCACCAACAACTTCTGTCTCAAAAAATGTTTTTCCTGCTTCATGCAAAGCCGCGACGCAATCCAGATAGAGTGGTTCGCCGCTTGAGCCTGATTCTTTTGTGCGATCCAAAACTGCGATTTTTTTGACAGTGGAAGGTAATGCAGCGACAAATCGTTTTACAGCAAAGGGTCGATAAAGACGGACAAGTACTACTCCAACTTTCTCATCCTGCTCAAGGAGTAATTTCACTGTTTCCTGTACAGTTACCGCTGCGGAGCCCATAATAACAATCACACGTTCTGCTTCGGCATGTCCGTAATATTCAAAGATTCGGTAGTCTCTACCTGTTAATTCGGCGAATTTTGCCATCACCTGCTGTGCAATCTCCGGAGCATTTTCATAATACATATTCGCTGCTTCTCTTGCCTGAAAGAAGACATCCGGATTTTGCGCTGTTCCACGTAATACAGGATGTTCAGGTGTCAATCCACGTTGTCTGTGCTCTTTTATTTTTTCAGCAGAAATCAGTTGCCGCAGTGAATCATCATTGACAGTATGGATCTTGTTTACTTCATGAGATGTGCGAAAACCATCGAAAAAATGTAAAACGGGAATTCTTGATTCAAGACTAAAAACATGGGCAATCACCGCCATGTCTGCTGCCTCCTGCACAGAAGCAGCGGCAAGCATCGAGCAACCCGTAAAACGGGCGGCCATGACATCTGAATGATCTCCAAAAATGGAAAGGGCGTGTGTGGCAACTGTTCGTGCCGCGATATGCAAAACTGTCGGTGTGAGTTCACCTACAATTTTTAAGAGGTTAGGCAGCATCAGCAGCAGTCCCTGCGAAGCTGTAAATGTGGTAGAAAGCGCTCCGGTCTGCAACGCACCGTGAAGTGCGCCAGCCGCGCCACCTTCGCTTTGCATTTCAACTACTTCCGGAACAGTGCCCCAGAGATTTTCACGTTTTCTGGCAGACCATGTATCTGCCCACTCCGCCATTGGGGAAGATGGTGTGATGGGATAAATGCTGATGATTTCATTCAGCCGATAGGCAACATCAGCAACTGCTTCATTCGCATCGAGGATTACATACTTTTCCTGCTTCATAAGTTTTTTCTCCATTAAAACTGAAAAAAACCCTAATTGAAGCCTACATCAAATTATAAAATATTCTTATCCGGAAAATTACGTATACACGAGAATAGCGTCTAGCTTAAAATATTAAGATAAAGCGTTCCCTGAGCAGAGTCGAAGGGCGCTTTCAGGTGAGATATTGGTTTCGACTCCGCTCAACCAGCGTCAAGGTAATGGCATATCAGGATAATCTTGACACTGTACTAGGAAAAAAAATAAAGCACTTTGTTAGAATGCTCAGCAGAAAAATAGTGAAGGGTGAAAAAGAGAGAAAGGTGGTTAATTGAGAAGGGAGGATAATAGAATTCAAGCTGTGCTTTTAAAAAAGATTTTTCGTTTTCAGGCACAAAATGAACTAATTTTTTCAAGCAGTGATTGAGCAACTTCAACACCTTCGAGCTCTATCCGCTGTCGATTTTTTCTACGACGATCGCCGGGCAAACGTGCACCGTCCTGACTCTCGATTGCATCTGCAAGTGTTGAGATACGTTCATAAAATTCAGCACCGGAGTATGCATCAGGATCGAAGGCGATGAAACACTGTCCTGTCCTCGGAGGTCCACCTGCAGTGCCGGAAAATGGACTTGCTTGCAAACCAAGCACCGCTCCGCTGAGTGCTGCAGCCATAACTTCAACCAGCAATCCTGTACCGAAACCTTTGTAACCGCCGCTCGGAGCCATACTTCCCTTGAGCGCAATTTCCGGATCTGTCGTACTTTGACCTTCAGCATCGAGTGCCCAGCCTTCAGGGATAGAATTACCTTCCCGTGCACGCATCATGATTTCGCTCTTGGCAACCACACTTGCGCTTTGGTCAAGCAAGAATGCTACTCCTCCAGCAGAATCCGGCACTGCAAGAGCAAACGGATTTGTACCAATTACAGGCTTTTTTCCTCCTACAGGTGCGATTGAAGCAGGTGAATTCGTAAAGCCGATTCCTACTAAACCTGCTTCAGCAAGGCGTTCCACATGATAACCCAGCACACCACAGTTGTAGGAATTGCTAATTGTGAGTCCGACACAGCCGTTAGCTTTTACGAGCGGAATCAATTCCTTAAAGCCTGCGTCGATCGCAGGGTGTGCAAAACCAGTTTTTGCATCCACTTGAATCGAGGATAGGCGTGATTGACTAACTTCAGGTACTGCCGCACCGTCTACTTTTCCACACTTCACATGCTCGCAGTATATAGGAATGTAGAGCAGCCCATGACTGCGGATACCGTCACGCTCCGCTGCTCTTGCAGCTTTGCCCACTGACTTTGCGGATTCCGGACGGGTTCCCGCCCCGATCAAGGCTGAAGTTGCTAGACTCTCAACTTCAGCTAAACTCAGCTTTTCTGTACTCATAATTATGCAGTTATTTTAAGATTTATTGTTGTCGGTACGTTCCCAAATAAATTCCGCAATATGCTGATGAGCGGTTGAATTCCCTGAATGTTTCATTGCTCCGGAAATATTCAACAGACAACCGCAATCACCGCCCAACAGACGATTTGCACCTGTTTTTGAAATATCATCAACCTTGTCTTTAACCATGGCTGCAGAAATGTGCTGTTCTTTAATCGCAAAAGTCCCTCCAAATCCGCAACATTCATCTTCCCGTTCAAGTTCGAGCAATTCAACATCTTTTAATTGACGCAATAACTGCTTCGGTGCATCCCCAATTTCCATTTCTCTTTTTGCATGACAGGAAGTATGCCACGTTACTTTAATGGGATCACCAAGGTCTTCAAGTTTTATTTTCAGGACATGCACCAAAAATTCGGTTAATTCAAATGTTCGTTCTGCGACAGATTCTGCTTCAAGCTGCAGAGCATCATTTTTAAATAATTCAGCATAATGCTTCCGGATCATTCCGCCACATGAACCTGAAGGCGTCACAATTGGAATATTTTCAGGAAATAATTTAAGCTGTACTGCAGCAACTTTACGGGCTTCTTCATGAAATCCGGAATTAAAAGCCGGCTGTCCACAACAAGTTTGTCCCTGCGGATAAATAACCTTTACACCTTCACGCTGCAAAAGTTTGATCCCGGCCATTCCTGCGTCCGGATAAAGAAGATCCACCAGACATGTGCCGAAATAATAAACTGCTGCAGGTTTATTTGGATATTTTTTCATTGCTTGACTTGTTTGTTAGTCATTTAACTTTATTTTTGTTTCCGCCAACCCAGCGGGCGTCCGCTTTTAAGCGCTCTGACTCGACGTCCTGTCAATTTTTCCACTTCCATTTTAAAACTATCGTCTCCAATAGCCAGTCCTTTATTTGTACTGTCTCTTATTTCTTTCAACAATTCTTCATTAGTACTTTGTTCACAATATGCCAGATATTTTTCAGAACGTTCCGCTTTCGTATCACCCAGTTTCAAATACTCCGCATGTGGTTTACAAAGCGCGGAAGGTTTGCCTTTGGCGTTAAGTTGAAAACTAGTCCAGTTGTAATCAGCTGCATGACTGACCAATGACAACCGTACCGGATTCAGTTCGATGTAGCGGCAGACTTCCAGCAAATAATGTCCAGGCTGCACCAAACAAGATCTGTAACGTCCTTCCCAGAGGGTTCCTGAACGTTGATTCTGCTGATTAAAGAAACGTACATATTGTCGGCCTAAAGCTTGAATCATCCGGCTCAAGCCGCCTGCTGTATTTGGTGTAGATAACAAATGAAGATGATCTTCAAGCAAAGCCCAGGCATGTACATCAACCTGATATTTTTCAGAATATTCTCTCAACCACCACAAAAAAGCCGCGTAATCACCGGATGCCTTAAAACATTGCTGACGGTTGTTAGCTCTCAATAGTATATGTACTGGTACACCGACCGGTGCGGCTCTTTGAAGTCTTGCCATTTCTCGATGCTGTAACTTTTACGGAATATCAATTATGCCTGTGTTAACATTACTCTGACCCTATTTATCATTTATGCAACAGTTGATCCTCAAAGCGGAATCATCTTGAACTGAAGTTGAGAACTTTATCTTTATCAGCTTTCTGTCAATCGTAAAAAGTTACAATAGCGTGTTATTGCTAGCTCAGTTGGAAAGCTCTTATTGTTAACGCTCAGCATTAAGCTTTCTCCCAGCGCTCTAAATAACAACATGAGTTTCATAGTTTTTAGGATACCATCAGCTTGCTGTCATCACTTGTTCTGTATCACACTGCCAGCATTGAGTAAACTGAGGCTCAATTTTTTCACCGCAAGCATGACATATCCAGGCCGTTTGCTGAGTTTCGCTCATTGTCATGGCGGCAGCTATCAACAGTCTTGCCTGCTCCAACTCATCAGCATCATGCACCCAAAGTTCAGGCCATGTATCCAGAGGAGCTAATCCGCCTACTGCGCCAGCCAACTGTTCTCTCAGGATCACACTGTCAATCTGATGTGCCTCGAGGACACTTCTCGCGAAATGTACCAGATTCACATCCTGTGAACTGTAAACTTTACGCATTAATTTTCCTTTGCTGATGCTGTTACTTAAAATACGACAAAATGACTCCTGTTGCTCAATGACGATGCTATCATTATAATGTATAATTCCAAACTTTTACATTACTCTGCGTATAATGTTATGATTAAGTTCTGCCTGAGTATGCTCTTGTTTTCTTGGACTGAGCTCAACCTGCCGTCAAAAAACCTGCTAAGGGAAATAAACACATCCTTCATTGATTTTACGTTAATTTTAGTAACAGCTTAGAATGTTTTTTTTTAATAACCGTGTTATCCTGCATGATGATTGAGTAAAATAAAACAAAATAGACAGTCAGACCAACATTATTATTTTTACAAATTTTAACACAAAATTAAACTTTCACATATCTTAAGCCGGATTTTATTTTTTAAGCGGAAATAAGATTTTTTTAAAAGGAGAGTTATGAGACAGAAATTATTTGCAATTTTCTTACTTGGTCTGGTCGGCCTGAACTATCCGGTCCTCTCACTTTTCGGCAAAGAAGAATTGATCTTTAAGATTCCTGCGCTATATTTTTTCCTCTACTCAGTCTGGTTTATCCTCATAGTATTTTCTGCATGGGTGATTGAAAAAAAGAAATTTTGAATGTCTCCCAAGTTCGGACACATTAAAGCGCAAACTTTTTGAACCTCTTCACCATTAATAGTAGAACCGCAGCATGACTACAAATTTAGGCTTATTAAGTGTATCTTTAGCTTATTTGGGTTTGCTCTTTGGAATTGCATACTATGCAGACTGGAGGCGCGCCAAGGGTCGTAGTCTGATCAACAATCCTTCTATTTATGCCCTGTCAATGGCAGTCTACTGCACTGGCTGGACTTTTTACGGGAGTGTGGGAAAAGCGGCCAGTGACGGATTCATGTTTTTACCAATTTATCTCGGACCTACTTTATTTGCTTTTCTTTGGATTCCGGTTCTCCGCAAAATAATCCGTATCAGTAAACGCTATTCACTAACCTCAATTGCGGATTTCATCTCTTCTCGTTACGGTAAAGATCCTTTTCTGGGAGGCGTGGTTGCTTCGGTGGCGGTGCTGGGAATTCTTCCGTATATATCACTTCAACTAAAAGCAATCGGTACCAGTTTCCAATTGATCGTCCATCCTTCTGAAGATCTCATGACTGACACTTTGCCTGTCTTTCCATTTTTGCAGGAAGAGACATTGTACGTCACCTTGATTTTAATTGTGTTTACCATCCTTTTCGGTGTCCGTCGTCTTGATGCAACCGAACGGCATGAGGGTATGGTGGCTGCGGTAGCCTTTGAGTCATTAGTTAAACTATTCGCGTTTTTAATGGTTGGTTTTTTTGTGGTTTACGGGATGTACGACGGAATGGGAGACTTGTTTTCGAATGCTGCTAAAATTCCTGAACTGAGTGAACTCTGGAATTTTAACAGTAAGCCAGGAGCATATGAAGAATGGCTGCTGCTTGGTTTGTTAGCCATGCTCGCTTTCCTGATGCTGCCGCGTCAATTTCAAGTCAGCGTGGTTGAAAATGTTGATGAAGAACACGTCAACCGGGCAGTCTGGCTTTTTCCATTTTATATGTTTTTGATCAACCTCTTTGTACTCCCCATTGCCTTAGCCGGCAGGCTGTATTTCGTAGACACACCAGTGGATGCCGATACTTTTGTATTAACACTACCTTTAGCTGCCGGAAATACTACTTTGGCCTGGTTTGTATTCGTCGGTGGTCTCTCTGCTACCACCAGCATGATTGTGGTTGAAACAGTGGCTTTGAGTACGATGCTCAGTAACTCACTGATCATGCCTTTGCTGATAAATACCGGAATTGTAAAAGCAGGTGCAAGCACTGCAGTTGACCGGCTGCTGTTGAATATCCGTCGTGGAAGTGTTGCTTTAATTTTGTTTGCGAGCTATTTTTATTTCCAAAAAGTCATCGGTACACATTCGCTGGTCTCAATTGGTCTTGTCTCCTTTCTGGCAGTAGCTCAGTTTGCTCCAGCACTGCTGGGAGGAATTTACTGGAAAAACGGTACCAGACTTGGCGCACTCACAGGCATCCTAGTCGGTTGGTCAGTTTGGGGTTACACCTTACCTTTCAGTCAGTTGATTGACACAGGTTTATTTTCAACATCTATCATGAGTGAAGGTTTATTCAATATTTCCTGGTTGCGTCCACATCAATTATTTGGTTTGGAAACCATGACACCTGTAGCTCAAGCTACCTTCTGGAGTCTGATTCTCAACATCAGCTGTTACATTGGAGTCTCACTTTTTACCCGTCAAAGCGCCTTAGAGCGTGGACAGGCCAATTTGTTTGTGGATGAATCCCGCTATTCAAGTGATCTCCAGCGTCAATACTTATGGAGAGGCACAGCAACAAGTGAAGAATTACGTGGTCTGCTTCAGCGTTTTCTCGGGGAACCACGCACCAATCGAGTGTTCCAAGAATTTGCGCAACAAAAGGGAATTAATCCTGATGAAGTCTGGCAGGCAGATGCAGAACTGGTGCATTATGCAGAGAAACTGCTTTCCGGAGCAATCGGCAGTGTCTCCGCAAGAATCATGATCTCGTCTGTTGTCAAAGAAGAACCGTTGAATATTGATGAAGTGATGGAAATGCTGGATGCGACCCAACAAGTTATTGCATACAGTCAGCAACTTGAGGAAAAATCTGAGCAATTGGAAAAAGCGTCTACCGAATTGAGTGAGGCCAATCAAAGATTGAAAAAAATGGATGAACTCAAGAATGAATTTATTGCTACAATTACACATGAGTTAAGAACACCGCTGACTTCAATCAGAGCTTTTTCAGAAATCATCCATGATTCTCAGGAATTGACTGATGAACAGCGCAAGGAGTTTCTGGCCATCATTATCAAGGAAAGTGAACGTCTGACACGCATGATCAATCAAATTCTTGATTCAGAAAAATTAGCATCGGGACGGATGGAATGGCACATGGATAATGTGGATTTAAAAGAAATTTTGCAAGAAACTCTTGCGTCAATGGGACAATTGATACGTGATAAAAAGATTGAAGTGAAAATAAAATTTGATAAAGATTCCTTGCCTATTTACGGAGATCGGGATCGATTGACACAGGTGTTGATGAATTTGCTTGGAAACGCTATCAAATTCTGTCCGGAAGAGCATGGGCTTATCCGGATAAAACTAAAAAAAATGGGGAATCAAGTTGAATTACGAATTGAAGATAACGGTATCGGTATCAAACAGGAAAATAGAGATCGTATTTTCGACAAATTTCAGCAGCTAAATCCTAAAGATGGCAAGCCTGCGGGAACCGGACTTGGACTTTATATCAGCAAGAGTATCATTGAATACCACCAGGGTTCAATCGGTCTGGCTGCTGACAGTGAAAACGGAGCTATTTTTTGCATTACCTTAGCTCTTAATTAATGTAAGTGATTATTTGCTAATCACTGCTTTAGAACTGCGATCATTTAAACCGCAAGATACTGTTCACGCAGTTCTTTATTTGTTCTGACTTCCTCTGCAGCCCCATTGAAGACGACTTTTCCCATATCAAGAATAATAGCCCGATCGGCAAGTTTCAGCACTGCCATTGCGTCCTGTTCTACAATGATGGTAGTGATTCCCAAATTCTTAATATCGAGTACAATTTTTGAAATTTCGTTACGGATAAGTGGAGCCAAACCTTCAAACGGTTCATCCAGCATCAACAATTTAATGTCACGAGCAAGCGCCCGCGCAAAAGCCAGCATCTGCTGTTCTCCGCCGGACAAGGTAATACCTTCCTGAGTTCGGCGTTCTGCCAGTCGCGGAAAATATTCGTAGATTCGTTCAATCGCCCAACCACATGGTTCTGCAATTTGGGCCAGTTTCAGATTTTCTTCAACTGTCAATCCGGGAATAATCCGCCGGTCTTCCGGCACAAGAGCCACTCCAGACTGGGCAGCTTTATGAGATGGCATTTCATGCAGCGCCTGATGATCCAGCCACATCTCTCCACGCTTCAGTTGAGGATCAGCGGTTCTCGCAATTGTTCTCAGCGTAGATGTTTTTCCTGCACCGTTGCGACCCAGTAAAGCTACTACTTCACCTTCACGCACATCAAAACTCACTCCCTGCACGATGTAACTTTCACCGTAATAAGCGTGAATATCCCAACATGAAAAGAAGGCTGGAAAGTTTTTTGCAGTCGGATTTTCCTGTTTTCCGGAAGTTTGGTTTTCAATTGTTTCAATCATACTTGCTCTTCTCCAAGATATGCTTCCTGAACTTTAGGGTCATTTCGTATTTCATCAGGAGTTCCACCGGCAATAATCGCACCCTGTGCCAGCACCACAATTTTGTCAGCAAGGCTGAAAACCACCTGCATGTCATGCTCAATAATCACTTTCGTCATTCCACTTTCCTTAATCTTTTTCAAGAGTTCAATCGTGGTATTGGTATCATGCCGTGACATCCCTGCAGTCGGTTCATCCAAGAGTAACAGTTTGGGTTTTTGTACAAGACACATGGCCAATTCCAAACGTCTCTTATCTCCTCTTGACAGCGTTCCTGCTTCGTTATCACTTTGATCCTGCAAACCAAATTCTTCCAGAAAGCTAATTGCATCAGCCTCGATTTGCTTTTCTTCCCTCATACGGGAAATAATGTTGAAATGAAACGCACCGTTTCTTTTAGAAAGTGCCGGAATCATCACATTCTCCAGCAAATTCAATTCCGGAAAAATTTCAGGAGTTTGAAAAACCCTGGCCACTCCGGCTTGATTAATTTCATAAGGTTGTTTTCCTATGAGTGTTTCTCCGTGAAACTCTACACTTCCTGAGTCTGGAGCCAGCCGACCAATGCAGACATTCAACAGGGTTGACTTTCCTGCACCGTTTGGACCTATAATCGCGAGGGTCTGCCCCTCTTCAACCTTCAGGTTCACATTGTCCAAAGCCTGCAGGCCGCCGAAACGCTTATTGACTCCACTGACATTCAAAACAGTAGTCATGAGGTTTCTCCTTCCATTTCAGCAGATGCACCCCGTTTTTTCATATACCTCCGCCAGACCATTGTAATTCCACCAACTATTCCTCCAGGCAGAAAAATAATAATGACCATGAACAAACCGCCTAGTGTCAGGTGCCAACCGTCACCGACGAAGGGCGAGATGATTCCAACCATCAGATTATTCAGCATATCCGGAAGGAAAGAAAAAGTTTCTTGGAGCAACGCATCATTATAAGAAGAGAAAATATTTTCAAAATATTTTATCAAACCTGCACCAAGCAAAGGTCCAAAAAGAGTACCGACTCCACCTAAAATTGTCATTAACACCACTTCTCCGGAAGCAGTCCACTGCATTCTTTCCGCTCCGGCCAAAGGATCTGTCACGGCCAAAAGCGCACCGGCGAGCCCTGCGTACATTCCAGAAATCATAAATGCGCTCATCAAGTACGGACGTGTATTAAATCCGGTGTAGCCCATACGCAGTTGATTCGATTTAATCGCTTTCAATGCCATTCCGAATGGAGAATTTTTGATACGTAATGCCAGATAAAACGCAAGAATCAACAGTACTGCACAGAAATAAAATCCGGGATAACCACTCATTTTTATGCCAAACAAATTTGTTAAAGGCAACCCTTCACCTGCTTCGATAAAAAGCCCGTCTATCATTCTTAAATCATGCAAACGCAATTGCAGCCCTGTTTCTCCGTTGGTGATAGGAGTTAACACAGAATAAGCCAGATTGTATGACATTTGTGCAAAGGCCAATGTCAGAATCGAAAAATAAATTCCGGAACGTCGCAGACTAACAAAGCCGATTACCGCGGCAAAAATTCCGGAAAAAAGGACCCCAAAAATAACAGCCGGAATAACATTCATGGTGAAAAGTTTAAAAGACCATACTGCCGCGTACGAACCAACTCCTAAAAATACTGCATGTCCAAAAGAAAGGTAACCGGTAAGTCCAAAGAGGATGTTAAAGCCTACGGCAAAAATACCAAAGATTGCAAATTTCTGCAGCAGATCCGGATATGCGGCACCAAAAGGAATCAACCAGATGGGCATCAGCAAAACGATTACGGCAAAAAGTGCCATCATTCTTAGTTCACCTTTACGAGATATTGTATCCATTTAATCCTCCATCACTCCTTTGCGCCCCATCAAACCGCGAGGCCGTGTCAAAAGAATGATCACTGCGACAAGATAGACAATAATCTGATCAATACCAGGAAAGATGCTTTTTATTTCATTCATGGCAGCAAATGATTGTAAAACACCCAACATGAATCCGGCAACCACCGCGCCTTCCAGCGAACCCATTCCGCCAACAACCACTACCACAAAAGAGAGGACAAGAAAATCCATTCCCATGTGATAATCTGGAGAAAGAATCGGCGTGTACATCACACCGGCTATTCCAACCACAACCGAAGCCATGCCGAAAACAACAGTAAATCTGCGTTGAATGTCAATTCCCAAGAGACCTACGGTTTCACGATCCTGCATTCCTGCACGAACCACCATGCCGTAAGTTGTAAATTTTAAAAATGAAAAGACCGCGCTTATCACCACGAGTGCATTCGCCAGATAAATCAAGCGCCACCAGGGATAAACAACAGACTCTCCCAAGCCGATCCATGAACCAATACTGGCGCTTCCTGCAACAATTGCAGGTGCCGGTACCGGAATCGGATTTGCTCCGTAAATTGATTTAACAATTTCCTGAATTACAATCGCCAATCCGAAAGTAACCAAAATTTGATCTGCGTGTGGACGGTTATAGAAATGACGGATCAAACCACGTTCCATCGCCAGCCCAATCAGCAGCATTACTGGAATTGCCAGTAAAATTGAAAATGGTACTTTGTAATCAATAATAAAACTGCCGGTATCTCCCCACCATATTTCTAGGTATGGAACTTCTTTGAATGCTTCAAAATAAGTGATGCTTTCGTCTTTTACTTTTTTTGAATAAGTCAGCAGATTTTGCGTAGTTACAGCACAGAAGGAACCCAGCATAAAGATCGCACCGTGTGCGAAATTAACCACACCCAGAGTTCCGAAGACCAAGGTCAGTCCCAATGCAATCAAGGCATAGGCACCACCTTTATCAAGGCCGTTTAAAATTTGTAGAAAAATCGAATCCATTTTTTTAAGGAGTCAGAAGTCAATTGCAGGAAACAGGAACGGATTCAGCAGGAAGATTAAATTCCCCTGAATCCTTTTCCCTGTTTCTTAATTAATCAAACAGTATATGGACCCAATTTACCACCAAAGATGGCTGGATCATATTCAACCTGGCTACGTGGTACTTCCTGAACCACATCCAGCAAGTCAAACTGACTGCTCGGATTCATATTTCCACGTACCACCAGAACATTTTTGAAGCACTGGTGATCGGAAGCACGGTACTCTGTAGGACCGTTGCCCATGCCGTCAAATGAGAAACCTTCTAAAGATTTGATTACTTCAGGAGGATTGAACGTGCCGGCCATTTCACAGGCGTTTGCGTACAACAAGGTCTGAACATAACAAGTATGTGCAGCCATCGATGGTGGAAAACCGTAGGCCTGACCAAAGGATTTCACAAATGCTTGTGAACCTGCATCTTGCAGAGACCAGTTCCAGTTTGTGGAACCAAGGATTCCTTTAATGTTACTACCTGCACCCTGAGCCATCAAGCGTGAAAACAATGGTACAACTATCTCGAAATTCTTACCGTTGACTTGTTTGTCACGCAATCCAAATTGAACTGCCTGAGTCAGGGAGTTAATCATGTCCTTCCCATAGTGATTCAGCACCAGCACATCCGCACCGGAATTCAGCACCGGAGTGATGTACTGTGAGAAATCACCGGCACCAACAGGTGTTTTTACTGCCTTACTGGTCTGCCAGCCAAGAGCTTCGGTAAATTTACGCATCGACTCTTCCTGAGTCCAACCCCAAGTGTAATCGGCAGTTAAGTGATATGCTTTGCGCTCATTGCCGTATTCTTTTTCAAGAACAGGACCGAGTGCGGCTCCGGACATATAGGCGTTAAAGAAGTGACGGAAACCATAACGCTTTTTGTCTTTACCGGTTGTATCGTTGGAGTGCGTGAGTCCTGCCATGAAGATGATGCCATTTTCCTGACAAAGTCCCTGAACAGCAATCGCCACACCTGAAGATGATCCTCCGGTCACCATCAGCACACCGTCTTTTTCAATCATCCGCTTGGCGGAAGCACGAGCTGCGTCAGATTTGGTCTGGGTATCACCTGTAACGAATTTTACTTTTTTACCTAAAATTCCATTTCCTGTCAAGGATTTTGGAGTCATAGTGTTCAGCATTCCACCGTCACCTTCACCGTTCAGATGTTGCACGGCCAGCTTGTATGCTCTTAATTCATCTGCGCCTTCATCGGAATATGCACCGGTTTGTGGAACATTAAAACCGAGAGTTACGCTGGAACTGTTGCCAGGATTGTTACGAAAATTTGCCGCCCATGCGTCTTTTACAAAAAACATTGGGGAACTTGACGCAGCCAATACGGCTCCGGTTGCACTTGCTTTGAGGATTTGACGTCGAGACCAATCCCGTGCCAGCTTTTTCTGATCATTCATCTGTTTTCTCCATTTTCATGAGATTTAGTTTTCAATGACGGCCACCTGAAGAGCAACATTAAGGATGGGAGTTTCAGCAAATATTTTCACAATCAATCGCAGCGGAAAATTTCCCAAGCGTCAACTATCTTTGTGACTATCAGTTATGAACATAACCTACACACACGAAACATTATCCAAACAGCACTTTGTATGTAAGTGTGTCTAAGCTTACTAAAGTGAAAAAATAATGTAACTCGGTAAACTACCTGGTAAAACTACGAAGTGTCTTTTTGGGGCTTAGAAAATGGAGAGGGAAACTTTTGCTGTTGAAGCTATCACAGACACAGAATGAAGATGTTAAGCAATGTTAAAAACATTCATCTCAGAATCAGCTCGAAATGACACCACTTTGAAATTTTAACTGCGTCATCATCAGTTTAAAGAAAGCTAAAGCAGAATTTTTAAAATCATTCCGGATCTATCAAACCTTGAGACAAAGCACGACGTACCAGTGAAGGAACGTCCTCCACCTGAAGTTTACGCATCAGGTTATAACGGTGAAACTCTACGGTACGCGGACTGATTCCCAGAGTGTCAGCCAACTGCTTGGTGGCTTGTCCCTGCACCATGTAATCCAGCACTTGTTTTTCACGATAAGTCAGCAAGTCTCTGGAATCCGGTTCAAGATGTCGATCAAGTTTTTTCAACAGTCTTTTGGTTTCTGTTTTATCGTGCAGCACCATCGCACCTCCCTTGATCCCGCCGTCCTCTCCCTTGATGGGAACGATTGACAAATCCACCACAGATTTTGCTGGATCATCAGTCAAACGCAGATCCGCCATTTGCACACGACTGCCTTTGCCAAATACTTTTTGCAGACACTTTTGCAAATCAACTGGTCCTTTTTCGGATTCTAGCTGACAGCAGAGACTCAGTTCTTTACCGAGACTTCCACTCAGTTGCCGATTCACCAAAGCTTCAGCTGCAGGATTCATATAAAGCACAGTTTGTTTGGTATCAAAGGTAATGATCGCCTCACCAAGTGATTTCAGGATGGTTGCATACCAGCGTTGCTGATTTTCCAGGCGGTTACTCATTTGCACTCTGTGCAACGCCAATTCGATGGTAATTTCCAGTTCCC
>JABGPG010000111.1:25986-31384 GCA_018645085.1 Deltaproteobacteria bacterium
CGGTTACTCATTTGCACTCTGTGCAACGCCAATTCGATGGTAATTTCCAGTTCCCGCTCACTATACGGTTTCAGCAGATAGGCAGAGGGATCAGTAAACTTTGCACGCCGCAAATTCTTTTCATCACTGTACGCAGTCAGGAAGATCACAGGAATTCCGAATTGTTCCTGAATTTTTTGCGCAGTTTCAATGCCATCCATGCTGCCTTCAATCACAATATCCATCAGAATCAGTTCCGGCTGGTGTTCAATCACCAGAGCCAGTGCTGCTTCTCCGGAAGAGGCGATACCGACCACATGATAGCCGAATTTTTCCAACTTCTGCTGGATACCCATGGCAATGAGGACTTCATCCTCTACAATCAGAATTCCGGTACCGTTCATTTACTTTCAGTATGAGGATTGTTTAGGAAAATCGATGCGGAAACGTGTTCCACCGGTGCGAATGAGTGACAAATCTCCTTTAAGTCGCAAAATAAAATTGTAGGCCATACGCAGGCCTATCGTACTCGTTTGACTTATGTCTATTTCTTCCGGAAGCCCAACTCCGTCATCCGCAACCAAAAGCCGTAAAGTACCGTCCGCGCCTTCAGTCAGACCTACTTCCAGAGTACCCTTTTCACGTTCAGTGAAGGCATGCCAGATTGCGTTCACTACCAGTTCGTTAATCAATAAAGCACAGTTAATCGCACGGTCAACCTCCAGAACCACTTCGCCTAAATCCAGTTTAACCACAATCTTTTTCGTTCGGACGGGATAGATTGAGAGCAGATCCTTGATCTGGCTGTTAACATAGGTCTGCATGTCAATTTCAGCCAGACTACTTGAATCATAAAGTTGCTTGTGAATCAGTGAAATGGTGGCAACACGGCTGTGCATATTCTTCAAAACAGCTTCTATCTCAGGATCCGCGTTGTTGCCTGTGTAGAGGCTGAGCATACTCAGAATAATCTGCAGATTGTTTTTCACCCGGTGATGCACCTCCTGCCGCAACACCTCTTCTTCCTCACGTGCAGCCTGAATCTGCACCTCAGCGACCCGCAGACTCTCCTTTTGTTTGCGAATCGTTAATTCCTGCTGTTCGAGTTTTCTTTGAATTTTAAGAGACTCTGCTTCGGCAGTCAGTTTTGATTTTATATCACTCTTCATCAGCCAACATTTCTTTCACAGTTTTGACTAAATCACGTGTTGAGAACGGTTTCGTAACGTAGAGATCTGCACCGGCTTCAACACCCTTTTCGATATCTTCAGTTTGTCCAAGTGCGGAAAGCAGAATAATTTTGGTATGTGCCAAGTTTTTCCTTGTCCGCAAAGTTCTGCAGATTTCATAGCCGGAACTGGTGTTCAGCATCACATCCAGCATAATCAAATCCGGAAGATGCATTTCCGCTAAGTTTAGTGCATCCACGTCGTTGTCTGCCGTCAGTACATCGTAGCCGTTTTGCTTCATCAGGAATTCCAGTGAAATCAAAATCACTGGATTATCCTCAACAAGCAAAACTTTTTTTACCGCCATTTTATGCTGCTGTGTCAGGAGTTTAGACTGTAAGGAGAAATCTATTAGCTATGAGTTTAGCAAGCTTATACAAGAATTACCGCATTAGTGCAAATGAGACGTTTTCAGAAATTTTTATGCTTGTGGAAGATGAAAATATTCTATTCTTCAAGTAGTGAAAATTCGACCAGCTTTGCGTCATTCTGCACAAGGTCTCCAGGTTGAAAAAGTATTTCCTCCACAATTCCATCTGCAGGAGCAACAATAGTGTGTTCCATTTTCATAGCTTCCATCACTAATAACGGTTGCCCGGAACTTACTTCGTCTCCAGCTTTAACGAGCACACGGATCACGTTTCCGGGCATCGGTGCGCTAAGTCGAAAATCACTGACCTCTTCGCTCTGTTCGTAAGCTAAAGGATCCAGTCTGCTGAATAATGTACGACCGTTTTCATGAACTGCCAACAGTTGCGATTCATGACTCAGCACGAGCAAGTGATGTCCATATTCTTCCAAGCCCTCACTGTTCCAGGTTAGATCAAGCAAATCCTCATGTGCAGAAACTGTGACTGAAATTTCAGTATTTTCATGCAAAATCCGGAAAGTATTATTTTCTTCAAATATTTTTATTTCTGTTTCCGTCCCCTGTTGGTTTCGCAGTTGTACCCTGTGCGGTTCCTCAATTCCGGCCCGCCAGTTTCCAAGACTGTTCCAGGGTGAGCACGGTTCCATAGATTTTTGTGCTTTATTTTCGGAGTCCGCAAAGTCTTTCAGCAAACATGAAATCGCTGTGCCCCAACATACCCAGTCAGCAGAATCTTTGTTGCCAGGCAGTAGCGATTCCAGCTTTGAATCCACAAAAAGAGTGTCCGTTTTTCCCTCTTCAAAATCCGGATGCTGCATGATGCTCTGCAAAAAACCCAGATTTGTCACCACACCCAGCACACCGGATTGAGCCAACGCAGAGCGCATCGCAGCAATCGCCTGTTTGCGTGAATCTGCGTGCACAATCAACTTGGCGATCATCGGATCATAGTGAATGCTGATTTCTCCGCCCTGTTCAACTCCGGTATCGATTCTGATGCTTGCTCTGGCAGAACTATTATTTTGCTTCAATCCTGGAAAAGCCAGACTATGCAAAGTACCGATACTGGGCAAAAAGCCGGTTGCTGGATTTTCGGCATAAATTCTGGCTTCAATCGCATGTCCTGTCTGGCTGATTTCTTCTTGAGTTAAGAGTAGTTTTTCACCTGCGGCCACGCGCAATTGCCATTCAACCAGATCAAGTCCTGTAATCATTTCCGTAACCGGATGTTCAACCTGCAGACGGGTGTTCATTTCCATGAAGAAAAATCCGCGGTCGCTTCCTACAATAAACTCAACTGTTCCGGCGCCTGTGTATTTCACAGCCTTTGCAGCGGCAACCGCAGCGTCAGCCATACTCGAACGTAATTCATCATCCAGAAAAGGTGAAGGCGATTCTTCAATGATTTTCTGGTGACGTCTCTGCAGTGAACAGTCACGCTCAAAAAGATGAACAGCGTTTCCATGCTGATCACCAAAAATCTGAAACTCAATATGACGTGGTCCACTGATAAAGCTTTCCAGCAAAACCCGATCATCACCAAAGGCATTCCGGGCTTCGTTGCATGCAGATTCAAGCGCTTCCGGAAAATCTTCATGCTTGTGCACCACCCGCATTCCTTTGCCGCCTCCACCGAGAACTGCTTTTATCATTAATGGATAACCGACCTTTTTCGCTTCCGCATGCAGGAAATCCGGACTTTGCTCAGCACCTTTGTAACCGGGAACAACAGGAACTCCTGCGTTTTCCATCACACGTTTGGCTTGATCTTTAGCACCCATTTGTTCGATTGCTTCAACAGACGGTCCAATAAAAACAATTCCGGCTTTTGAACATTGACGAGCGAATTCCGCATTTTCCGATAAAAATCCGTAACCCGGATGAATTGCCTGCGCACCGTGTTTTTTGGCTGCATCCAGTAATTTTTCCGAACGCAAATAAGACTCGGATGGCGGTGATTCTCCAATGCGGCAGGCTTCGTCTGCAAGTTGAACATGAAGCGCACGTGCATCCGCATCTGCATAAACAGCAACAGTCCGGATTCCCATTTTTCGGCAGGTATGTATTATCCGGCAGGCAATTTCACCGCGATTGGCAATCAATATTTTATCAAACATTTCAGCTACTTTAATTAAAGTTTTGCATACACTATTTTTTAAAAGACCCCCAAGATGAACAAGCAAAGCCTAAAACAAGCACTTGTTTGTCATTCCCGCGAAAGCGGGAATCCAGGAACTTGTAAGTATCTGAAATGCTTGTCCTCGACCTGATCGGGGAATGGATTCCCGCTTTCGCGGGAATGACAAACATTGGTGTCGTTATGACTTTTTACGGAACCTTCAAACTTGCTCCGCATATTCCTTAGCTTTTTTCAGAGCTCGTTCAGCATACCATGTTTTACGATCTGATTTACTCATCTTTTTTTCCGGAGCATTAAGCAGTCCGAAATTCGCGTTCATCGGTTGAAAAGTAGAAGCTTCTGTTTCGGTGATATAACGGAGCAGAGCGCCCATCATGGTGTCCGGAGAGGGTGGGCTTTCTACGCGATTCTCGAGTTCAGCGGCAATTTGTCTGGCAGCCAGAATCCCCATTGCGGTGGATTCCATATAACCTTCAACGCCGGTGATCTGTCCCGCAAAAAAAACATTAGGATGCGTTTTTAGACTCAACTGAGGATTTAACAGAGCAGGACCGTTTAAAAATGTGTTGCGGTGAACCGATCCGAGTCGTACAAATTCCGCATTTTCCAGCCCGGGAATCAACGCAAAAACTTCCTTTTGCGAGCTCCATGTCATTTTAGTCTGGAAACCCACCAGATTGTAAAGTGTACCAACAGAATTTTCCTGCCGAAGCTGAACAACCGCATGGTAACGCTCACCTGTTTCCGGATGATCAAGACCAACCGGTTTCATTGGACCGAAGCGTAAAGTTTCCGGACCACGCTCCACCATCACCTCAATTGGCAGACAGCCTTCAAAAGGACGTGTGTCCTCAAACTGATGCAGTTCAACTTTTTCCGCTTGCTGCACCGCTTCTATAAAAGACTGATATTGCCCGCGATGCATCGGACAATTTATATAGTCCGCCTCACCTTTTCCGTAACGTGACGCGCGGAAAGCAAGATTCATGTCGATAGATTCCGCAGTTACAACCGGTGCAATCGCATCATAAAATGATAAATACTGTGTGCCCAAAATATCCTGAAGCGAATTAGCGAGATCATCGGAAGTTAATGGTCCTGTCGCAAAAATAACATGTGAATATTCCTCAATCAGTTTTGCGACATCCGCAACTTCTTCATTACAGAAACTAATCAGCGGATGAGCTTTTAACTGAGCTGTTACTGCTTCAGCAAATGGTTCTCTGTCAATGGCAAGGGCTTGTCCGGCAGGTACAGAAAATTTTTCTCCGTTCATTAAAATCATGGATTTGTGCAGAGCCATTTCTGCTTTGAGCAAACCATGCGCGTTTTCTACCGCACGACTCTTGAATGAATTACTACAAACCAGTTCAGCACAATTTCCGGTTTTGTGAGCTTGGGTCATACGTACCGGACGCATCTCAAAGAGCCGTACCGCGTGTCCACGCTCAGCCAACTGCCACGCCGCTTCTGAACCCGCCAGCCCTGCTCCAACAATTGCAACTAACTGTTTTTCCTTTATTTTAGTCATTTGTATTATTTATTATTTTTTACGCTATTTTTGCACATTCGTGTTAATTTGAATCGATGTTGTTGTTTTAAGGCATCTGACCAAGTTCTAATGCTAATAGTTCAATTTGAAAGTGGAAAGTTCAAAATAATTTCCTGAGAATAATTTCG
>JABGPG010000286.1 GCA_018645085.1 Deltaproteobacteria bacterium
GTGCCGAGCAGAATTGGAGCGAGCAGTGAACCCGCTTTTACTGCATATGAAAATGGACCTCGTTCAGTGTGACTGAAGACACCGCCCTTCTGCAACAGCAACAGTCCGGACGCAAGCACCAGCAGTCCGGCGGACAATCCACCCAGAAACAGGTAAACAGGCACTTCCCAGTTCCAAACATCCAAATGCGGCAGCACTTGAGGATTCAGTTTATTTGTGATGATTTCAACCATTTTAAGGTCTCAAGTTTCAGATTTGAAGATTCGGTTCTCAGTCATAGATTTCCGCATTTTTTCACGAAGATTTTTAACTGTTAGCTACTTTAATATTTGTAGTTTAAAAACAGCTTCAGGATTAAAAAGATTGTTCAGTAATTCCTGTCATGTCTTACTGCTTATGCTAGCCAAAACAATTTAGGTTTTGTACCAGCATGAACTTTGTCCTGAGTAACGGTTCGTCCTTCCATCAATTTTTCCGCTTCACCGTCGTTGCTGTTCAAATCGACCAGATGCAAAGTTTTCGTTGGACAAACAGTAACGCAGGCCGGTTTTAAACCATCTTTGAGACGATGCTGACAGAAAGAACATTTGTCCGCATAGCCTTTTGGATGAATGTAACGTGCGTCATATGGACAAGCCGCCATGCAGGCTTTACAACCTGTACAAAGGTCACGTTTGATTTGTACTGTACCGTCTCCGGGATAATAGGAAGCACCCGTAGGACAGTTTGTCACACACGGCGCATCTTCACAGTGCTGACAGCGTTCCGAGCGGTTCAGCATTTTTAAGTTCGGAAAAGTTCCTTCCACACGCTGTACAATCCAATCCCGACAAAAGCCTTCCGGTACATCATTTTCGGACTTGCAGGCGTAGACACAGGCCGAGCAACCAACACAGCGTTTGGTGTCGATAATCATTGCGTATTTTCGTTCACGAGCCATAATGGTTTCTATGCCTTACGAGTAAAAGTGACAAAATTATTGTTCATTCCTGTACCGCCCATTATTGGATCGATACTTTGCTGAGTAACCAAATCGGCATCGCTTGCACCGCGTCCTCCAGCCTGTTTCAACCAGGGATGAGTATGTCCGAAACCATGCACCATATAAACTGCATCCGGACGAATACGTTGCGTCAGGCGGACTTTTATCGATGTTTTGCTTTTAACTCCATCCTGATTTACCAGATAAATATATTCTCCATGTTTTAATTTCATATCGCGTCCGGAAATTTCATTGATCCAGATTTCATTTTCCGGCATCAACTCACCAAGGAAACGATTGTTGGCAGTACGACCAAAAGTATGCATCGGCGCACGTCCAAAGAGCAGGCGAAAATATCCGGGCGGATTTTCCGGAGGCGGTGTATATTGCGGAACTGCGTCAAAACCCAATTCACGCAACTTTTCAGAAGCCAGTTCTATTTTTCCTGAAGGAGTTTTGAATTTTAATATCTTTCCGGGCTTACGGTAAATTTCGGATTCCGGTTTTTTGATTACACCTTTTTCTTTCAATTCACTCAATGAACTGCCGATTTTCTGCAAACGCTGATCGAGATATGTTTCAATATCATCCGGAAACAAATCCGGTAAACCCATTTTTTCCGCCAGCAGTTTGGCAATTTCGTGTCCAGGTTTACTATCGTACATTGGTGGAACTACCGGTTGACGAATGCCGACATAAGGCACACGGTAAGTGCGGTCATCCAGATCATCATAGCGTTCAAGATAAGTTGATTCCGGAAGAATCACATCTGCGTAACCGGTGATTTCCATGGGCAGCACATCGACCGCGACCATAAAATCAAGATTTTGAATCGCTTTGAGAGTTGCCTGTTGATCGCCAAGAGAATGGATCAGGTTTGTTCCATAAACAAACCAGTTTTTAATCGGCCACGGTTTTGCTGAAATTGTTTGTTCAACAACTTCGTTTGAGGGCATACTGTGGGCGAGCGGATATTTTGAGTGCAATTTACGGACGGACTTTTTCTGCGGAAATTTAATTCCCGGAACACCGTATTTCTTTTGTGTAATAAATCCTCCGGGCATTTGATAATTGCCGAGCAATGCGTTTAGAATTGCAATCGCGCGGGAACGTTGAGTATCGTCACCGTACCATGTCACATGCCTTCCGGGATGCACCAGCGCGTTGTTTTTGTAACGTCCCAGATCACGGGCCACTGCCACAATTTCCTCCGCAGAGATTCCGGTGTAAGCCGCTGTACGTTCCGGAGTTGCTTCTTCAACACCATCGCGTAATTCTTCCAAACCGATAGTGTTTTCCTCTACGAATTTTTTATCAAAGAGTTCTTCTTTCAAAATGACACGGATCCACGCACGCAGCAAAGCGAGGTCTGTTCCGGGCTTAATCGGCAGCCAGCGTTCCGCCTTTCCCGCAGCAACGGAAAATCGCGGATCAACCACGGTAATCCGGCATCCTGCTGAAACCGCGTCCGCAAAATCCTGAACAGCGGTATTGTGCATATTTTCGCCAAGATGCGTTCCGATCAAAACCAGATATTTACTGTTTTTCACATCAAGACCTTCCGGACTTCCCACACCGTGTCCGTAAGTCAGCTTAAATGCTTCTAAACGCGGACCTCTGCATTGTGCATAAGAAGGATGGGTGAAATTGTGAATTCCGTATGCCTGAAAAAGTTTTTTGAAAAAAGAAGCTCCGAATCCGTGACTGAACATCACGCTCGATTCTGTCCCGTATTTTTCGGTTATTTCTGCATATTTTTTCGCAATTAAAGTCAAGGCTTCGTCCCAACTCGCTTTTCTAAAACGCTGAACACCATCGACTGTTTCCCGTATTAACGGATGTTTAAGTCGGTCCGGATCATAGAGCAAACCATGCCCGCCTGTTCCACGCGGACACAAACGTCCGTTGCTCAAAGGATGATTTTCCTGTCCGGTTATTTTGTAAACTTTTCCGTCACGCACATGAGCGTCAACACCGCAGCGCCAAAAACAAAGCTCACAAAAAGTCGGTACAACTTTTTCTGCAGGATGATGAGCCAGAGCATCCTTTCCGGAAATCAGCGGCCATCCAACACTTCCTGCCATTGCAGAAGAAGCAAGGAATCCGGAAGAAATTTTAATAAACTGGCGGCGCTTAAACATTGTGAGATTCAGGTTTCAGGTTTAATTTTGTTGCCACAGATTTGAAGTGATTTTGACTTACATTTAAACAATGTCAGTCTTGTTTTTTTCCACCTCAATCTGTGGCAAAGTTGTTATTCAATTGTATATTTACCGTTTTTATCAATTTTAATAATGGCATTCAGAAACTTCGCATTTTTGAAACCATTCTTCTGTAGTAACTGATAGGCAATACCGGCACGAACACCACTGACACAATGTGTAACTATGTCTGCAGATTTGTCGAGCTGAGCGAGATTTGCTTCCAGTTCATCCAATGGAATGTGGACCGAACTTGCGATTTTACCTTTTGCAGCTTCTTTTTTGGTGCGTACATCAAGGACTACATATTTCCCTGCTTTGACCAACCCAGCGAATTTGCTGGAATCAACCGCACCTTTTACCGGTTTACGCACATAACTGATTTTTGATACCGGTGCTGCATTTGAGACAGGAAGTCCACCCTGTTTCCAAGCCTTAATTCCTCCGTCCAGGATAACCGTATTTTTGTAACCCCAGTAAACCAGTTCCTTGAAAGCTGACAATACTTCAGCACTTCGCCCCACTGAGCCGTAAACAATCACCGGTGCTTTTTTATCAACTAATCCGGGAAGTAGTTTTTTGCTGCTTTTGAACTTCTTGGCTTTGAAGTCTTTCCCCATTTTCACGAGTTCTACAGCGGGAAAAGAGACTGCGCTTTTGATGTTCGAATTAGCGCTGTCACCGGCAGAACGTGTATCAAGAATGACATGATATTTGTCGAGATTTTTTACCAGCCACGCTTGATCAACGACCATCAACTGTCTGATCTTTTTCCAGGCAGGAACACCTGCTGTGTAAACTTTTACATTTTTGTGACCTGCTTTAACCGCCAGACCGGCGGCTTTAGGACTGAGTCCTCAGGTAGGCCCTCCACAATAGAAAACCAGCAGTTTATCCTTGTTTTTAGGCAGCAGATTTATTTTCTTTTTGAAATCCGTCACCGGTAGTGCGACTGCAGTGGGGAGATGTCCGGCGTTGAAAGAAGCCAGTGGACGTGCATCAAGCAACATATATTCGTTTGGATTACCATTGACCAAACTTTGGATCAGCTTGGTATCAGCAATCATTTCCGGCGGTAGTTCCACCAGCACACGTTTTATTTTTAACGCAGACTTTCCCGGTTCCAGATCAACGAGGATCACATCATTGATAATGAATTCCTTGATCGACTTTGCATTCTGGTATTGTGTCTGTTTATCAAACTGAATGACCTCAACCTTTTTCGTCTTGAGGTTCATCATCTGTATCGTACCGGCTTTCCTGGTGATGGATTGAATTTTGCCTTTTATTTGAGCACCCATCAGTCCAAACGGAAGCAGCAATAAGATCAGCAAGATGCTACTGAGTTTCAA
>JABGPG010000170.1:0-23550 GCA_018645085.1 Deltaproteobacteria bacterium
AATTTTGTAATTCTTGGTTAATAAACATAAAAATAGTTGTTCTTAATGGTGATTAAAAAGTTGTCAGTTCGACCCTAAGGATAAATCTTAATGATATTAGCGATGACGTTTAGACAAGATTTATCACGCTCCACGAAATTCCACGGTTTCAGGGTTTTTTACAACAACATCATTATTGCAATATTTTATAAATCACCATCAAGTTCTCCATCAGAAGATTGAGGAAACTTAGGCAGATCATCAACAATTTCATAATAAGCAGGTTTGTCTGAACAATAAATGTGCCCAGTCGTTTTTACTCCTTGAGCAAGATCGAGCATTCCCGCGGCAATACTGATGGTACTTGCTCCAAGACGTTCCCAGAAAAGACTTGCTCCACATTCCTGACAGAACCCGCGTCTTGCTTCGTTTGATGAACGAAACCATTTTAGTCCGGCATCATTCACAAACTTAATTTTGTTTTTTTCAACCGCAGTGTAGGCCGCGTAATGTCCGTGTGTGTGAAGGCATTGTCCGCAATGACAATTGACCACCGGACGCAACTTCCCAATTATCTTAAAACTCACAGCGCCGCATAAACAATGCCCATCACAAGCGCTTTCTTGCTGTGATTCCTGCTGAGCTTCGTCAGACATATTTTCCACTACACGGTTTTCACGTCGATCTGCTTTTGAGTATATTTTAGCAGAGGTCTTAACTTTTTCTGCATATCTGCTTTTCATTTTAGCGCTGTAATCCGCTCCAAGAGCAGGAGCATTATTTTTTGTTTTTGACATTTCATCTCCTTTGATAATTTTTCCTGGTAAAGTGCGATATTTTCAAATTTGCATTTTCATACTTGCGCGCCGGTAGCTCTCAAGATTTGCACGGTGAAGCCTTCCAGCCACGCGCTTCCTGCTTGAGGAGGAATGTATTCAGCAGGTTCTTTAGCGCTGTCAATCAGAACCCTCCATTCGATTTCTTCGGGGAGCATAAATTCAACCGGCTGTTCAAAACAATTGATGAGTACACGTATTATCTGTTCGGGCCAGGCGGAATTTGTTACTTCGTAATGCAGAGTGCGTATATATGGCTCAAGCTTTTCCGCAGCTCCGGAAGCATCAAACCACTGATAATTGCTGCTTGGTGCAAACAGAAAGGATGAGTGTTGTTTCCGCAAAGCAATCATACGTCGAGTAAAAAGCAAAAGCTCGGAGTTTTTTTCAGCGAGCTGCCAGTCCAGCCATGTCAGCTCAGAGTCATGACAATAGGCATTGTTATTCCCCTGCTGCGTCCTGCCGAATTCATCACCTCCGAGCAGCATCGGAATTCCGTTTGACAGTTGGAGCAGGCATTGAAACATACGTACTTTGCGGAAACGTAATTTTTGTATTTCCGGATTATTAGTCGGCCCTTCAATTCCGCAGTTATCAGCAAATTCGGAATTATGGCCGTCACGGTTTTTTTCACCGTTTGCTTCGTTGTGTTTTTCGTTGTATGAAACCAGATCCATCAACGTCATACCATCGTGCGAAGTGAGAAAGTTGAGGCTGTATTTCCTACCGGAATCTACAGATCCGAAAATTTCCGGACTGCCGAGAATTGAGGCTTTAAGCGCCTCCATCATTTTTTCCTCACCCCGCAAAGAGCGGCGCACAGTATCACGGTATTTATCGTTCCACTCAGCCCAATTCGCAAGTCCGGACGCTTTTCCCAGTTCGTAAGCTCCGGAAGCATCCCAAGGTTCCGCAATCAGTTTAATATTTTTCAGTGACGGATCATTCCTCAATTCCCATAGTAACTGCGGAAAATCCATGACATTTCCGGATGCGTCACGATTTAGGATTGTGGCGAGATCAAAACGAAATCCGTCCACTCCCATTTCGTGGGCCCAGTAAATAAGACATTCACGAATCATTCGTCTGCTGGTTGGATGTGCGCATTTCAGCGTATTTCCACAGCCGGAATAATTCTTGTGGGTTCCGTCTTTTTCCAGCAAATACCAATGATCCGGAGCAAGTGCCTTGAAATGATCCACCGGACCATCCGCACCGAATTCTGCAGTATGGTTAAAAACCACATCCAGCCATATCTCTAAACCGGCTGCGTGGAATTTATCAACCATCGCTTTAAATTCCGAGACAGCATTTTCCACATCTGCAGCATAATTTTGTTTTGGTGCAAAAAACTGAAGCGTTGAATAACCCCAATAATTATATAATGGATGAGTATTGTCACCGGCAGAAAACGCTCTCTCGTTTTCATCAAAATCAAAAACCGGCAGTAATTCAACCGCAGTTACACCAAGTGTTTTCAAGTGCGGAATGCAATTTGTCAAACCCTGATAGGTTCCGGAATAAGCAGAATCAGCGACGGTACTAGATGGGCTGCGGGTCATTCCGCGGAGGTGACATTCGTAAACAATACTCTGTTCCAAAGAATGTTGAGGTGCAGGAGGTCTTGAAGTAATTTTAACAGTTGGAGTTTCCGGACGCAGAACCGGTAATCGTCGTATTCCATGAAAAAAATAATCCTGCGTCCGTGAAAAAACTTTAAGAGAATAATCTTCCGCATCCACCGCAAAACCGAGAGTTCTTCCCCACTGTTCACCACCCCGACTTTCTCTCGCAAAAGGATCAATCACAAAATGCTTAGTACCATCACTTTTTTCGAGTTGTATGAGATAAGTCAGCGGAGCTTCCTTTTTTCCGGAATATTCTGCTTGCCAGCCCCAGACATCACCAAACTGAAACTGTTTGTCCAATTCAACAAGGTTCAACAGTGCTGCTTCAGTTCCGGCTTGCGGAAGTAAGTCAGCATAGAATACATAGCGGATGCAAACGACGTCCGTGGCAACCAGACCAAACTGGAGATTTTTTCCCTGCCAGCATGCACCCATGGCAGGATTTGACAAAGGCTTAATTGCTTTAAACATTGGCAAGTCTGGAAAAGTGCAGGCTTAATGACCGGCTGCGCTGAATAAGTTTAACATGGCTTCTTTGGTTCCGGGTGCTGCCGCGAGAACTGGATTACCAGTGTGTAAACCGTCATTTGCTAAAAAATCATTGGTCCAACCACCGGTTTCCCGAACCATGGCGATACCTGCCAGACAGTCCCAGGAATTGATCTGATATTCATAATAACCGACATAACGTCCGGCAGCAACGTATGCGGTCATCAAGGCTCCGGAACCTATATCGTGATAGACACCGCCGTTTTCGAATAAATAAGCAAATGCTTTTTGGGTCGCTTCGATCGAACTTTTAGGTGAATAGCCCAAACCTACAATTCCTTCAGAAAGCGAGGTGGCTTTACTTGGCCGCATTGGACGTCCGTTAATAGTTGCTCCGCTTCCACGCTGCGCCGCAAACAATTCATCTGTGCAGGGTGCGTAAATCAGTCCGATCTCTATTTCATTATTTACGACATAAGCCATTGAAACACACCAAGATGACATACCCTGCAGAAAACAGCTTGTTCCATCAATCGGATCCACGACCCAGAGACCTTCAGAATTTTGCGGCTGAAATCCACTTTCTTCACCAAAAAACCCATCTTCCGGAAATAATTCTTTCAGCCTTTTTTGAATCATCTTTTCTACTTCACGATCAGCCTCGCTGACCCAATCCTGTGGACCTTTTTGCTCGGTATGGAGACTCTCGAGATTTCTGAACCACTGAAGAGCATATAAACCTGCGTCACGCACCAAAACCTGTGCAGCCTGAAAACGATACTGAATGGACTGATCTGTCATTTGAATTATAAATTGGAGTGTTAAATTAATTAAAAGTGGATGTCTGAGCTGAAGGTCAAGCAGTTTTTTACAGGAAAAAGGAGCAGGCAACTCATCAAAGCTACGCTTGCAGATTGCCCTGTTTACAGAAATCTTGCAAGCTGAAGCCTTGATAGTTTGAATGATATGTTGTTTTTTTAAGCATACATAATGCCGCAAAAAAGATTCCCGCAGATTATCGCAAGCTGTATTCAGTTCAGTGTTTAAATTTCCTCTTCCAGAGATTCTGTTAAATAAATTATAGCTTCCAAAATGACTAATCACTCGATTTTGATCCTCAATTATGTTCTAATTTTAGCTGATTGATTTTTAATTTTCACTGTTGATTTAAACAGTTAAAGTTATTTTCCATCAACTTTTTCATAGGGAGGCTTACACATTAAGCAAGGAAAAGATGCAGACAATAAATGAATATATGGCGGCAGATCATGCACGTTGTGATCAACTGTACGCAGATGGTGAAGCAGAGTTACTCTCAGGAAGTTTTGAAAATGGACGGGAAAAGATGCTCGCTTTTGAAGCAGGAATGCGGAGGCATTTTGAGATGGAAGAAGCAATTTTGTTTCCCGCGTTTGAAGAAGCGACAGGCATGACTCAAGGTCCCACAATGGTTATGCGCGCAGAGCATGTTCAAATGAACGGCGTATTAGCTCAAATTAAGGAATCGCTTGAAATTGATGATCCTGACACTACTCTTGGCGCTGGCGAAACTCTGCTGATGTTGATCCAGCAGCATAATATGAAGGAAGAGGGTATGCTCTATCCAATGGTCGATCAACAATTAACTGCTCAAGTTCCGGACTTAATCCAGAAAATGGATGCCATCGAGTAGTCCCCATGATTCCTGATTCTGTGCCAGGCGGACACTCCATCATCACGGTGGATTGCCGTGAACTTGAACCTCCGGAACCGATGGTTGTGGTGCTGGAGGCAGTTGACAAACTGCAAAAAACGGAGGTGCTGAAAATGCTTCATCGGCAAGTTCCACGTCCGTTGTTTCCTCTGCTTGAAGAACGCGGAATGCTGACCCATCTGGATAAGTTTGAAGATGGTTCAATTGAATTGTGGATTTGGCAGGAGGTCCAATGAGATCTTCCGGACTCAGTCTGGACCAAGCCCCGCCTGAAGATATTCCTTTTCGTTTTTTCCTTACGGCTCCGGTGTTCGGTTTACTTGCAGGAAGTCTGATACTATACCGGGGAGTTATAGTTTTCAGCAGTAGTTGGCATTTTGAAACTATTGCCTTAACCCACCTGATAACTTTAGGCTGGATCATGATGATAATGATGGGTGCCTTTTATCAGCTTGTTCCGGTTCTGGCAGGAGGTCAAGTTCCGTGGATCGCGTTATCACGCGCAGTACATTTTTTCATGATCATCGGTATTCTCGCCCTGGCTGGAGGATTAATCCAAATTTCTCAGCTGTTGTTTCCAGTTGCAATCTCTGCGTTATTGCTTGCCTTCACAGTTTTCCTCACACAACTGCTGACAGCACTTTTCCGGGTAAAGGCAAATCGACCTGTGGTAGTTGCCATGCGTATTTCGCTGATCTCACTGGCACTCGCAGTGTCACTTGGTGTCCTCGAGATAGGCGCAATTACGGGATTGTGGCCACCACTGATTGAACGTTCGATCGTCAAAAACCTGCATGTGACTTTGGCACTGTCCGGAGGAATTGGCGGATTGATTGTTGGAGTTGGATTTCACGTAATTCCAATGTTTTACCTTTCCAGTCCTTTTCCGGAAAAGCGTGCGGTCTGGATTTTACGTGCCGGAATGTTTAGTTTAGCCGCTGTTTCAGTCATGCTCTTAAATTCAGCAGGTTCAGCACTGCTCTTCACAGCGATGCTGCCGGGAGTAACGGCAAGTATAATATTTACTCTAACTGTCTGGCAGATGTTGCTTAAACGCAAACGAAAAGTCGTGGATGCCACTTTGCGTTTTTGGCAAATCGGCCTGCTCGCTTTCCCACTGTCATTGCTCTGTCTGGCCGCACATTTATTCTGGCCTGATGAACGGCTGACTTTTGCTTTTGGGTTGCTGTTTTTAATGGGTTTTGCGGCAACAATCACCAACGGGATGTTATACAAAATTGTACCGTTTTTAATTTGGTTTCACCGTTTCAGCACTTTGGTCGGAAAAGTGAAGGTTCCTTTGCTCAAAGACATTTTGCCGGCAAAACGAACATCCGGACAATTACTACAGGCTGCACTGGCAATGCTGACTTTATTGCCGGGTGCGCTTTTACAAATTGACTGGCTTGTCCGTGCAGGAGCAATTTTCTGGCTGATATCATCCGGCTGGCTTTTCCTAAACCTGATTTTTGCCTTTCGGCAGAAACCGGTGACAAATGATTAATAATGATGATGGTGAAACTGTAAAATTTACTAACACATTTTCATTTCCGGATTGCTGATTTAGGTAGGTGTTGATTTAGCTTATAAAAGCTAGCAGCCATTTCATGGATTAGATTTTCATAATACAACAGCATATGTTCCAAAGTTTAGGCCACAAAATTTTGCTGGTTGTCGCGGTCTGTGCAGCAATAACATTGTTGGGATTTTTTGCCCTGTATTGGCTGACATTGGAACAAAACCGAGCCTTGGAACAGCATCGTGATCTGCCTGCTGTTTCCATTAAATGGTTTACACTTAACAATGCAGTACATCGTGCAACATGGGCACAAAAGGCATGGTTGGAAAGTGCTGATGATAAGTTTCTCAAACAACGTGAGCTGACGTGGAAAAATGAGATACATCCGGCTTTCGAACAATTAGGTCTGCTTTATAAAAAGTCACGTGTGTGGGAAGGAGAACGTTCGGTTGAACGGCGTGCTTTTTATGATTTGCGGCTGATGATTTTGTCTCTCGAAAATCTCCAGCAAAAAGCAAACACTAAAGTTCAAAACAACAACTCTGAAACAGCGTTGCTTGAATGGTCGAACGAGGAGTGGCCGCTGGTGTTAAAGATCAGCAGGCAGGTTGAAATCATGGTACGCTGGCAAACCAATTTTGCGCGGCAGCAGGCTTCCGAACTGCAGCAGGGTTTATCCGGACTTGGAATCTGGATTTGGATCGTTGCTTCAGTAGTTTTGCTGCTGGTTTTGGTTTTAGCCTTATTTTTCGCAAAACGAATCTCTGCTCCGCTGAGACAATTGAGAAGTGAAGTTCAGCAGGTTATTAATGAACAGCAACGTGAAAGCCGCAGTCCTGCTTTAAATTCTGCTGTAAGCGTAGAAGATTTTTCCGAAAATGAGGATGAAGTCCAAAAACTGACTGAAATTTTCCAGCTTATGGAAGACGTCATCCGGGAACGTACTGAATTGCTGGAATCTTCAAATCGTCAACTTGATGAAGCCAGTCGTGCCAAGGGTATGTACCTGACCAATATGTCACATGAACTGCGAACACCGCTGAATGCTATCATCGGATTTACAGAAGTTTTACTGGAATCAATAGGGGATGAAAAACTTTCTGCTTATCAAACTGACCGTCTAGGCAGGATATTAAAAAGTGGACGACATTTGCTGGAATTGATCAACTCATTGCTCGATCTTTCTAAAATAGAAGCAGGTCAGATGGAAATTCAGCAGAATAATTTTCAGTTAGAAAATTTGCTGCAGGATGTAATGGAAGGGCTTGAACCTTTACTGCAGGAAAAGTCTATAGAACATGAGCTTATTTTTCAGCAGGATCAACAGTTCCTGTTGTTTTCTGATGCCGGCAAGGTACGTCAAGTTTTGATAAATATACTTGCTAACGCGATTAAATTTACTGAGCCAGAAGGGCGTATTGAAATCCGTTGTACTCAAGACGAAAGCGGAATTGACGTAGCTGTTAAAGATTCCGGTTGCGGCATGAGTGAAGAACAGCAACAGCATATTTTTAAAGTATTTCACCAAGTTAAAGTTGCCGGAAATGCACCGCAAAAGGGCACCGGACTCGGACTTACTCTCGTGCAGAGTTTGATGGAATTACTCGATGGTACAGTATCGCTGAAAAGCACAATCGCAGAGGGCAGCATCTTCACTCTTCACTTTCGAAAACCAAACAGCAAAAATAGTTTAACTTGATCAGCTTTTTTAAATCTAAACGTACTGAAACCAGGTCCGGAGTGGAGTATGCTCTGCTTGCTTATGTGGCCTGGGGCTTTCTACCGATTTACTGGAAATTTCTCGACACTGTTCCATCAATGCAAATATTGACTCACCGCATGGTCTGGTCTGTGTTTTTTCTCTTAGCTTTGCTGGCGATACAGAAACGTTTAGGAGAATTCCGCCAATTATTTCATTCGCCAAAATACATCTTGATGCTGCTTGGTACAGCAACACTGTTGGGCTGCAACTGGTTTGTTTTTATTTATGGAGTAAACACAAACCAGGTTATTGAATCAAGTTTAGGTTATTTTATCAATCCTCTGTTGGTAATCCTGCTGGGTGCGGTCTTTTTGAAAGAAAGTTTAAATATTTGGCAAATTGTAGCGGTGGGTTTTGCTGCTTTAGGAGTCTTGAATTTTCTCTGGAACTTTGGTTCACTACCATGGATTGCACTTTCTTTAGCCTTCACCTTTTCTTTTTACGGATTATTCCGCAAAATGATTCCTGTAAAACCTTTGGTGGGACTTTTAATGGAAACTGCTTTACTTGCACCTTTGGCTGCAGTTTTAATCGTGTTTTGGGAAATTGACGGAACGGGATCTTTTGGAAATGTGTGGAAAACAGATTTTTTATTAATAGGCGCAGGAGTAGTAACTTCACTACCACTGTTGTGGTTCACTAATGCAGGCAAACGTCTACGTTATTCAACAATGGGTTTTATACAATATTTGACTCCATCTATCCAACTTGTGATTGGAATCTATCTTTACAATGAACCTTTTACTTCAACTCATGCTGTCACCTTTGGACTGATTTGGACAGGACTGCTCGTCTATTCCTTTAACGCTTTTCAGCAACAAAGCAGCACTTAAACACAAATAGCAATGAAATATTTTTATTTAGAACTGGCGGGACTGATCTGTTTCATCATTTCAGGAATATTTTTTATCGTGTCAGGCATTCTCAGCGGAGATTATCTCTCGACTATCGGCAGTATCATCTGGACCTTTGCCTGTTTCCTCTGGCTGATTCCAATGCTGTCCCGCCGCAATTCTCAACGTTAGAGAATTACTGTTGACTCCAAAATAGTTAAAGAAAATATATTCAGTACAGGGGGAGTTGTAAAGAAAACTGAAGAGAAGACAGTTCCCGAATTCATGGCAGCTAGCTTAAACCACCTTATTTTGAAGTAGTCTTAATTTAAACCTAAAGCTTTTTTCCTTTCATTGGCCCAGGTGCGGAGAATCTGATCGACCGCCAGTCCAATAAAGGCAACACAAAGCCCCAGTGTAAGTCCATTACCGATTCCATTTTTATCGGACAGTGCTTTTAAAATAAATTGTCCTAAATCATCTGTTCCAATCATTGCACCAATAATCACCATAAATAATGCAAAAACTACAGTTTGATTTATGCCCAGCATCATGTGCGGAAAAGCAAGTGGTAATTCAATACTGACCCATCTCTGAAAACGGTTAACTCCTGACATTGAACCTGCATCATGTAATTCTGGAGGAACACTACGCAGTCCCTCTACGGTATAACGGGTAGCGGGAATAGTCGCATATACAATTACTGCAATTAAGACAGAAGTATCGGTTACGCCAAAAAGCATAATCACCGGAATTAAATAGATAAACGAAGGAAAGGTTTGAAAAGTATCACAAACCAATAAAATAGCTTTAGAGCTAAACTTGTTCTGGGAACATAAAGTACCGACTGTGATGCCGATAATAGAAGATACAATGACTCCAAAAGTTGCCATGTACGCCGTGATTAAAGCTCTATCCCACCATTCTGTTAAAGCAATAAATAACAAAAATCCACCAACAATCAGCGCTGATCTTAAGCGTCCCAAAATAAATGCAGTACCCATCACCAACACAAAGGTTGCGATAACCGGCATACCTAAATACGCGGCTTTCATCGGCATCAGCACCTTCGTAATCAGAAATACATTAAATGCTTTCAAACTAAAAAAGAAGGTGTCCCAAATCCAATCAACACCCGCCTGCCAAAAGTTTTCTGTAGTGATGCCTTTGTTATGCGGAATTATATAGAAGTAATTAAAACCTTCTTTGAAAAAGAAAGTCCCAATATAGGCCAGCAAAGTGCCTGCCACGAAGACAGCGAGAAACAGTAATGAATACTTATGTCGCTCAAAAAAAGACAGATCAGAAAAATAATCAGTTTGTTTATTGGCCCATGCTAAAGACAGCTTGTCTAAAACCACCGCAATTAGGGTAATGCAAATACCCAATTCCAACGCCTGTCCAATTCTAAGTTGATTTAGTGCCAGCAGTAAATTAAAACCCAAACCCTTAGCTCCAATAAAAGAAGCAATCACGGCCATTGCCAGACACTGCATAATGACCTGATTCACACCAATTAAAATATCATGTCTTGCTGTAGGAATAACCACCTTGAATAAGAGTTGATAATTGCTGCAACCACTCATCATGCCTGCTTCTACTACTTCAGGTGAAACCTTTTTAAGCCCCAGTAAAGTCAGGCGTACCATCGGTGGAGTCGCGAAAATAACTGTTGCGATTGCACCGGCGTGATCACCAACGCCAAAAAACACCATCACCGGTACGAGATAAGAATAATGCGGCATTGTCTGTGCCACATTCAAGAGGGGTTGTAATGTTGTATCAACCCTCCTGCTCTTAAACGCCCAGACGCCTAATGCCAACCCAAGAATAACCGAAATCGGCGCCGCAATCAGTACAAACGAAAGCGTTTCCATGGATGGCTCCCATTGTCCAAAAATTGCGATATATGATGTAGCAAACGCTGCTAGAAAGGCAAGGCCTTTACCTTGGAGCTTGTAGCCTAATAGAATCGCACCTCCAGCAACAACTGTCCATGGAAGCGCCGGCCAACGTGCCCACTTATTTTCACTGACAAAATCCCAACTTGAAAATGTAACGATTGTTTTTACTCCCCCTAAAAGTATTTCACGAATGAATTCAATCGAAAAAAGCAGAGCACCGGAAATTGCTCTTGTTATCTGTTTTACTAAGGCACGTTGTTCGTACTCTTCAATTTCGGGATCGTAAACATCAATCGGCATCCACTCGAACATCAAGTAGTTTGCTGCATTATTGATCAGCAGGGGAAGTTCCTTAATCAGTGGAGGGAGGCGCCAAAAGAAATTTGAATCAGCTGGGCCAATTAAAAAATATAGTGTAAAAAACACAACTAACAAAAAAGCAAATTGTATTACTTTAGGTTGTTTTGATGAGTAATTCATAATTATACGATCAAGCCTAATTTGCTTTTTGTGCACTGCTGCCGAACAAAACGTTAATCACATGAGAGCAGTGTAATGCTCCAACAACTTCACCATTTTCATCTATTACCGAGACCGCCTTCTGTTGACTGAGAACAGCTTCAGCAACTGTTTCAATGATCGCATCTTTAGAAACCACCAGATCACTAATTTCTTCTGTCTTATCTACTGGATCCATGACTGACTCAATTCTAAGCACCTTTTCTCTTGGAACTTCTTCAGTAAATTTATGTACGTAATCAGTTGCCGGATTTAGAATAATATTAGCTGGAGTATCAAGTTGTTCAATAACACCATCTTTCATAATGGCAATCCGGTCGGCAAGGCGCAAAGCTTCATCAAAATCGTGCGTGATGAATAATATAGTTTTGTTCAAAACACTCTGCAGCCGCAGAAATTCATCCTGCATTTCTTTGCGGATTAATGGATCCAAAGCGGAGAAGGGTTCGTCCAAAAACCAGATGTCAGGTTCAACTGCGAGGGAACGTGCGATTCCTACACGTTGCTGCTGGCCGCCGGATAATTGTCTAGGAAAATAATTTTCGCGACCACCGAGGCTGACAAGTTCGACCATTTCCATGGCCTTCTTAATACTGTCCTGGGTGCTGACACCTTTTACCTGTAAAGGGAAAGCAATATTTTCTAATACGGTCTTGTGAGGCAGTAAAGCAAAACTTTGAAAAACCATGCCCATCTTATTTCGACGAAGTTCGATGAGCTGTTTGTTGTTCATGGCCATTATGTCCTGGCCATCAATAAAAACACTACCGCTGGTGGCATCTGACAATCTTGATATACAACGCAGCAAAGTAGACTTGCCGGAGCCCGAGAGTCCCATAACTACCAGCAGTTCACCCTCGTAAACTTCAAAAGAAGCATTATTAACACCTACTATGCAGCCAGCATCCTGGAATGTTTTGGCATCTACATTTCCCTGTGAACTCTGCAACATTTTTTTGGCGTTATCACCAAATATTTTATAAACAGAATCACATTTGATGACCGCTTGTTCTTTGCTGCATACTGCTTCCTGTGTAGGCATATTTGTTTCCTGATTTAATTGCTACTACAGAATGAACCTCCTCACTCATTCCTTCGTTATCAATGTACATTAAAGTCAAAAAAAATCTCTCCCTCAGCCAAAAACAACCAGGGGAGAGATAAAAAGATTTTAGCAATTATACTTTATTTTGTATAATGCTCCCATCTGTCTTTGTGGTCTGCCAGCCATTTTTTAGCAGCATCCTGGTGACTCAATTTATCTATGTCAACCAATGCGGCCATTTGACCAATGTCTGTAGTCGAAAATGACATTTTGGAATATGCAGTATAAGCTTTCGGGTGTGTTTTCGGAAACTTATAATTGGCTGCTTTCTTCAACCAACCTTTTGGTGAACCACAACTACCGTCTCCACCATCAGCTGTTCTACAACCATCAGTATATTCAGGAAACTCGATAAAAGTGAAACCCTCTGCATCGGTGAAGTTAGGTGTCCAGTTAAAGATAATTGTAGCACGACCTTCCTTTTTAGCAGAAGCGAGATCGGCCCATAAAGCATCAGCACCCCCGGCAAACTTAACTACGTACTTATCACCTAATCCCAGTGCTTTAACACGTGTAGGCATTAAGTCACCATGCCAGCTTTGAGGCCCCTCTAACCAACGACCTTTGCCACCGGAATCCGGTGTTACAAATGCGGCGCTACAGTTTTTTAACGCTTCCCAATTTGGAAGTCCAGGACATAGACCTTTATCAATGACCCAGGTAGGTACACCCATTTCTTCAAGTGTCGGTGCGGAATGCGTTCCGGCATCAATTACTCCGCCTTTTGCCATGGCATTGTAAAATGACTTACCAAAACTGGATTGCCATACTTCATGCGATATCGTGATATCACCAATACGAATTGCTTCGTATACCGCCTGCGAATCAGCAGGTACATATTCAACATTGTTACCCATGCTCTCAAAAATACCACCGATAACATAAGCCATTACCACTTGGCTTGACCAGTTATGTGTTGGTATTTTTATAGGTGAACTGCTGTCAGCTACTGCTACTGTACTTGCGCTAAACGCAAGCATGGTGCCCGCAATAATGGCACCTGTTGTTTTCTTGATAGAAAACATATTCCTCCTTTATTAGATGGAAGTGATCCGAAAGGTTTAGAATTCAAAGATTAAAAAACTGACACTGATTCGTCTTCCTCTCCGTGAAGAATCCACAAGAGACCGCCTCAAGCGGATTATGCAGGGAATTTTTACAGTTTGAAAAACAAATGTCAAGGTTTTTTATTATTTTCTTGACAATAGTTGCTTTTTTCAGTAATCATTCAAAAGCTCCACAATTCAGTGCGGGCTTTTTTACAAATGCACTGGTAAAGAGTTAGTTTGGGAATGCCTAGGTAATCATTTTTACCAATGCATATTAACCAATAAATAGGGAGGAATGATGGGCGTTCAACTTGATGCTCTTGTTGTTATCTTCACAGAGTTTTACTACTGGGTAACAGTAGTTTTCATGTTCCTGATTCACGTTGGGTTCTGTATGTATGAAGTGAGTGTGTCTCGTCGCAAAAATATCGCACACACTTTAATGAAAAATGCGATGGTAGTGCCGATAGTAACGGTTAGTTTCTTTTTCTTCGGCTGGTGGATTTACTTCGCAGTACCGAACGGGCCAGGAATTACCGGAGGCTTGGTTGAATCCCCTCACGCTACAGCCTTGAGTGTGGTGATGGGAACACACATGGGTGGAGAATCAGAACTTGGTGCAGGATGGGCGCGGATTAATGGCGTATTTTGGGCTGCGTTTTTGCTCTTCTCGTGGACAGTGGCTTCCATAGTTTCAGGAGCAGTGATTGAACGCATACGTTCAGGTGCTTTCTGGATTATTGCCGTTATGGTTGGTTCGTTCACCTGGGTGATTGACGCTGCCTGGGGCTGGCATCCCGAGGGTTGGATGGTGCAATTATTAGGCTATCACGATGCCTATGCTTCCGGAGTGATTCATGCGATCGGCGGAGGTACCGCGCTGGCTGTGCTGATTCATCTCGGTCCAAGGCAAGGTAAATTTGCACCGGATGGAACACCACGTGACCTGCATCCGCATAATCCATGGCTTGCAGTAATCGGTTTATTTCTGATTTACACAGGGTTCTGGGGATTTTATGCGGCTTGTAATGTGCCGATATTTGATATCAGCGGCGACAATCCTACTTTCTTCTCTGCAACCACAATTTATCTCACACCCACAACGCTGGGAGCAATCACCTTCAACTTTCTGATGTCACTTGCAGGCGGAATGTTGATGGGCCATTTTGTTTCCAAAGGAGATGCATATTGGACATTCTCAGGCGGATTGGCGGGAATTATCGCTGCTTCTGCCGGAAATGACCTTTACCACCCATTACAAGCAATGGTAATTGCAGGTGTTGGAGTGTGGATTATCTACAAGATGCATTTCTGGGTGGAACGCAAATTCCAAATAGACGATGCAGTAGGTGCGGTTGCTGTTCATGGTTATGCCGGTGTCTATGGTGTAGTTGTGGCAGGTTTCGTCCTCTGGGGCTACCCTTCTTCTGCAACAGAAGGTTATGCTGCCATCAATCCTCTCGGGCAAATAATTGGTGCGTTTATCATGTTTTTCGTACTTGGTTTTATGCCTGCCTGGATTCTTTGCTGGATTCTGAAGAAGCTTGACTTGCTCCGTGTTCCCAAGAATATTGAGTTAGCAGGTCTCGATTATGTCGAGAACAGCATTGTCGAGGAGCAGTTTGGTGTAATTATAGAAGCTGAACGCAATGCAGCAAAAAGCTGAAACTAATCAATATTAAAGAGGAGATAGTATGAGTACAATAACAACTTGGAGTGCAAATCCAACAGATATCGGCCCTATGTACCCTTTTGTTGGTTCAGAGTGGATTTTTCTGGTGATTTGTGTTGCCGGCTGGCTTGTCTGGCATATTTGGCAGATCAAAGCTGAAAATGCCACTTATGAAGAAGAGTCCGGAAAATTACAGGGAGAATCGTTAATCGAGGCAATCGACCACGTTTGGCGGACTCACCGGTCTGGAAAATAATCTTTCAAACCGGTATTATTAAAACATCAAAAACAGCTGCTGTTTAAACCTAATTAAATGGCAGTTGTTTTGTGATTTAAATTAGCTTATTTTTTTCCTGGAATCCAGTCAGTTCCGGAAAGTGGTACTTGCGCCATTGCAGCAGACTCTACTGTTAATGCAACCAGATCTTCAGGCTCAAGATTGAGGACATGACTTTTACCGCAAGCACGGGCAATGGTTTGTGCTTCGAGTGTGATAACTTTGAGGTAATTCGCCAATCTACGACCTGCCAAAACAGGATCAAGTCGTTTGGACAATTCCGGATCCTGAGTTGAAATCCCTGCCGGATCTTGACCTTCATGCCAGTCATCATATGCACCTGCAGTAGTACCAAGTTTCTGATATTCTTCTTCCAAAGCCGGATCATTATCTCCCAGAGCAACCATTGCGGCGGTTCCGATAGAAACCGCATCCGCGCCTAAAGCTAATGCCTTGGCTACATCAGCACCATTGCGGATGCCGCCGGAAACAATCAACTGCACTTTACGGTGCATCCCCATATCCTGTAAGGCCTTGACCGCCGGTCGAATACAGGCCAGTGTCGGCTGTCCAACATGCTCAATGAATACTTCCTGCGTTGCTGCCGTTCCGCCCTGCATTCCGTCAATTACAATCACATCGGCACCTGCTTTTACAGAAAGTGCAGTATCATAATATGGTCTAGCGCCGCCGATTTTTATATAAATTGGTTTCTCCCAATCGGTGATTTCCCGTAATTCGTTTATTTTAATTTCAAGATCATCAGGCCCTGTCCAGTCGGGATGACGACAAGCTGAGCGTTGATCTATACCTTTGGGTAGATTTCGCATTTCCGCAACTCGATCTGAAATTTTCTGTCCGAGCAACATTCCACCACCCCCTGGTTTCGCCCCCTGACCCACAACTACTTCAATTGCATCAGCTTTACGAAGATCATCCGGATTCATGCCATAACGTGATGGCAAATATTGATAGATAAGAGTCTCTGACTGACCACGTTCTTCAGGTGTCATACCTCCATCTCCGGTTGTTGTCGAAGTTCCGGCTATAGTCGCACCTCTTCCCAAGGCCTCTTTTGCCTGTGCTGACAAAGAGCCAAAACTCATGCCGGCAATAGTAATAGGAATTTTAAGTCGAATTGGATTCTTGGCAAAGCGTGTGCCCAACACGACATCTGTACCGCAGGCTTCCCGATAACCTTCTAGTGGATAACGTGACATAGAAGCTCCAAGAAAAAGGAGGTCATCAAGTCCCGGTAGAACTCGCTTCGAACCTCCCCCTCTAATATCATAGATTCCGCTAACCGCAGCCCTGCGGATTTCGGACAAAGTGTAATCATCAAAAGTGGCTGATTTACGAGGCTGAGTTCTAGGTATATTTTGTTTCATGGCAATAAATTTAATATGCGTCAGCGTTATCAACATCAAAATTATAAAGAGTACGAGCAGATCCATAACGTCGGAATTCTGTTGAGTCTGCCTGTAAAGATGAAGCCTCAAGAAGTTCTTTAAGTTTTGTCTGGTGTTCCGGTCTCATTTCTTTTTCAATACAGTCAGCTCCCAAACTTGCTACTTTGCCCCGCACAAATATAATCGCTTCATAGATTGAATCTCCCAAAGCATCTCCGGCATCTCCGCAAATCACAAGGCAACCACTTTGTGCCATGAAAGCAGACATGTGTCCAACCGATCCTCCAACCACAATGTCAACGCCTTTCATTGAAATACCACAACGTGATGAGGCATCTCCCTCAATCACCAATAATCCACCATGAGCAGTAGCCCCTGCAGACTCTGATGCATTGCCGCTAACATGAATCCTGCCGGACATCATGTTTTCTGCAAGCCCTACTCCAGCATGACCATTGACTTTTATTTCTGCGTGCTGATTCATACCGCCACAATAAAAGCCAACATGTCCCTCAATTTTTACCTGCATAGTCGCATCAAGGCCACAGGCAATTGAGTGCTGCCCCATCGGATTGTTGATCTGGTAAGATTTAGCTCTACTTTTTGACAAGTCATGCAGTACAGAGTTTACTCCACGTACTCCAAGTTCTTTTAGATCCAGCATGTCCATATTATTGTTCTCCCCAAACATAAATGGTTGAAGGTTCAGGTTCCCAGATTCTTGCCTGTTCCGAGCCTGGCAAATGTGCGATTGCACGAAATTCAGTTGCCATTGCTACCCAGTCATCAGTCTCAGCCATCACAGCATGTTTACAGGCGATTGGGTCACGAACAACTGCAAATCCATCCTGAGTGCCTATGCAAAAGGTATAGAATCCATCAATTTCTTTGATGCCATCCTCCAATGCTTGACGAAGTGTTGCACCTGAGCGGATCTTCCAGGTCATGTATGCACCTGCAACTTCAGTATCATTTTCAGTCTGAAATTTTATCCCTTCACGTTCCAGATTATTACGGAGAATATTATGATTAGAAAGCGAACCGTTGTGTACCAGACATAGATCAGCACCAGTAGCAAATGGATGTGAACCCGCTGTTGTGACAGCACTTTCTGTTGCCATACGCGTATGTCCGATCATGTGTGTACCTGATGCATGCTCCAGTTCGAATTGTTCATATACCTTTTCCGGAGGTCCAACTTCCTTAAAAATCTCAATCGATTTACCTGAACCAACAATTCGTACTTCAGGATAGTTAGTTTGCAACCATGAAATTACTTCAGTTTCAGCAGCATCAGTAACAAGAATACAATGGTTTGCTACTTTTGATGTAGCAAGCTCACAGTTCAATGAGGCAGCTAAATTGGTTTCAAGTGTTTCCCACAAAAATCCAGAATCGTCATGAGCCAATGAAATTTTCGTCTGTCCTGCTTCAACTGGATTTCTGTAAATAGCAACCCCAGCGGAATCCGGCCCGCGACTGCTCATTTCAATCAGCATTGGCTTAAACATACTGCCAAGCTGAGCTTGCAGTTCAACGTTTTTCAAATACAAACCGACAATTCCACACATATTCTATTTCTGGATTAGAGCTATTTTACAATTATGATATAAATAATTTTATTAAATTCTAAACATCCAAAGCATTTTGGCGTTCCCATTCCGAAAAGTGCTGCATATAGCTGTTCCACTCTTCCATCTTGAGTTTGACGTAGGAGTCCGCAAATTCTGCTCCAAGAATAAGGCGCATTGTTTTATTATTCTCGAAAGCTCTCAATGCATCCAGCAGATTCAAAGGAAGTTTGGGAGCATTCTTAACCGTGTGTCCCTCTGCATACATGTCAATATCAAGCCTCTTGCCGGGATCTGTTTTATTTTCTATACCCCACAAACCCGCCCCAATCAGCACTGCCTGCAACAGATATGGATTCGCAGCACCGTCTGCAAGTCGGACTTCAATCCGATCTGAGTCCGGAATGCGAATCATGTGTGTACGGTTATTTCCTGAATAGGTGACTGTGTTGGGTGACCATGTTGCTCCGGAAGTAGTACGAGGTGCATTGATGCGTTTATAACTATTCACCACAGGATTCGTAATCGCGGCCAGACTTTCTGCATGTTTTAGCAATCCACCAATGAAGTGGTAAGCAAGTTTAGCAAGACCAAGTTCTCCCTGTGAGTCTTCCATTAAGTTTGTTTTACCGTCTTTGCTCCAGACCGAAACATGAGCATGACAACCGTTGCCTGTCAGCGATGAGATAGGCTTAGGCATAAAGGTGGCACGGAAACCGTGCTTTTCTGCAATCGTCCTCGTCATATATTTGAAGAAGCTGTGTCGATCCGCGGTGGTCAAGGCTTCTGTATAATCCCAGTTCATTTCGAACTGTCCATTCGCGTCCTCGTGATCGTTCTGGTACGGTCCCCATTCAAGAGCCTCCATATGATCACATATTTCCGAAATCAAATCATAACGTCGCATAAGAGCCTGTTGGTCGTAACAGGGTTTGGGCTGAATATCTGCTGAATCCGCAACCGCTGTTCCTTCGGGATTCAAGATAAAGTATTCACACTCAACTCCAGTTTTAACTTGAAAACCTTTTTCTCCCGCATCAGCCAAAACCTGTTTGAGAACAGTGCGTGGACCGTGAGCGACAATTTTCCCACCAAGATAAATATCACTCGGCAACCAGCCTACCTCCGGTTTCCATGGCAACTGTATCAGCCTGTCCGCATCAGGAAGACCAAACATGTCTGAATCAGCAGGAGTCATATCAAGATGTGCTGCAAAACCGGCGAAACCTGCACCGTTTTTCTGCATGCCTGCAATCGCCCCGGCTGGAACGAGTTTTGACCTGACTACTCCAAACAAGTCAGTAAAACTAATTAAAAAATAGCGTATACCCTTTTCCCGTGCTGCTTCCGCAAGACTGATACTCATTTTAACCTCTCTGATTATTGATGATTGTCTCTCAAAATATTCTAAAAACGTATCGTTTCTGGTGAAACGAGAAATCTATTAAATGTTAAGCACTAATATCATTAATATTTTCCCCTAAGGTCGAAATGACAAATTATGAGTTTCGGAGTTTTTAGGAAACGTTCAAGTAATATGTGAATGGAAATCTACAAAGAAAGTTTACACAGAGGATAACAGACTGACAAGATTTTTATTAATATTGAAATTATTTACTTGACATAAAATTTCCGCTACACGATACTGTCCGCATTTAGAAAAATGATTGTTATGGATTTAGTTATTTAATAGTTACCCACCATTGGTGAACAGGCAAATAAATTTTCAGCCAACTACCTCTTGGAGTGGTTTCGACCTACTCATTTGAATTTAATTAACTATCTAAAAGGGTGTTGCTGGCGGCAAACTATTGTTGTATTGTCGTTGACACTTAAACATACTAATTTTTATTGTCGTTAATTTAGACTACAATTAAATTAAGCATGGAATTAACAAGCTCATCAACTTCCCGCCTGCTGGAGCCAGGATTGCGCAGTTACCTGCCTTTTGGTATGGAGCGCTATCAAGTTCCGGCCCTGGGCACAATAGTCGTCACTTTAACTCCTGACGACACCTTGAGCATTCGTGATCCGGAAGGACGCCAATGCGGTGAACTGGTGGTCTTCGGAGAAGGCGGGCGTGAAGACGCGGAATCACTCGGAACTAAAGCCTCTAAAGAAGCTTCCGGACTGAAAAACATCCTCAGCCGAAAATCTGCGGGTGCCCAGAAAGTTCAAGCTGCACTTAAAAGACGCGGACTGAACCTTGCTAAAATGAAAGCCGTTCCGCTCTTTTCGCAAGAATCTCTACCTGAAGAAGAAGTAACATTCAAAGCCAGCCGTGAGCTCACCTGTGTCATTGCCGCAATTGGCGAAGACATGACGGTAGAGCAGCAAACTTCTCCCACAGACTTAGTCGCCTTTATTCAACGGGCCAATCCTGAATCCGCACCGACTCCGGATTTACCGGAACCACTCGCTGATCCACGCTTGGAAATCCGCATTCACAGCAGTACCGCCAATACTTATGAAATCAAAGCTGGTGAGTATTTTCAAATTTTGGATGTCGCCGGACGGCAGTGCACGGATTTTCAGGCATTCAAGACCAGTCAATTGGACAAAGGAATTGAGTGTTGTATTGAAACAACCAACACCCGTACCTTGATGATGGCTTCCTATCCGAAGCCTGGCTTACATTCAAAATTTTTTGATCAGGATATGGAGCCAATGGTCGAGGTGATTCAGGATACAGTAGGACAGCATGATACGTTTGGACTGGCTTGCGCCCCTAAATATTATGACGAGATGGGTTATTTCGGTCACATCAGCTGCTCCGAAAATTTCAATACTAATCTGGACCCATACGGCATTCAAGCACGGAAAGGTTGGTCTGCTATCAATTTTTTCTTTAACACAGGAGTAGACGATCATCATGTAATTTATTCGGATGAGTCGTTTTCACGTCCTGGAGACTTCATTTTATTGAAAGCTTTGACAGACATTGTGTGTGTGTCTTCCGCATGTCCAGATGATACAACTTGTGCTAATGCCTGGAACCCTACCGATATTCACGTCCGGGTTTATCCGGCCAAAAACATTTTCTCTAAAGCCATAGCCACTAGAATGACTCCCGAATCCGATGCTAAAATGACACAAGAAACAGCCTTTCATGCCCGGACTTCCAAACTGACCAGGAATTTCGTGGAATATAATGGTTACTGGCTCCCGACCTGTTTCAGAAACGGCGGAGCGCAAGAAGAATATTATGCCTGCCGAGAAAAAGCGGTGGTGATGGATTTATCACCTCTGCGTAAATTTGAGATTCTCGGACCGGACGCAGAACTTTTGCTGCAGTGGGTACTCACTCGAAATGTACGAAAACTCGCAGTGGGACAAGTAGTTTATTCCTCCATTTGTTATCCGCACGGCGGCATGATGGACGACGGCACTTTACTGCGTCTCTGCCAGGACAACTTCCGCTGGATTGGCGGAAGCGATTACGGTGGAGAGTGGATGCGCCAGCAGGCTAAGGAAAAAGGTTACAAAGTCTGGGTCAAATCCTCCACCGATCAACTGCACAACATCGCCGTTCAAGGTCCAAAAAGCCGAGATATCCTCAAAAAAATTATCTGGACTCCTGAGCATCAACCGGCGGTTGAAGAAATTGGCTGGTTCCGTTTTACGATCGGCCGCATTGGTGACCTCAATGGAATTCCTGTGATGATTTCACGCACAGGTTATACAGGTGAATTGGGTTATGAAGTCTGGTGCCATCCCAAAGACGGTTCTGCAGTTTGGGATGCAGTTTGGGAAGAAGGACAGCCACACGGGATGAAACCACTTGGTCTGGATGCACTTGACCTAGTACGTATTGAAGCAGGATTGGTTTTTGCCGGATATGAGTTCTGCGACCAGACGGATCCGTTTGAAGCAGGCGTGGGCTTTACAGTTCCACTTAAAACTAAGGAAGATGATTTTGTCGGTAAAGAAGCTCTGATTCGTCGCAAGGCTAGTCCACAACGACAACTTGTTGGACTTGAGTTGTCAGGAAGTGAAACTGGTGGACACGGAGATTGCGTCCATACTTCCGGAGGACGTGCACAAGTTGGTATCATTACCAGTGGAATGCGTTCGCCTTTACTGAAGAAAAATATAGCACTTTGTCGAATGGATGTTGCACATGCGGAAATTGGTACAGAAGTGGAAATTGGAAAATTGGACGGACATCAGAAACGGATTCCGGCCAAAGTCGTGAAGTTTCCTTTCTATGATCCGGAGAAACTTAAACCACGCTCTTGACTTCTTGAAAAGTTTGCAGTACATTTGCTCACTTTTAAATTTGTAGTTTTTTGCAAAAGTTAAAAGAAGTTTAATCAGGATGGCTGAAAATAAAATTGTTTTGCCACCTTAATTTTCTGAGCTTATATTTTACAAGTTCGGATATAAATGATAATTTGAGGAGAGATTATGACAGACTTAGAAGCTCACGTTAATGCCGATGGACGAGCCGAACTGGTAAAGCAAGTTCGAGAAAAAATAAACGAGCTTGGTATTACTTATGTCTATTATCAGTTCGTTTCAGTAACCGGAAGAATTGTTGGTAAAGGAATTCCTGCAGATCACTGGGAACGTATCGCCGAAAGAGGATTTCAATTGGTTTACGGTTCAACTGCGAACTTGTTTGTTGACCGTCATGGTGATTACATAGGTTATGGTCCTGAGTCATCAGAATTGGTTGGAATCGCGGATCCAGAAACATTCTGCCAGTTGCCATGGGACAAGCGTGTTGCACGAGTCTTTTGTACGCTCTTCCGCAACCGTGAAGAACGGGTTAATCCAGGTGGTCATTTGACTTCTGACTGTCGTGGTAACCTGCGTATCCAACATAACGAATTTCAGGATAAACACGGTTTGGATATGCGTGTCGGAACTGAACCGGAAATGATGTGGCTCAAACGTGGTGAAGATGGACGACCAAATGGTGGGGTTACCAAACCAAACTGTTATCACATTGATCAGTTTGAAGAACTGCGTCCGACTTTTATGAAAGTCATAGAATACTCACAGGCAATGGGTCTGGATATTATTCAGGGCGACCACGAAGACGCTCCCGGACAATTGGAATTAAACACCATGTTTGACGATGTTCTACGCAACGCAGATCGACTCACAACTTATCGCCAAATCTGTGCGCAAGTTGCTCGTGAGGATAATTTAATTGCCTGTTTCATGTCAAAACCTTTCATGGGAGTTTCAGCTTCAGGATGTCACCATAACATGTCGCTTTGGCGTGGTGGTGAAGAGAATGTAAACGATTTACATTTCGCTTCGCTTCCGGGAATGGAAGGGGCGTTTACCTACCGTT
>JABGPG010000170.1:23650-31178 GCA_018645085.1 Deltaproteobacteria bacterium
AACGATTTACATTTCGCTTCGCTTCCGGGAATGGAAGGGGCGTTTACCTACCGTTCCGAAGGTGAAAACACTTTTATGCCGGACCCCTCGATTGATGAGCGAAAGCCTGGACCAATTGGATTACAGTGTATCGGCGGAGTAATGAAACACTTGGATGCTTTGACTTCCATCGGTTCCTCTACGGTCAATTCTTACCGACGTTTGTGGGATACAGGTTTCTGGGCACCGGTCTTTGCGGATTGGGGCTACCAGAACCGTACCTGTGCTTTACGGATTTCTGCTCCAGGAAGATTTGAGTACCGCTCAGTGGATTCAATGGTAAATCCATACTTGATGGGAACAGCATTACTCAAAGCATTTGATGATGGAATCGATAACAACATTGATCCCGGAGAAGCGGAAGAACGCAACATCTATCAGGCAATAGAAGCAGGCAAGCAGGTTAAAAAACTGCCCATGTCTCTTGGTGAAGCTCTTGATAAATTGGCAAAAGATGAAGTTATTAAATCCTCAATGCCGGATGAGATGTACAGGGTCTTCCATCATTATAAAACTGATGAATGGGAGCGTTTCAATCACACAGTGACAGACTGGGATCTGGAAACATATATTGACTGTCTGCCCTAATCCGGAAAGTCAGTCAAATTCAACTTGATGGGGGAGCTGAAATATGGCCACCCTGTTTTTATCAGTACAAGGATATTATCAATCACAGAGAGGAGAAAACATATGTGTGGAATAGCAGGAATTATCCGCCGGGGGCAACCCGGAAACATAGGGGGGGAGATGACTTCCATGCTCAGATCCTTGAAACATCGTGGACCTGATTCAACCGGATTTGCCGTTTATGGTACACCCGGAAAGAATCAGTACGTGATGCGCTTCAAGGTTGCTGAGCAGGAAGACATCAACAAAGGTTTCGATATACACCAGCAAATCAAGGATCGGCGGGCCGAAGTTAATAAACGCCTCAAGGAACATGGTGTTGAGATATTGAGCGAAGTTGAAGCAACAGAATACGCTTTTCGTTACACTATACGCTTTGATGGTGACATGCACAGAATGGCGGATTATATTGAAGACATTGAAGGTGCGGAAATTATGTCTTTGGGAGAAGGTCTGGAGTTGATCAAGGATTTGGGAGATGCTGATGTTGTTTCCGAACAGTACGGTCTTGGAAACTTTAACGGCAGTCATGCCATCGGACACACGCGGATGGCAACTGAGTCCGATGTAGATATCCGCTCAGCACATCCTTACTGGGCTTATCCATTCAATGATGTTTCAGTTGTCCACAACGGTCAATTGACAAACTATTGGAAATGGCGCAGAAAGATGGAGCAACGAGGACACCGCTTTATGTCACACTGTGATTCAGAACTGATCGCAGTCTATCTCGCTGACAAAATGAATAATAATATTGATCTTGAACAGGCAATGCATGACTCACTGGACGAACTGGACGGTGTTTTTACTTATGTGGTTGCGACTTCAGACAGGTTGGGTATGGCCAAGGACTTGATGGCAGCAAAACCGATGGTGCTTTATGAATCTGATGATTTTGTCGCACTGGCGTCCGAGGAAGTTGCCATTCGCAGTATCTTCCCCCACGAAATTGACACATTTGACCCCTATGAAGGAGAGGTAAGAGTATGGCAACTGTAGATAAATCTTTTGAAGCTGGTTTACACTCGGAACAACTCCGTGGAAGAACCCAGCAGACATTTTTTTCGGCAACTGAAGAAGAGAACTTCACTTATCCCTATAATGCGTTTGAGGTTGATCGCGCTAAAAAGGGTGAGTTTGATGCTCAGGACTTGGAAACCAGCGAAATAAATATAAAAATTCGTTCCCTGATGGAAGAAGGTTGCGGGCACATAGTGGTCAAGAATCCGCGTGCTAAGCATTCCATCGGTGTTGGTATACTAAACCGACTCACCCTCGACTTTGAAGGGAGTCTTGGTTATTTCGGTTGCGGTTTGATTGACGGACCGAACGTCAATATTTCCGGACGTGTAGGTTGGTCTTTCGGTGAGAACATGATGGCAGGAACCGTTATTATTGAAAAGAACGCCGGTTCAACATTTGGTGCGGCAATTCGGGGAGGCGACCTTGTCTGTAAAGGCGACGTCGGTTCACGTACCGGAATTGACATGAAAGGTGGAAACATCATTGTCGGAGGACGCACAGGAACCTTATCAGGATTCATGATGCAGCGTGGTAGGATGATTGTCCTCGGTGACGCTGGTGCGAACTTGGGCGATTCAATGTATGACGGCACAATCTATATCGGTGGAAAAATAACTTCACTTGGAGTAGACGCTGTTCCGGGTGAAATGACCGAACTTGAAGCCGGTTGGATTGAACGCAAACTGGCTCTTTACGGCATGAAGGCTCCAAATGGTGTAAAGAATTTGCAGAAGATCGTCGCCGGAAAGCAACTTTGGAATTACGATAACCTAGAACCGCATGAAAAGAAGATTATACTTTAAAGTTTAACATATTTGGAAACGGGCAGATCCGTTTTCTTTAATTTTCAAGCAGAGAAATACTATGGCTAGAAATAAATCTCTCCTCGGTCAGAGCTTCATTTTTAAACCTGAGGTAATTGATGACATACATATCAAAGCAGAATTGGGACGCTACCGGATGCGTGGAATGTCGCTGTTCAAAAAAATTCCTACCTGGGATGACTTGACCTTCCTGCCGGGAACGTTGACACGTTTCGTAATTGAAGGTTACAGGGAAAAATGTCTGACCAAAACAATTATCGGTCCCAGAGCAAAGCGTCCGTTGGTTTTGGACATTCCAGTTTATATCACCGGCATGAGCTTTGGCGCACTTAGTTATGAGGCCAAAACCGCGCTGGCTCGTGGTGCAACAATGGCAGGTACTGCGACTTGTTCCGGAGAAGGTGGAATGATTCCGGATGAACGACGTTATTCATCCAAGTGGCTTTATCAGTGTATTCAGTCACGTTACGGTTTTAATCCGCATCATCTGCGTCTTGCTGATTGTGTTGAATTTTTTATTGGACAAGGCTGTAAAGTTGGTTTGGGTGGACACTTGATGGGGCAAAAAGTTACTGATCAGGTTGCAGAAATGCGTTCCCTGCCTGCTGGTATTGATCAGCGCTCTCCCGCAAGACATCCTGACTGGCTCGGTCCTGATGATTTGTCATTAAAAATCAAGGAAATCAGGGAAGCAACCGATAGTCAAATTCCGATCCAGCTCAAACTTGGTTCTGCACGGGTCTATGATGATGTGCGTATGGCACTCAAAACAAATCCGGACAGTATCTACATCGACGGTATGGAGGGTTCCACTGGAGCCGGACCACACCTTGCGACTGAAGAAACTGGTGTTCCAGGAATTGCGGCCATTCGTCAAGCTCGTAAGGCTTTTGATGATTTGGGTTTGTCCGGAGAAATTTCACTGGTTTATGCCGGTGGAATTAGAAACGGTGCGGATGTAGCAAAAGCATTGGCTTTGGGTGCGGATGCAGTGGCAATTGGACATTCAGCAATGATGGCTTTGAACTGTAACAAAGACACTCCGGAAGCAGATTATCAAAAAGAGATGGGTGTGGATGCAGGTTACTGCTACCATTGCCATACTGGTCGTTGCCCCGTTGGTGTAGCAACTCAAGATCCGGAACTGCGTAAACGACTTGATCCTGACAAAGCGGCGGAGCGTGTATACAACTTTCTACACTGCTTGACCATCGAAGCCCAAATGTTCGCACGTGCCTGCGGAAAAACGGACGTCCATTCTCTGGAACCGGAAGATCTTGCTGCACTGACAATGGAGGCTTCGGCTTTGGCCCAAGTACCATTGGCTGGTTCACAACACACGGTGGGACGTCCCGACATGACACGTTATTGATAATTTTTCATCACAATTTGAACTGATATAAATGTAAATTATCAATTCTTTTTGCATAAAAGTTTAAGTTTGAACTCCTTAACATGAGGTAAACAATGAGTACAAAAATAGAACTGGTTCCTGAAGATTTAGGAACTGACAGGGAGAAAGAGATAGGCCAGCACATCGGCTACCGCTATGATGTGAACCTTGTTCCTGATTATGACAGACTGACTCCTTTCCTTAAAAAGTATCTTGAGGTTATGGATTGGAAAGACCTCAACTGGCTGGAGGACATCCACTTGGGTTACGAGGAAGATCGAGCCGCAGTTTTTGATAGAAATATCAACGGTTGGGTAACAGTTCCGGAAGATATGGAACTGCCTGATAACCAGCAGGATCGTGACATGATTGCACGTGAACTGTTGATCAAATTCCAGATGTCAAAGCGCCATCCGATGGTAGTTTTAAGAGACAACTACGGTAAATTCTGAAATAAGCAGGGATGTTTTACCGGACTGCCGAATGAGTGATTGTATTGGAAGAAGAAAAAGAAGATATTTTCCGGATAGTTGTACAACCTTATGCGGCAAGTTTTGATTGCGGATCAAATGAAACCCTACTTCATGGATCCCGCAGATGTGGTTTGACGCTCTTCAATAATTGCCAACAGGGAGAGTGTGGAAAATGCAAAGTCCGTATCCGGGAAGGCCGGGTACGGCTTGGTAGTTTCATGCCTTCAGCCCTCAATTTTGATGACCTCCGTGCAGACTATACTCTTGCCTGCCGCTCCTACCCTTTGTCTAATCTGGAAATAATCGCTGAACTTAGTGGCTGGCCTGAAGAAAGGCACTACTCCCGTCTCCATGAGGATTTCAGCAGTATCGACTGAATCAATACTTTAATTGCTAGCAGGAATATTATTCAGAACTGTGAGGGTTCCGCACTTGCTGCAGACCAATCAGGTTCAAAACTTAGAACCCTGACTTCCGGAGAAAGATAAGGATTAAAAAGGAAGTTATGCCAGTAAGTAAAATCAAAGTCCTCTCCTTCTTTTGACATCTCACCAACACTACACGGTAATTTGAAGCTCTGTTGCTGGTAATTGAATTCCAGTGTGCAACTTCCATTTTTTAACAGAGTATCTCCTGTTGCAGACTCTTTGGGAAAGAGTCCGGTCATCACACCATTAAAATCCTCAATATGTTGATAGAATGCAGAAGAGAGCCACTCAATTGCTTTTTTGTATCTTTCCTGCGGATCATGAGTTTTTTGTGACCAAAAACGGAATTGCTGGATACTTTCATGAGGCTCAAGCGGAAGAAGTAAAAGTGTCAGTCCAGCAGCCACTTCGATACCACTTTCCAAACTTGCACGGGGACACATTCCTGGCGTCGGCCGCCCATCATTGTTTCGCATCGCATACTCCCGCACACGACATTGCCAGCCTAAAAAATGATCCTGTAACGGATGGCGTTCATTTCTCTGCATAGAGTCTCTTGCAACTATCTTATCATCCATAAAACTGGTACAGCGTCATATTCATATTGTTAGGATAAAACGTTTCATGAGTGGAGTCGCAGCATAAACGCCTGAATGAAAATTCGATTAACTCCACGGAAATGGACTATTTGAGACTGGATGTAACTTACCCTGCTCAAAACGCTTAAAACTAAATGGTTCCAACAGTTTGCTTTTTTCACCCACAATATGCTCAGCAACAAGTTTACCAACTCCGAGCATCTTGTAACCATGGTTTGAATCTGCAATCACATAACAGTTTTCATGATACTCATCAAAAACCGGAAAACTGTCCGGAGCCAGTGCTCCCAAACCTCCTGAAGGTTCACCGCGGTAAAGATGCCTCGTATCTTCAAAACGTCTCTGGCAGAAAGCTAAGGCTGCGCACCACATGTCAACAAAGTCTTTGCCGACTACAAAGTCCGGAGACTCAGTTCCATAAGGATCAAGACTGAAATCATCACCTGTTGTGTCAACATTATAAGGCGCCGCTCCGCCCTGTACACCGTCAAAGCTAAAATCCGGTTTATAATAAATACCCCACATTTTGTCAGTGATCAAACGTCCGTCAATGTCCGAGTAGAGTGGTGCGTCTGTATCAACGTGAATCACCGGCGGACTCCCCCCATCATTGGTTTTAAGCATATTGGGATCAACACCAAGAGTGCCTTCCTGCAAACAGTAATAACGCCACATTTCTACATTTTCATGAACTGTATCACCATCCTTAACTTTGATAGTCTTGGGCAGGTCCAACATATCCCAGAAGGTATTTATCCATGGTCCAACTCCAACCACTAAATAATCGGTCTTGATCGTTCCGCGATTTGTGACTATTGCTGAAATGGCTTTTCCGGAATATTCAACACCTGTGACTTCGACATTTCCTGTAATAGTAACACCTTCACTTTCAGCCTTTGCCGCAAGTCCCTGCATGCATTTCATATTATTGGAAAAACCTCCCTTTTTTTCATGCAAAACGGACGTTATGCCCTTTGCCTGCCAGTCGTCGAATATGCCCCGCATATAAGCCATTGAATCCGCACTTCCCTCAATAAATTCTGAAGGGTAGCCAATGGCCTGCTGCTGCTCATAGATTGTGGCAATATCTGCATGCATCACTTCCGGGCTGATTTGCATATAACCTACCGGGTGATAGCTGTATGCTTTTGGATCACTTTCCCATACGTCAACACTGTGAGCCATCAATTCACGCATTGCGGGCTGAAAATAATTATTGCGCACAACTCCACAGGCTATTCCGGATGCACCTGCTCCAATACCTGATTTATCGATTATCAGAATATCTTTTCCACTGCCGATACCACGCTTTTTTAATTCAAGTGCTAAATGATAAGCAGTGCTAAGACCATGAATTCCTGCACCAATTATTAGATATTTTGAAGAACTGGGTAACATACTTTCCTCCTCCTGAAAGTTGTTGATGTGAAATGCTAAAATACTTAGCAAAAAATGATGGCTGATTTTGTATTAATGCACTATAAAGTGCAAGCCCAATTCACGTTTTAATCAAAGGTATTAAATAACGCTGCAGGCAAGCGTAAATGCGGATTCCAGCTTGGCAGAAAATCAAATGAATTGTTTTGTTGAAGGATCAGATCTTTTTACGGAAAAACGAATGTTTTCAGCGTCGGGGAATGTTATTTTGCTTTTTATGTTTTTTGCTGATTTCTCTCTGCATTAGTTACTGATTTTTTTCAATCAACTCAGCAACGGACAGAAGCGTGGTGGCATTTACAAGCTACCTAAATGCACTTCATGAGTGCTTGGCACTATGAAGTTCGCTGACATTTTGTTTGATGGCTGTGATGTCATGACGGATGGAAATGAATTGACGTATCTTCCCGATGCTGTCCATGAATGGAACAATCGTCGTATCAAGCCAATAAACTGACTGATCTTTTGCACGATTTCTAAACTCGCCTTTCCAAACCTGACCTTTGAGCAAAGTATCCCAGACACTCTTTATATATTCACTTGAATGGTATCCTGAATTCAAGAGACGATGATCTTGGCCAATCAAATCATCTCTGGAATATTTTGATATTTTACAAAATTTATCATTAACATAAAGGATGCAACCCTCTGGGTCTGAGATCGAAACGGTTGAAGACTGATCCAG
>JABGPG010000173.1 GCA_018645085.1 Deltaproteobacteria bacterium
TCCGGAATTTGATGAATACACGATGCTTGTCCGCGGGCGCAAACAAATTGAAATTGATGGAGAGACACTAACGCTTAAAGTAGGAGAATCTTTGCTGGTGCGTAAGGGAGCGAGGGTACGTTATTCCAATCCGTTTGAAGAAGAAGCGGAATACTGGTCTGTCTGCGTGCCGGCGTTTTCTCCGGATTTGGTGAATCGTGAAGAAAACGCAGACAGTTGATTTTGCGGCTTTCGGGACAGCTTAAATTTGTTCCAGTGCTTCGAGCACTTTCTCACCCATTTCGATACAGCCGATGAGAGTTTTTCCTTCAGCCATAACGTCGCCGGTACGGTAAGTATCCAGGGTTTCAACGACAGCTTGTTTGATGATTTCGTCGGCCTCACCAAGGTCAAAGGAATAACGCAACATCATGCCCACCGAAAGGATCATCGCCAGCGGATTGGCTTTGTCTTGACCGGAAATGTCAGGTGCAGAACCGTGAACCGGTTCGTACATTCCAATGTTTCCACCAATACTCGCAGAAGGCAGCATGCCCAGTGAACCTGTCATCATTGCTGCGGCATCGCTGAGAATGTCACCAAACATATTCGTTGTCACCATTGTGTCAAATTGTTTTGGATTGCGGATAATCTGCATTGCTGCGTTGTCCGCATACATGTGACTCAACTCGACTTCCGGAAAGTCTTTGCCGACTTCCGTAACAACTTCGCGCCATAGTTCAGTTGATTCGAGCACATTTGCTTTATCCACCGAAGTCAATTTTTTACCGCGCTTCATGGCGATTTCAAAACCAACTTTTGCAATACGGCGAATTTCGGATTCCGAATAAACAAGTGTGTTAAATCCAACACGTTCTCCGTTGCGAATCTCAATACCACGTGGTTCTCCAAAATAAATGCCGCCTGTCAGTTCACGTACCACCATCAGGTCTGCACCCTCAACAACTTCTGGTTTAAGAGTTGAAGCATTGACCAGATCACCGTATATTACAGCAGGACGCAAATTTGCGTACAACTCCAATTCGGAACGTAATTTCAATAATCCGCGTTCCGGACGTACCGAAAAATCCAGGGATTCCCATTTAGGACCACCAACAGCGCCGAGTAAAACCGCGTCAGAATTTTTTGCTGCTTCGAGTGTTTCATCCGGAATTGGAGTGCCGGTCAAATCGTATGCGGCGCCGCCCACTGGTTTTTCGCTTAACTCAAGCTCGAGTCCAAAACGTGGTGCGATTTTTTTCAAAACCAGAATTGCCTGTGCCGAAACTTCGGGACCAATACCGTCTCCGGGAGTAACGAGGATCTTTTTTGTGCTCATGCTGCCTTTTTTAAAATTAAAATTTTTTGTTAAAATCAATGATCCATCCTAATGAGAAGCCCCTGCTTTTGCAAGGGAAAACACTTTTCGCGGCGTTTACGTTGGGGTTCCTTTTGCTATTATCTTCTGTATCTGCGTCCGCAAATACTGCTCAAAACCGGCTGGATTTTAAACTAAAATTATTGGTGAAGCACGGTAGCGTTTTGGTCGCAGATGATAAAGAGGTTCTCTATCGTTATCCTCCAAAAAGCAATCCGCTGTTGGTTCCGGCATCCGTACTCAAGTTGGCAACTGCCTTGGCCGCGTTGCATTATCTCGGTCCGGAATTCCGTTTCCGGACGGATTTTTATTTGACGGAAAATCGCTCACTCGGGATCAAAGGTTACGGTGATCCTTTTCTGGTGTCTGAGCAATGGCGGAGAATTGCGCAAAATCTTAGTCAGATTCCTGAATTGCCAAAAAAACTGAACGGATTGTTTTTTGATACGTCACTCTTCAACGCAAAAATAAAAATTCCAGGAATTGAATTTTCAAAAAATCCTTATGATGCACAGAACGGTGCGCTGGTGCTTAATTTCAATACAGTTTATCTGCAAGTAGACAAGCAGGGTTTCGTCTCCTCTGCAGAAAAGCAAACTCCGTTGACACCGTTAGCGGAGCGTTTGGGAAAAAATTTGTCTACCGGAAAACACCGAATCAGCATTCCGCCGGAGTCCGGAATTACTTATGCGGGAGAACTTGTTCACGCTTTTTTATCACAGGCGGGTTTTTCTTTTGATTCCGGAAAAGTTGCTCTCAGTAAAATTAGTTCCGGAGACAGTCTTATTTACACGCATAAGAATTCTTCTGCCTTAACGGAACTGATTGCAGGAATGCTGCGTTATTCCAATAATTTTACGGCGAATCAACTTTTATTAAGCATCGGCTTGAAGCGTTACGGAGCACCGGCCACACTGGAAAAAGGAATTCGTGCTCTCAAGGAATATTTAGGTGATGAACTCGGCATTCCTGAACAACAATTCCGCCTCGCGGAAGGTTCCGGAATCTCACGTAAAAACCGCCTGACTCCGGAAGCCATCTGGCAGATGCTGAAAGCCTTTTCTGCACAGAAAAAACTGCTTCACGGAGGTAAAGGTGTTTTATACAAGACCGGAACTCTGTATGGAGTTTCAACGATGGCTGGTTATTTACCCGGCAGCAAAGCACGCTATTTTGTGATCCTGCTCAATCAGCCAAAAAACCGGCGTGATGAAATTCTAAAACTGCTTTTGGCAACCGATTTTTCCGGATAATAATTTGAACTCCTCACCTTTAATTTCCATTCTGATGCCTGTGCGGAACGATGCTGCTGTTTTAGGAAACTGTCTTGATGATATTGCAAATCAGAGTTTTGAAAATTATGAACTGTTGGTTGTCGATGACGGCTCCTCCGATGAAACTCCGCAATTGTTGGAGCAAGCGAAAAGGCTAAATGCAAGAATTCGGATCATTCGGACTTCCGCAAAAGGCATTGTTTCTGCGCTAAACACCGGACTGGAGGAGTGCAAAGGAGAATACATCGCACGTATGGATGCAGACGATAGAATGGAAAAAACTCGGCTGGAAAAACAATTGGAGATGATGCTTCAAAATCCTGATCTGGAATTAATCGGTTGCAGAGTGAAAGGTTTCACAGACTCCGGTACTTTCCCGGAAAGCGGAATTCAATACCAGTCTTGGAGCAACTCCCTTATTTCTCATGAACAGATCGAACGGGATTTGTTTGCGGAATCACCAATTGTGCACCCAAGTTTTTTTGCGACGCGTGAATTATTTAACAAAATAGGCGGTTACTCCGAAAATCCATGGGCAGAGGATTATGACGTAATTTTAAGAGCATACGGCAAAGGTGCGAAATTTGGCAAACATCCTGAGTTTCTAGTACGCAAACTTCATGCTCCAGGACGTCTCTCAAGACGTGAAGCGATGTATAAACGTCCGGCGATGTTTGAAGCAAAAGTACATTTTCTGCTGGAGTTTGGCCGTCTTAAAAATCGCCGTGGTGTGCTCATTGTTGGTTCCGGACCGACGGGCAGGCAGGCTGCACAAAGTTTTGAAAACCGGGAAGTCAAGCTGCTCGGTTTTGTCGACAATCGTCCGGGACCTCCGGATCGCAACGTCAAAGGAAAGCCCGCCTGGGGTTTTCCGGATTTGCCTCCTACGGAATTTCTGGAACAATTCCGGGATGCTTTGATCGTGTTGGCCATCGGAGATGCTGCAGGACAAAGAGCATTTTTAGAATTATTGCAAAAAAACCACTTTGTTGAGAATCATGATTTTGTGCGTGTGATTTATAACTGGCCGCCTGTTGCGGAATTTTCCACCTGAAAATTATGTATTGCGGATTGTGCAGTACGTCGTTTTGGAGTAAAATAAATATTCGAAACTTTCCAGAAGCTTTTCCTCAAAAAGAAATGCAGGCCCGCTGAAAACATTTTCAACTGACTATCATGAACACTTTTAAAGCTAATTTCCCCAAAATACTTCTACAGAACTTCTTGCTCTTGTTTGCATTGTTTGTTTTTGCAGTGCCTTCCGCGCAGAGCAAAGAGGTGCCTTTGTCTGCAGACGAAAAGAAAGTACTGAAAAGTTTGCGTATCACACCTGCGACACAATGGATCGAGGCTCATGATTTTGCTGCAAAAATGAAGGATGCCACAACAGTAAATCTGCTGGATTATCGGGGACGGTTTGTGCTGTTAAATTTTTGGGCCACCTGGTGCTCTCCGTGTTTGAAAGAAATGCCGGACCTGGAAGAAGCCTACCTTGAGATGGGGCAGGAAAAACTTGTAGTGCTTGCGGTCGGCATGGGAGAAAGTGTCGAAAAAATAGCAGCATTTTTCAATAAATATGCTTTTACATTTCCATTGCTCGCAGATAATAAAATGGAAATCACTAAACTGTATGGAGTTAGAAATATTCCTGTTACCTATCTGATTGATCCGGATGGAATTGTCCTCGGCAGAGCTTTGGGCATCCGTGATTGGGCAAGTCCGGATTTACTTGCATTCATAAATTCCCGCCTTAAATAAAAGGATCTGCTGAATGAAAAGCATGTCCTAAAGATTTCCCCTTCAAATATCTTTATCTGGAACAAAATAACACCTTATCTGTTGATTTGTAAATTGCTTGTCAGC
>JABGPG010000288.1 GCA_018645085.1 Deltaproteobacteria bacterium
GCACACGTCAAAATATGGGATACGATTGCAGTGATTGCTACTGATCTGGACATTTCAGAATTTGAATAAAATTCTTCTGTTCAATTATTGAAAGCGGTTTGGATGGGCTGTCTGATCCCATTCACAACGTTCATCCCAATCATTGCGTGAGGCGCATGCAGTTGGAGCTGGACGGTAATTGCAGTAATAATCTTTTCCTTCTGCAAGTCCGGAAACAATTGGAACTCTGTAGGTACGGGCGTCCGCAAAGGTTGCCCAGAAGCCCCATGATGTTGTCCTGAATCTTTTGAGTTTAACTCGGCGGGACGGTGAAATATACTGATAATAAGGATCGGTAAAAACCAGAGCACAGAGTTCAAGAACTCTTTGCTGTTGTCCGGTAGGATAATTATAATTAAAACTGCTGCCGGAACTGCTGCAGCCCGCAAGGAGAAGTAACGAGAAAAAGCACAAGTAAACTCGATATCGTATTAACTTGAACTGAGAATCTAAAGTCACTGATCTTTTCTGATTCATGGTGCGAGAAGGGGGACTCGAACCCCCACACCTTTCGGCACCAGATCCTAAATCTGGCGTGTCTACCAATTCCACCACTCTCGCAATCCTTTTATGCTAACACTTTATGTTGTCAATGTCGATAATTTAGCATTATTTATTCACTGACTGCGGAGGCATTCAGGATTTTGAAATGATAGTCCATCTCAATATCTTCACTGCCGGGATTACCCCACTTCAAACAATAATAACCCCTCTTTTCTGCTTGAAATGTTTTTTCCAGTTCACTGACAGAATCTTCTTTGACAGGATAATGCTGTTCGCCTTCTTCATGATAATGGAGGTTAAACGACAATGCACCGTTCGCGTTAAAACCATACTCCAGTTGTTGAACAGGACGAAGATCAACGCACTTTTCAAAATAACGTTTAGGCTTCAGCTGGATTGACACAATCTCCTCATTTTTCGTGGATAAATTATGCGGCATGCTGGCTTCATGCTTTTCCTCAACCCAGATTGTAAAAAAATAAAGCAGCAAACCTGCAATTGCGAAAGAGATTGAGTAACGTTTAAGAAGTTCCATTTGATGTGTTTAATTCAGAGTGTCAGGTAGAATTATTAAAAATAGTACATACACTATGCAGTGCATGTACTGAATTACAGTTCGTTGTCTGCTAAATAATTATCGATAAACAAATCAAGACGCGTCTCGTAACTATTTTCAACGATTAAATCCGCGTACTGTTTTGTGGGTTGAATCTGCTCAAAAAAAACTGGTCGTACAAAATTTAGATATTGATTAAGACTGTACTCAGCGCTAACTTCGTAATCCTTGATATCTCTCAGACACCTGCGGCTGACGGCAACATCTAAAGGTGACTCCAGATAAAAGGAAAAGGAAAGCAACTGGCGGATATTTGGGCGTAGCAGCACGTGTAAACCTTCAATAATCAGATATTTGTCCGGTACAATTTCCGTAAATTCAGTCGAACGTTTTCCTGTTTCATAAACAAAATCAGGTTTCAGTACTGATTTTCCGGCAGACAACTGAGCTATATGCTGTTGATAAAGATCAAAATCGAAAGCTTGTGATCCATCATAATCGTACTCATCAGAAGGAATATGATCCGGCCGGTCATAGTAGTAACTGTCCAAAGGCAACACCACAGTTTTTGGCAAACGCTCAACCATTAATGCGGTAAAAAGCGTTTTCCCGCAGCCGGAACCGCCAGCTACAGCAATAATTTTCATTTTTCTTCTGCTCCTATAAAAGTGCTTTTATCTTTTATTGCGTCTAAATCTCTGGTTTCCCCACTTTGCATTTCTTCGGCAATATCCATTACAGTTAAATATCTCTCACGTGGTTTCGATCTTTTTTTAGCAAGCGCGTCTTTTTTCTGTTGTAACTTTGCTTGCTCCAGAAAGTCCCAGACATGAACTACCTTGCCCTTGCGTGTAACAGTTATCTCACGAATTTCCTTCTCAGAAAATCCTGCCTTAGAGGCTGCGTTCAGCAGGGTCTGCATTTCTGTTAAAAACTTTTGCCTCTCTTTTTCTGCAATGAGCGCTTTTTCATCTTCTTTCGCGTAATTCTGTGCCAGGACTTGTTGAACAGAAAAGTCCGCAGCCTCCCAGAAGAGAAAAATTGCCGTAAATAAAAACAGAAACAAAATTCGTTGCATCACTGTGTTTTTGAGTATGAATTATGCATGATTGCTTTGCGAAACAAAGGAAACGCAAAACCCTGTTGAATTATCATGCAATCCTTGAGCAAAATTGATCCTTGTCAGCCAGCTCATTTGTTGAGCCGGTAGTTCAAGTATTTGCTTTTCAGTTAAATTTACAGCATGTCCCAATTTCAATCGAATTTTCAGTGTATCTTAAATCAGTAAATCTTCAATCTCGATTTTTCCTGCTGCTGCTGTTACCGCTGTTATTTGTAGCCTGTACAGAAGATGTGCAGATTCACAAATCGGCTCTGCGTTATTTTGATGAAGGTAACGCAGCGTTGAAACATCGGGACTATCAGGTTGCAATTTGGAACTACCAGAAAGCTATCAGCTTAGACAGTGAATCCCCAAATTTTCATTATAATCTTGGTTTAACTTACTACGAAATAGGTAACTACAGCGAGTCCATTGATTCATTCAAACGTGTAAAAACACTGGTTCCGAACCAAACAGACACATATTACAATCTCGCACTGGCGCACTATAAAATGTCAAACAGCCGTTTGGCAGACATTTACTTCAATCGTTACCAGGATATGCTCAGCTTGAGAAAAGCCCAGGAACGTTTAGTAGAAGTACGGAAAGAACAAGAACGAGAAGCCAAAATTAACGCAGCAGAAGCTAAACCGAAAAAATTAAAAAAAATCTCTTCCCTGACAAATAACAATTCAACGCTCAAAACAAAATCTAGTTCAGGCAAATTAACAATTCCTGGTTGGGAGTAGCCATTTGAAGAGCCACTTGCATTACTGAATCAGCTAAAAGCACATCTCAAAATCCTCAAAAAAGAGCAGTAGCAATTTAGTACCTGTTTTGTCCCTGCTCCCCAATGACAGCGTCACCTTCATCAAGTTAGGAAAAAGCGTTCCCTGAGCAAAGTCGAAGGTAAATTTCAGCAGAACTATCTGTTTAGACACTGCTCAACCCGCGGCTTACAAAGAACCAGCTCCGTATGACCTTGATGCTGTTCCAGCAATTGATTCCTTGAGTCTTTGAGTTTGAAGAGCTACCATTAAAGCTTTAGCACTCACACCCCTTCTAACTTTAAGAAAAGCTGAAACAATGGTTTCAATTCAAAAAAACTACCTGCATCAATTTGATCTGAAATACGGGAGCAATCCTCATCAAAAACCTGCTGCTATTTACTCTCTGGACAAAGACAACTTCCCTTTTTCCGTGCTGAACGGGCAACCCGGCTACATTAATTTACTCGATGCAATTAACGCATGGCAATTAGTAGCAGAACTCGACGAAGCATTGGGACTTCCGGCGGCAACTTCTTTTAAACATGTCAGCCCCGCGGGAGCTGCTGTAAATGTGCCTCTTGATGAAACTCTACGTGAAGTTTATGGTTGTAAAAACCAGGAACTTACTCCACTGGCAACAGCATATATTAGAGCACGCGGAGCGGATCCTTTGTCATCATTTGGAGATTTTATTGCACTCAGCAGGAAAGTCGATGTGCAGACTGCAGAGATTATCCGGAAAATGGTCTCAGATGGAATTATAGCACCTGCTTATGACGACGATGCCCTCAAACTGTTAAAAGAGAAAAAAGGTGGTAAATACATAATTTTAGCTGCAGATCCGGAATTTAAATCTCCGGAACTTGAGTTCAGAGAAGTTGGTGGAGTAGTTTTTTCACAACTGCGTAACACCATCAAAATAAATGAAAAATCCTTATTGACTGAAGTTGTCACCAAAAACACAACTTTGCCGGATGCCGCACGTCGTGATTTAGTGCTCGCCTCAATCACCTTAAAATATACTCAGTCTAATTCTGTGGCCTATGCGTTGGATGGACAGATGATCGGTATTGGAGCAGGACAGCAAAGCCGTGTTGACTGCACAAAACTAGCGGGACGCAAGGCTGATGCCTGGTTTTTACGGCAGCATCCTAAAGTCCGGAGTTTGCCTTTTCATGAACAAGTTGGTAGCGTTGAGCGCACAAATGCACGTATCCTCTGCATAGAAGGCGGCATGACTGCACCTGAACTGCTTGCTTGGAATAGTCTTTTCAAAGGTCCCGCCGAAGCACTTTCCGTGATAGAAAAAGAAGAATGGTTGACTAAACTTGCGGGTGTCAGTTTGTCTTCAGACGCATTTTTCCCTTTCCGTGACAACATAGACCAAGCCTCCAAACGCGGTGTGCATTATGTTGTTCAACCCGGAGGCAGCAATCGCGACGAAGAGGTAATTGCCGCAACAGATGATTATGGAATGGTAATGCTCTTTTCCGGAATAAGGCTTTTTCATCATTGATTGTTT
>JABGPG010000076.1:0-1097 GCA_018645085.1 Deltaproteobacteria bacterium
AACTTCTACTCTTTGATCCAGCAAATACGCATAACGCTGCGTCATCAGTGGCGATTTTTGCGTCAATAGTGACTGCAGAGTTTCGAGGTCAACCTTTCCGCTGGAAACGAGCTTTGTCGCATAGACGTGTCTGAGGCCCTGCAGCAATCTAAAATCTTCCGGAAGTCCTGCATTTTTCCTGATTCTTAGTAGCGGCCGTTTGCATTCAGTTCGTTTTTTTCCAGCACGTCCGGGAAAAACAAACTTGCTTGAGCCTTCGACATGAGCATGTTCCGCTAAAACTTTTTCCGCCATTTCATTCAGCGGAATCGTAGGATGCTGACCTTTTTTAGCTGATCTGACCGTAATAGTTTTGTGATGAAAATCAATATCACTCCAGCATAGTTCAAAGAGTTCACCACGCCTCATACCGGTATAGAGCGCCATCCGCACTAAATTACTGACCTGTAAATCCGGATCTTCTTCCAAAACCCGCAAAAGATTCTGTAACTGAAACTGCGTCAATTCTTCGGTTTTTTGATTTTCCACTTTCGGCATTTCAAGCTTAAAACTCAGTCCGCGGCAGTAATTCTTCTTGACCGCAAAGTTGGCAAGACGCCGCAAAAGTTCCAGCACATGACGTACAGTTGCCGGTTTTAAGCTTTTATTTTGCAAATTGTGCCTGAAACGCTCTACATCGTCATGAGTAACTTCTTCCGGAGCAATGTCAGCGAAATCCAGTTCAAGGTAGTTCTTGAAGCGGTAAATGTCATTTTCACGGCCTTTCAGGTCAGGACGTAGACGCAGATACTTTTCAAATATTTTTGAAAATGTCCAGAGCTGGCCTGCATTCGAGGCACTGTCCTGCTGAAGTTCTCCAGCCTGAGCATCATTAGCAGACATTCTTTCAGCCCGTAAAAGACAGGCTATTTCTGCGTCCCAGCCTTCATTACTGCGTCCCGCCTTTTCTTCAACACTTTTACCATTGCGTTTGTAACGGATAAAAAAGGATTGATTTTCATTGGCAAGTTTCACAAAATATACACCGCTGAACTCTGTACTGTGTCTGGTCTGTCTAGGCATTCAATACTCCGGAATTAATTAAAATGTTTGTTGGC
>JABGPG010000076.1:1197-4454 GCA_018645085.1 Deltaproteobacteria bacterium
TGTCTGGTCTGTCTAGGCATTCAATACTCCGGAATTAATTAAAATGTTTGTTGGCTAAAATTGTGATCCTTAAAAATTCTAAAACTGTGTCATTTCGAACGAAGTGAGAAATATGTTTTATGATACAATTCTAATATCATTAAGATTTCTATCTACGTTCGAATTGACAAACGTTGTTGGGTTTAAGAGTTTTCATGTAGTCTTCAAAACTAATCTCCCCCACATTTCCCCCATTGATTTTATGGCTGAACGAAAAATTTATTGAGAATCATGTAACAGGCTTGTTTTATCAAGCTACTAAAATATAAGGATAATTTTTATCATTGATGCAATTTCCATGACATCCAGCAGGGCTGGTTCTTAACCCCGAAGTCATAAGTCATTTTTATTTCATACATGTTTTTAATATCAGTTAGTTATAGAGATGTTTGGCATGTCCACTAATTATGCACTCATTTTGTGGCTCGGTCTGTAAGTGGCTGTTAACTTTTCTGTCTTTCCATTTTCATCAGCAAAGTTTAAACTATTTTGCTGACAAACAATTACTGAATGACCTCATGAACAAGTGAAAACCACTAAAACATTGTCATTTCGAGTGAAGCGAGAAATCTATTTTAGCTTAAGCACTGATATTATTAAGATCTCTTTCTACGTTCGAGATGACAATTAATTAGTTTATGAGTTTTTACGAAGGCATCATAATTTAATCAAATCTTTAGTAGAAGGAAACAGATGACAAAACCAATTTCGATTCTTGGAATTTTTGTAGCGGACCTTACATTCCGGACTGACCGGATGCCTCTCAAAGGCGAAACCTTCATCGGAAACTCATTCAAACTTGGTCCAGGAGGAAAAGGGTCAAACCAAGCTGTAGCAACACGTAGAGCTGGCGCTGAAACAATCTTTATCACCAAAATAGGTAAAGACACATTCGGTGAAATGGCAATGAAACTTTATGCGGATGAAGGGATCAATGCGGAATATGTCTGGGAAATTGCTGATATGGCCACAGGAGCCGCTTCAATCGTAGTTAACGAAGAAACCAGCGAGAACGTCATTATCGTCGTTCCAGGGGCGGCTGACGCGATGGTTCCGGCCGATTTAGATGCTGCTGAAGCTGGAATTGCAAAATCCGCTTTTTTCATGGCATCACTTGAAGTTCCGATTCCTGTCATGCAGCGCGGACTGGAAGTAGCAAAAAGGAATGGAGTACCCACAATTTTAAATCCGGCACCGGCGGCTATTCTTCCGGATGTGGTTTACGGCCTTTCCGATTATTTTACACCTAACGAAACGGAAGCGGCTATGCTGGCCGGAATTCCCGTGGAAACCGTTGAGCAGGCTGAAGCTGCAGCAAAAATATTTTTGGAACGCGGAGTTAAAACTGCGGTAATCACACTTGGTGAACTTGGCGTTTATGTACGAAATGCTGAGATCAGTCAGCATGTGCCGTCATTTGACATGGGCGACAAAGTACTTGAAACTACAGGTGCGGGAGATGCCTTCAACGGCGGTTTTGCACATGCTTTAGCCGAGGGAATGTCGCTGATTGAGGCTGTCCGCTTTGGTTCCGCCACAGCCGCCATCTCAGTGACACGCCTTGGAACTGCTCCGGCAATGCCTTATAACAACGAGATTCTGGACTTACTTAAAAAACAAATTTAAGGATTATTTTGACTAACACCACACATCCCAGAAATCCAGGAATGGCGCTTAACCTTGACTGGCTGGACAGCGTACAGATGAACCGCAGCGCGCTTGAGAGACGTTGCGCAACCCTGACTAAACGCCGCAGTATCAAAAAAGAATGGCAGGCCGCCTGGTTACTGAAAAGTTTACGCTGCATGGACCTCACCACACTTTCCAGCGATGACACACCGGACCGTGTACGACGTCTTTGCGCTAAAGCACGACAGCCCTTACGTCCTGAGCTGATCGAAAGTTTGGGGCTGAAGACATTAAAACCACGAGTCGGTGCAGTCTGCGTTTATCACGCTTACGTTGAAACTGCGGTTGATGCTTTGAAAAAAACCGGAATTCCTGTGGCCGCTGTATCTACCGGTTTTCCGCACGGACTGAATTCCATGCCGCGGCGTATTGAAGAAATCAAGGATTCCGTGGCAGCTGGAGCAGAGGAAATCGACATTGTCATTACTCGCGCTCATGTTTTTTCCGGCGACTGGAAAGCGCTTTACGCTGAAATATCTGCCTTCCGTAAAGCATGCGGCGATGCGCATCTTAAAACTATTTTAGGAACCGGAGAGCTCGGAACTTTCCGTAATGTGGCCAAAGCCAGTCTAGTCTGCATGATGGCCGGAGCGGACTTCATTAAGACCTCTACCGGAAAGGAAAGTGTGAATGCAACTCTTCCGGTGAGTCTGGTGATGCTCAGGATGATTCGTGAATATTTTGAAAACACTGGATTTTACGTTGGCTTCAAACCTGCGGGCGGAATCCGTACCGCCAAACAGTCACTGGACTGGCTGGTTATGATGAAGGAAGAACTGGGACGAGAATGGCTTGAACCAGACTTGTTCCGCTTTGGCGCCAGTGGTTTGCTCACGGACATAGAACGACAGCTTGAGCATTTTGTAACCGGACGTTATTCCGCAGCGCATCGGCAGCCCAGTGCGTGAAAAGCAAAGTGTTGAAAAACCATTTTTTGATTGCTTTGTAAAAACTTGTCATTCTTGCGAAAGCGGGAATCTAGGAACTTCTACGTGTCTTAAATAATGGATTCCCGCTTTCGCGGGAATGACAAAATAGTATACCCTTTAGACTTTTTAAGGTTTCATCATTTTTTGACAAATTATTTTGAAATGAAACTTTAATTTGTATTTTAATTTAGCTATCATTTTTGGGATCAGCCACCAAATTTATTTGGTGGTGAAGGATTCATGTAATTTTTAGTAACCGTTTTAACGGTTTTCAGGAAATAGCAAGGCCAATTAGAAACCGATCAATCGGTTTTATTGTGTTGATTTGTCCACATACCCACGAATAAATTCGTGGGCTGTTCTCAAGAAAATCTTGGAGACTAAACATTTAGCGATATTTCACCCTCTATTAACGAAGGAACGATATGCGGAAGCAGTAGGGCGTAAGTTAGAAATCCATCTTGTAGCTCCCTGAACAGAAACATTCTTAAGCAAAATAGCACAGAGCTACTCTGGGCAAGCACTTTGAAAGTTAAAACTAAAATACTAAAAACTGAAATACTGAATGAACATCACAGACATATACGAAACTATGGAATA
>JABGPG010000234.1 GCA_018645085.1 Deltaproteobacteria bacterium
TTTCAATCGCTTCTTTTTTAGGGATTTTAAGAACATGTACCGGCGCCTCAATGACGTTTTCCAAAACTGTCATGTGCGACCACAGATTGAACTGCTGAAAAACCATGCCCAAACGGGTTCGGAGACGTTCCACCTGTTTAATGTCTTCCGGAACAGTTTCGCCGTAGCGATCCTTTTTCATGCGTATCAATTCACCACCTACATAAACCTTGCCGCTGGTTGGTATTTCCAGCAGATTAAGGCAGCGCAAAAAAGTGCTCTTCCCTGATCCGCTTGCTCCCAGCATGGCGATCACGTCTCCTTCATGGGCTTCCAGCGAAATGCCTTTGAGAACCTCGTCAGCACCAAAATATTTATGCAGATCTTCCACCAACAAGGCGGTTTTGGGGTTGTTCAAATTCTCCTTCTGGTTTAATTAACAAAGCTACACCATCCTGAAACCTTACCTGAATCGGAGCCGGTATCCGGAAGAAATAGAGGCTGATCCCTCATTCCACCATTTAACGCTAACTCTCCGAAAAACAAATGTAAAGATTTCTCTGGGCATTCGTGAATACTATCCACTTCTTGGAAAGGAGTCAATAAAATATTTTTTGAATGTCAAAGCTTGATGAACTGGCAAAAAATATGGAATCAAACTTACCGCACTATTCCCAATCAAGAATTACCTTGCCGGAATTTCCGGAAAGCATTGCGGCAAAACCTTCTTCAAAATCATCGATTGGAAGACGGTGACTGATGATTGGAGTAAGGTCGAGTCCGGACTGTACAAGAGCGATCATCTTGTACCATGTTTCAAACATTTCACGTCCGTAAATTCCCTGCAGACACAACATTTTGAAAATGACCTTATTCCAGTCAATGTCAAATCCTGTTGATGAGAGTCCGAGAATTGCGACCTTACCGCCATTATTCATTTTATCAATCATATCCCGAAAAGCGGGAGCGGCACCGGACATTTCAAGTCCGATATCAAAACCCTCTGTCATGCCAATTTGTTGCATAACGTCCTGCAAATCTTCCTTTTCTGCATTGACCACATAATTAACACCCATCTTTTTGGCCAGCTCGATCCGCCGCGGATTTATGTCAGTAATGACTACTTTACGCGCGCCTGCTTTTTGAGCAACCAAAGCTCCCATGATACCGATTGGACCGGCACCGGTGACGAGTACATCTTCACCAACGCAGTTGAAGGTCAGTGCTGTATGAACAGCGTTACCGAAAGGATCGAAAATTGCGGCGATTTCATCCGGAATATCTTCAGGAATAGGTACAACATTGTCTTCGGGCAGACGTAGATATTCAGCAAAAGCTCCTGGCAACTGTACACCGATCCCAAGCGTGTTGCGGCACAAATGTCCTCTTCCCGCCCTGCAGTTACGGCAACTTCCGCAAATGACATGACCTTCTCCGGAGATGCGTTGACCGACACTGTATTTAGTAACTGCCGCTCCAATCTCAACTATTTCTCCGCAGAACTCGTGTCCGACGACCATTGGTACAGGAACAAGTTTTGAAATGAATTCGTCCCAGTTCCAGATATGAATATCGGTGCCGCAGATTGCGGTTTTTTTAATTCGCACCAGTACATCATTTGCTCCATATTCCGGAATCGGAACCTGTTCCATCTGCAGTCCAATTCCTGGTTTTGCTTTGACCAGTGCTTTCATTGTTGTTTGCTTAGCGTTTTTCATTTGATTATCCCCAGTTGCTGTCCAACTTTTTTAAATGCCTTAATTGCGGATTCCACATCTTCCCGACTGTGCGCTGCAGACATTTGTGTGCGTATCCGTGCCTGACCTTGAGGTACAACAGGAAAAGAAAAACCGATCACATAAATGTCTTCCTTCAACATGTTTGCTGCGAAATTTTGTGCCAGTTCCGCGTCTCCAAGCATAACCGGAATGATCGGATGTCCTGCTCCTGCGAGGGTAAAACCAAGCTCCGTCATTTCTTTTCTGAAAAAATCCGCATTCTCAAAAAGTCGTTTTCTAAGTTCCGGACGGCTGTCAATCATTTCCAGTACTGTTTGGGTTGTCGCGGTGATAACCGGTGCTAAAGTGTTGGAAAAAAGGTAAGGCCGTGAACGTTGCCGCAACCATTCCACAATTTCCTTTTTTGCGCTGGTGTAGCCTCCGGAAGCTCCGCCAAGCGCCTTTCCGAGAGTTCCAGTCAAAATGTCAACTTTGTCCGCAACACCGCAAAACTCCGGAGTTCCACGTCCGTTTTCACCCATGAAGCCAACTGCGTGACTATCATCAACCATCACCAGCGCATCATATTTTTCAGCGAGTTCACAAATGCCCTGCAGGTTTGCGATAATACCGTCCATGGAAAAAACGCCATCGGTCGCAATAAGCCGAAAACGTGCGTCCGCTGCTTCTTTTAAACGCATTTCCAAATCCGCCATGTCGTTGTTCTGGTAACGGAAACGACGTGCTTTGCACAAACGCACACCATCAATGATGGATGCGTGATTCATGGCATCGGAAATAATCGCATCTTCCGCACCCAAAAGCGTTTCAAATAAACCCGTATTCGCGTCAAAACACGAAGAGTAGAGAATCGTGTCTTCCATGCCAAGGAAGGTTGAAATTTTCGCTTCCAGCTCTTTATGCACATCCTGTGTTCCGCAGATGAAACGGACAGAAGCCATTCCATAACCTTTTTTGTCCAGCGCGTTTTTTCCGGCTTCGATTAATTCTGCATTATCCGCCAGTCCTAAATAATTATTAGCACAGAAATTCAGCACCTTATTTCCAGGCAAAACAGAAATGTTTCCGGACTGCTTTGAAGTTATTATCCGCTCTGACTTATAAAGTCCGGCACTTTTTAGTGCTTCCAGATTTTGATTGAGATGTTCGAAAAACATTTTAGTCATGGAATATTTTTTGGTGAATATTTTATGTTAAACTATAAAAAGTTCTGAAACTGTGACATTGCTTAGGGAACGAGAAATTTTTCATAAGTTACTGCGCTAAGATGATTAAGATTTCTCCCTTCGCTCGAAATGACAAGTTACAGCTCAGGCTTATTATGAATCGGTCAATTATTTAATATCACGAAGTTGTCATTACAGCAGCAAGGTAAAAAAACAGGAGTGATATTTTGCTATTTTTTGAATTCAACTACTCATCAAACTGTATTCTCCACTTCAGTACTGAGAGAGTCAATCTGATTTTGCAAGTGCAGGCAATTCGTTTTTGTTGAGATGAATCTGCCACTTAACTCCGCTGGCGGAAATTCGGAAAATTCCGGTTGCGAGTGTGAATGCGTAATCATCGGCACCGTCTTTTGGACGGCGAAAAATCGAAAGACCTTGAGAGGGCTGATGAAAGAGGATGGACTGTGCTTTCGGAGCTGTGGATTCACGAAGCAGCTTTTCAGACATGTCTTGACGAAAGGCGGAGGAATCCGTGATTGTTTGTGATAGTCCGGAAAACTTTTCGTCCAGCAAATGATTAGCATGTGAAGCGGGGTGGCTGATCTTTTTGACTTCACAAGCACTGGCCGGTGCTTCTACGGAGAGTAAATTATTTCCGGAAGGTTGACCCAGGGAATGGTGAAATCCGCTTGCTCTGTCCGGACGTTGAAGATGGACAAGCGCTTCTTCCAAAGTGCTGCAATCCAAGATGGCGCGGCAGATGAAATGACGTGGGATTCCGGGTTTCAAATCATCAACCCGGATATTATTTATCGTCTGCACCAGACCGTGTGAATTAACGGAAAAGGTGTGTCCGGGCAGCATTCCGGGATAATGAAAAGTTGAAAATTTAGTACCGTTTGCCTGTGTGACCGTGAGCCATCTGCAATGTCCGTCTAATTCTGGCGGGCCGTCTTCGTTATGTGCAATCACAGCATCTGCATCTTCTGCGGAGGGATACAGAAGGGTTGTGCAACCTTCCGGAGCATGTTCAGCGGATTCCGGATTTGCGCCAGCCAGCAGTGGCAGATCTCCACGGCAGTTCCAAATCAACAGACTTTCATAATCAAGTTGCGCTCCTCGCGCCATTCCTTCAAGTTCTAAAACGTATGCAGGAAAGACGTTCCGTGCCGCTTCATCCAGTTTTTTTAAATAGCTACTGCCTGTCCAGTTTCGCTGCGCTTGTTGAAATTCTACCAGTGTAAGCACGGTTTCACGGATGGAGTCAGCCATATTTTTTCCGACCGCAAAGCCGATTTCTTCCGGGGTTCCGGAGACTTCAAGTGTTTTAAGTTTGTTGACTGACATCATTTTTGCTTTCAGTTGCCTGCGCTCGCGAGAATCGCATTGAGCAGCACATCCGCACCGGCGGCAACTTGTTCAGGCGTGGTGTTTTCTGCCTCGTCGTGACTAAGACCATTTTCGCAAGGAATAAAAATCATGCCTGTAGGTGCAATCCTGTTGACTTGACAGGCATCGTGTCCTGCACCGGAAACAATGTCTCGGTGACTGTAA
>JABGPG010000214.1 GCA_018645085.1 Deltaproteobacteria bacterium
TAACGACTAACCCGGCCTACAAGCCAATTTGTATTTTCTACACAACTGTGGGTAGTGCTTCCGTTCAATTGCTAATTATTTGCGGAAATTGTGTTTTACCGCCAAAGAGAAAAGAAGAGTGGATTTCAGACCTTTTTAGCAATTCACCAAATTTGTAATTATTTCAGGAAGCCCTTCAGCACTGAAATACCACTTTTTATTAAGATAACATAATGCCTCGACAAGCTTCCCGGACAGATTACATTGTGCTCTTTGCTTTGGGCGCATTGTGGGGTTCATCCTTTGGTGCAATCAAAATAGCATTGCATGGAGTAACACCTTTGACAGTCATGAGCGTGAGAATATTACTCGCGGGTGCGGCTTTGTTACTGCTGACATTTGCGCGTAAAACGCAATTCCCGCGTGGAACGCAGAACTGGATTAAAATTTTCTGGATGGCAATTTTAGGAACGTTGATGCCTTTCTATCTAGTCCCGTGGGGGCAACTGCAAATCGACAGCAGTCTCGCCGCAATCCTGATGGCAGTCAACCCAATCTTCGCGCTTATTCTCGGACATTATTTTAGTGAACATGAACACTTCAGCATGCGTCAATTAATGGCCATGGCCATTAGCTTCACCGGTATATTACTGGTTTTTGGTGAAAACGCATTATCTGGATCAACTGAAAATATCCTCGCACAATCAGCGGTAATACTTGCCGGAATTGGATATGTGATTTCCGGAGTTATTGCTGCACGAATTAAGGGTGTTACTGCCGACTCAGTCAGTGCCTCAATTTTTGTCTGCGCCTCCATAATCGTGCTACCGCTTTGGCTGATAATGGAACAGCCCTGGAACTTGCATTTGGAGACAGAAAGTATTTTGGCTTTGACTCACCTCGGCCTAGTTTCAACTGGTATGGCCTTTTTGATGCGCTATTACATTATACTCAGAGCCGGTGCGGTTTTTCTGTCTTATGTAGCCTTTATTATTCCCATGTTTGGGATTTTATTCGGCGTCATGTTTTTAGGCGAAACACTCTCCGCAAACACTCTTGGCGCAGTGATCTTGATTCTTTCCGGTGTCTATTTGGGACGTAAATAAAAAGCTGTAGCTGATGGCTTCATAAATAGTTGTCATTCCCGTGAAAACGGAAATCCAGGAACGTGTAAGTGTCTGAAATGCTTGTCCTCGTCCTGATCGTGAAATGGATTCCCGCTTTCGCGGGAATGACAAAACAGTATACCATTTAGACTTTTTAAGGTTTCATCATATCTTTTTAACTTAACAAGAGAAAATCCTTTCAACACACTTTCAACAGAAAAAAATGTACAGTTCACTGATTACTCCAAAAATTGTAAACGAACATCTTGAAGACCCAAACTGGCGTTTTTTCGATTGCCGTTATGTATTGACTGAACCGGATAAAAAACAAGCCGAATTCGCGGAATCTCATCTTCCAGGAGCAACGTATGCACATGTTAATCATGACCTCGCAGGTCCGCGGATTCCTGGAAAAACAGGAAGGCACCCCTTACCGAAAATTGCGGAGCTGAGCAAAACTTTTGCAGCATGGGGGATAAGTTCCACGACTCAAGTTGCAATTTATGATGATGCAGGCGGCGCTTATGCGGTTCGGCTCTGGTGGATGTTACGCTGGCTCGGACATGATGCGGTTGCAGTGATGGACGGAGGTTGGCCGCGTTGGCTTAAAGAAAAGAGGCCTGTCAGTGCAGAAATATTTATTCCGGACACAGCGGAATTCAAAGCAAGCCTGCGGGAACACTGGTTAGTTACTGCCGAAGATGTCCAGAACAATTTTGATAATCCGGAAGTACGTGTCTTTGATGCACGCAACAGAGACAGATTTCGCGGAGAAAACGAAACCCTTGATCCTGTCGCTGGTCATATTCCAGGTGCAGTCTCAGCTCCGTTTGCTGAAAATCTTGATGCAGACGGCAATTGGAAATCAAAATCAGAACTGCGTAAAATGTATTTGGAATTGCTTGACGGTTCCCCTGTGGAACAAGCTGTTACATATTGCGGTTCAGGAATTACCGCCTGTCATAACATCCTTGCCATGTGCTACGCAGAACTCGGAGATTCACGTCTTTATTCCGGTTCATGGAGTGATTGGATCACCAATCCTGAAAGACCCGTCGCCTGAGCAAATAAAGCAGATTAGCTGTATTTGTTGCACAGTAAGACTCAAACATCCGCAGAACGATTCCTACCTGACGATTGTCGAATTACAACTCAGCTAATGGATCATGACGTGAGGCTCCGTCAGCGGGTGTGCAGGAAATAATGTTTGGCTGCAAATTCGTTTTCTTGAAGTAGCATTCACGAATACTGTTAACAAAGTCCTCTTCTTTTTCTGCTGTTACTAGAGCAACTGCACAACCGCCGAATCCTGCACCGGTCATCCTTGCACCCAGACATCCGGGAGCAGTGAGTGCACATTCCACCATCTCATCCAGAGCTGAGCTGGAAACCTCAAAGTCGTCACGCAAACTTATGTGAGAATCCTGCATGAGCTGTCCCAGCAGTTGGTGATCATCGGAGCGCATCGCTTTCACTGCCTGAAGTACACGCTCATTTTCGGTGATAACGTGCTTCGCACGGCGATAGAGTAAAGGTTCCATTTCGGCTGCTTTCGCCTCCAAGTCGGACAGTGTTGCATCACGCAACATAGTTTTTCCCAAAATTGCAGAGGCTTCCTTACACTGACTGTGACGTTCATTGTAATGAGAATCAACCAGCCCGCGCCGTGTTTTTGTATCAAGGATAATTACTCTGAGTCCTTCCGGAAGCGGAACCTGCTGAATATCTAGATTGCGGCAGTCAATAAAAAGCGCATGTCCGGAAACACCGCACGCAGAAATAAGCTGATCCATAATTCCGCAACTTACTCCAACCCACTCGTTTTCAGCACGCTGAGCCAGCTTTGCGGCAATTTTCGGCTGCCAGGTAATTCCGGAAAATTCAGCAAAGGTGCGGATGAGAGCCGTCTCAAGTGCAGCCGAAGATGACAGACCTGCTCCCTGCGGTACGTCTCCGGACATCACACCTTCCCAGCCGGAAAGAAGCCACTTTTCCTCCTGCAAAACCCAAACAACTCCGTTCAGATAATTCTGCCAGCCTTTGAACTGTAATTGCGGTTCCGTAAGATTTACTTTTGTTGAATCATCGTAATCCAAAGAATGAAGTACAACAGTTTGATCTTCACGTGGACGAGCAGCGATCCAATGAGCTTGTTCAAGCGCGAGCGGCATTACAAAACCTCCGCTGTAATCAGTGTGTTCGCCAATCAGGTTGACTCTACCAGGAGCGCGTATCAAGTGGGTTGGACTGCTTCCAAAGCGTGTTTCAAAAGCTTGCTGGACTTTTATGGCGATTTTGTTCATTGCGCCTTCTTGCTGTAATGCAGAGTGGAGCACTCCCTGAGTCTACCTGCAGCCTCTTCCGGCGTGAGGTCACGCTGAGCTTCTGCAAGCATTTCGTAACCAACCATGAATTTACGGATACTCGCTGAACGCAGCAAGGGTGGATAGATGTGTGCGTGAAGTCTCCATGAATCTTTAGAATTTGAAGAAAACGGCGCTCCGTGCCAACCCATCGAATAAGGAAAGCTGGTTTGAAAAAGATTGTCGTAGCGTGAAAGGAGATTCTTTAGTAGTTCCGCCAGCGCTGACTGTTCAGCTTCGGAAAGTTCCTCTAGTCCGGAAATATGCCGTTTCGGAAGAATCAATGTTTCAAAAGGCCAGACAGCCCACCATGGTACAACTGACAACCAGTGTTCGTTCTGCTCAACCAGCCGTTCCTTTTTGCTCAGTTCGTGAGCAACATAGTCACCTAAAAGCGGAGAACCGTGACTTTGGAAATATTCACGCTGCCGTTGATCTTCCCTGTTGAGTTCATTTGGCAGAAAATCACCTGCCCAAATTTGTCCATGAGGATGTGGATTGGAGCAGCCCATCTGCTCACCTTTGTTCTCAAAAATCTGCACCCAGCGATACTTTCCCCCAAGCTCTTTGACCTGCTCCACCCAGAGCTGCACTACCTTTTCGACAGCACCCAATTCCAGTTCCGGAAGTGTCAGATCGTGACGCTCCGAAAAACAAAACACACGGCAGTTTCCGGAAACAGCTTGAGCCTGAAAAAGCGGTGGTTCACTTTCCATAAATTCTGTTTCATGAAGCAGAGCCGGAAAATCATTTTGAAAAATATACGGACCTCTGTAATCCGGATTCTGTTTTCCTACTGCACGTTTATTTCCCGGACAAAGATAGCACTCAGGATCATGGTTGGGGAGTTTTGCAATTTGAGGAGAATGCCGATTACCCTGCCAGGGTCGTTTGGTTCGCTGCGGTGAAACAAGTACCCAATCGCCCGTAAGAGCATTTTGACGTCGATGTGGTTGATCAAAAAAAGTCATGCTGAAATCT
>JABGPG010000290.1 GCA_018645085.1 Deltaproteobacteria bacterium
GCTCCTGCTTTCTTCGGTTCCGGAAATGAAACAAGGTTGGCTGGAAAAAACTCTTACCACACGTGAAGCAAAAGCCGGAATTGCCAGAGAGGTAAAAATAACCGAACGCGGATGTCCTTTCGTGGAACGCTGTCCGGTCGCCATTCCGGAGATTTGCAGCAATGAGCGTCCACCTTTGCAAACGCCTGCTTCCGGACATATTTTCGCTTGTCAACATTCTCCGTAAATCTTATTGAAGTAATATTTATGTAAAGAAAACTTTTTCGGCTTATCAGATTTGATGAAGCCGTAAATAATCTAAAGGGTATACTTTTTTGTCATTCCCGCGAAAGCGGGAATGACAACTATTAACTTGACCATCAGATTTGAAACTTTCGTAATACTCCTGAAACCAATAATTTGGCATTCTCTCGTTCCGTGGCTCTGCCGCGGAATGCAGTGGTTGAGGCTCCGCCTCTCGAGCAACCGCATGTTTGCCCCGTTCCTCTGTGCCTGTCGATTCTGAGCAAGCTGTGTTTCGGGTGGCGGAGCCACACAATCAGGGTTACGTGGCGGAGCATCGTAACTAGGAGAACAGTGAATAGTTACGAGTTTTTTTAATTTACTAAAAGTACAAAAGTGCTAAAATGAAGATTTTTCACAGCATCATCATTAATTATGTCCAACACAAACTTAAAGGTTTTAAGTTATAACATTTTCTGGGGCGGACATCAGCAACCGCTGGAAGAAACCATTGAAGTGATCCGGAAATCCGGCGCAGATTTGGTTGGTATTCAAGAAAATGTCAACCGAGAATATGAAGACCAGACTCCGGAGATAGCAAAAGCACTGGGCTTCTCCTATGTGCGTCACGCTGTACTGGACGCACTGGAAGAATTTGGCGCCAAAGGAAACAAGCTTCGCGCACGCTGGACTCAACAAGCAGGGCAATCCACCTTGAGTCGTTTCCCTATTACAGCACAGTCTCCCGGAGGTTCCGGAGTTCAGGTTAAACTGCCTTCCGGAGAGAAAGTCTGGATGTTCAATACACACCTCTGGCATTACCCTTATGTGCCGTATCAGTTGATGAATGTTGATTTTTTTGAAGGCGAAGCGATTGATCCGAAAGCTCCGGATGCGGAAGAGCAAGCGATTCTTTCCGCCCGTATTGGCCATGAAACGGAAGTCAACAAAGTGCTCTGGGATATTAAAAATATTCTTCATTTTGAAGAACCAGTTTTTTTTACCGGAGATTTTAACGAACCGTCTCATCTCGACTGGACGGAAGAAGCAGCACAAGCTGGAATCTATCCCATCAAGGTGGCTTACCCGACCTCAATGCAAGTTAGCAAAATTGGTTTAAAAGATGCCTTCCGTGAATTATTTCCTGACCCAGTGAAGGTTCCGGGTTTTACCTGGCCGGCTGGGACTTATCCGGATTCTCCAAATCCATCCGTAGCGGATCCGCATGACCGGATTGATTTTATTTACTTCGCCGGGAAAAAAGTGCAGGTGAAAAACGTTCAACGTCTTGGTGAAGCTACTGAGACTTCTGACATTGCCTTTGCAAATTATCCTTCTGATCACAGAGCGGTACTGGCGACCTTTAAACTTGACGGTGCTTAAATTTCGAATTGCTGGAAAATTTAAATCATGCTCCGAAATCGTAAAAGTTCGACTTTTTAAGCTTTTCAATCTATTATTCCTGAATATCCAAGATTTTACTTAACATCTCAATTTGCCTGAATATCTTTATCAAGGTCAGTTTGCCTGATAATCTAAGCATTAACTAGTTCTTCGAGCTAATTGACTGATAATAATTTGTTAGATGTTAACATTCCATGCTTCTGAATCCATTATTTTATCCGGAAAAGGAAGAAAGGAGAAAGCAATGAAAAAATTTATTTTTTTTACAGGTAACGCTGTTGATATCCGGTTGTGCAACTTCTAAGTCTATTCAAGGACCTAATGGTTCACAGGCATATCTTATATCATGTGGTAGCGCAGTAATTGAACAGTGCTATGAAGAAGCGTCTAAAGTATGTCCGGGAGGCTACATATTTCTAGATAGAAACAACAACCCGAATACCGTGATAATGCCTATTGGTAATTCATATATGGTTGTTCGAGGTCGTAATAAAATGTTTGTAGAATGTAAATAGCTCGTTTTGAAAATACACCTATTAATTAGATACAACGGGCACAGTAAATTTGATAAGCCCATTTTGCTAATTAGGTGAGTGCGACATTAGCTTCACAAAAGTAAAAAGATGCAAATGGAATTAGGATTGCGAACTGAAGAATATGAAAAAACTGTATGTGCTCTCGAAATAGTTACTGAATCATCATCATTGTTGTCAAAAGACAAATAAAGATGAAAATGTTAATTGGCACACATAAATATTTTGTGAAGCTTCATGGTTTACGCTTTAAAGCAGTGTAATGTATTATGGCTTCGTAATTAGTTGTCATTCCCGCGAAAGCGGGAATCCAGGAACTTGTAAGAATCTGAAATAATGGATTCCCGCTTTCGCGGGAATGACGAACATTGGTGTCATAATGACATTTTACCGGTTCATCATGTATTAAAAGAATTAAAAGATAAAACAACTTAAAATTGATTAAAAACATAAGCTTGTTGTTGCTTGGATTGAAATACATCAAGAAGATTTATCGGCAAATTGGGAGTTAGCAGTCAATGGTAAAAAACCTTTTCCAATTCGAGGACTGGATCAATGATAATTACAAAAGTTACCCCTAACTCTAATTATACTTTGCAAATCCATGCTGAGGATGGACGTACCGGTACTTTTGATGTGACTCCTTATTTCGAATATGATGCATTTGTTGTTTTGAAGAATCAACAGGAGTTTATGCGAGTTATCAATGGAGGATATTTTATAGAGTGGGATTGCGGTGCTGATTTATCCGCAGATACTATTGAAGCACGGTGGGCAATTCAACAAAACACTTGACAAGTCGTTGCACTTAACCGCTTTTCTGCGTTACTTTGCTATGAATTAATGCGGCAGATGAACCTCGAAATTAATACGACCTAGCAGAGCTATTCCCTTTCATTTTTTTGCGCCCCCAAAACAAATTCTATTTCTGAACTTTAAAACATCAATAGTTAAAGTCTTATGAGTGAATATAACTATGAAAATCCTGTCAGTCAGTTGTTGACTCAAGGAGATTGTCGTTCAAATTCGAGTAAGTGGCCAAATTATTTAGAATTGGGATTTTCTTCTGAGCATATCCCTGAATTGATACGGATGATGGTTGATGAAGATTTACTTAATGCTGATTCAGAAAGTGAGGAGGTGTGGTCTACAATCCATGCCTGGCGAGTCTTAGGACAACTTCAAGCTTTTGAAGCAGTTAAACCTTTACTAGAACAAGTCTATCGAATTGATGATGAAGATGATGATTGGGTGAGCGAAGAGTATCCAAAAGTTTTTGTGCTGATTGGCCCACAAGCGATCCCTGAATTATCTTCCTATCTTTCAACAGGATATGGACTTTATGCTAGGATCTGTGTGGCCAATGGCATCACAAATATTGGTAATGAACATCCAGAGAGCCGAGAAATTTGCGTTGAGATATTAACAAAGCAGTTGGCAGAATATTTTCATAATAATGAAGCTTTGAATGGTTTTTTGATCAGTTATCTTGTAAAACTCGAAGCAGTAAGTTCAATTGATGTTATTAGAGAGGCCTTTCAAAATGAATGTGTTGAATATAATATTATAGGAGACATCGAAGAAGTAGAAATTAGATTAGGACTTCGTGTGAATCGATCAACACCATCACCAATGTTTGGTTGGACGTCTGCTAATGATCCACAGGACACTAACTCGACCTTTGTTCTCCCAGAATCTAAGGTTGGTAGAAATGATCCTTGTCCATGTGGAAGCGGGAAGAAATATAAAAAATGTTGTTTAAGAAAAAATGCCGAGAGCTCAACCTAATAATCATGCAACAAGCTGAAATAAATAGTAATATTCAAGATATACGTGATGGCTGCGTATAAACTCCTAAACTAATTATTTGTCATCTCGAACGAAGAGAGAGATCTTAATAATATCAGTGCTTAACCTAAACCAGATTTCTCGCTTCTCTCGATATGACACGTTTCTGAGACTTTTTACAGGTTCATCAAGCATGACTAAAATCAAGCAGAACATCCCATTGAAAAGAATTGCTTTTGGTCGCCGTTCGTATCTCACGTTATAATAAGAAACTAGTGACATTGTCTTAAGATATTCGCTTCAACTAACGAAAACTTCCCGCAAAAAATCAGCACCTTGATCAAGCGCAGTTACAGAAGAATCCAGCATGCGGCTGTAGTGCA
>JABGPG010000139.1:0-2749 GCA_018645085.1 Deltaproteobacteria bacterium
AGTTTAATAAAGCGATTATCCGGGTTACGGCTTTTGCCTAACCCGGCCTACATAAGTTGATATATTTTCATTGTTGTTGGCTTCGCAAATACTCCGAAACCGATAATTTGTCATTTCGACCAGAGGGAGAAATCTATTTTATGTTAGCACTGATATTATTAAGATCTCGCTCTTCGTTCGAGATGACACCACTTTTTCCTTCCGCGGCAGAGCCACGGAAGGAGTTTAAACCAATCGAATTGAGCAGGGTTTAGTGCAGCGTCAGCTTTAACTAGCGGAATGTGCGTTAAGGATTGTTTCTGCAAGTTCCACAAATCCTGAAGCGGTTCTATTTTTTGTGATCCAGCAAGGTTGTTGTTCCAAATCTTCGGTATAATCCAAAACATTGGCCACACCAACTGAATTTTCAAAAAATCCGAACATTGGCGAGTCATTCGGTGAATCTCCGCAAAAGACAATTTGCTCCTGTGCAGAATCCATCTCAAGTTGAAAGCATTCTGCTAACATAATTCTTGTCATTGTTAGTTTGTCATAATCACCGAACCAGCCGTTGACGTGAATGGAACTGACTTTTGCAAGCGCACCGGCTTGTTCAAAGATGCTCACAATCTGTGTAACCGCAGATTTTGAAAGTGCTGGTACATCTTCACAAAAATCAATCGCCAGATCAGCTTGACGAAAAGCTTGATCGGAAGCAACAGCGCAGCCTTCAACTTTAGCTAAAATCTGCTTCCGGAGTTGTTCCAGCCGTTTACGGTCAAAGGCTCTTTCGCTTTCATCTTTCCAGTAGCGTTGCTTCATTTTACGTTTGGCGGAATCATAAAGGAAATATAATGCACCGTTTTCACCAACAATTCCATCCACAGGCCACATGCGGGCAATATGGTCACACCAGCCTGCAGGACGTCCGGTGATGGGAATCACTTTTAATCCCGCTTGCTGAAGATTTTCGAGGGCTTGATAACTTTTTGCAGGAAGACGACCGTTTTCAGTCAAAGTATCGTCAATGTCGGTTAGGACAAAGCGGATTTTGCGGAGGGCATTTTGAGTGAAATTGGCAAGAGGCTGCATGACAACACGCTGCTCAAATGATGGCGTGACGCACTTTGGCTGAGATCCATTCGCTGAAGATAACTGCGAGCAAAATGAGAATGAGGATCAGCGTAACTTGCGGCCAGGCCAGAACATTGAGGGAGGCATTTAACTGAAGGCCGATACCTCCTGCCCCAACGAGACCGAGCACAGTGGATTCGCGAATGTTAATGTCCCAGCGGAAAACAGTGATGCCGGCAAAAGCCGGAAGTATCTGTGGGACAATTCCGAAAACAAGTGTCTGCAGTCCGCTTGCTCCAGTGGCAGAAATTGCTTCAACCTGATTTTTATCTATTTCTTCAATTGCTTCATAAAGCAGTTTAGCAATGAAACCGATGGAGCGTAAACTAATCGCAACAATTCCGGCAACCACTCCTGGGCCAATGATGGAAACGAGCAGAAGTGACCAAATCAAGGAGTTGATTGAGCGTGAAGAAACTATGACCAGCAAAGCAAGCGGCCGCACGAATTTTGTACTTGGTGTGGTGTTTTTGGCTGCCAGAAAAGCTATCGGGATTGCCATCACAATCGCCATCATTGTGCCGATTGTTGCGATATTTAGGGTGTCCCAGAGTGGTTCCCACAATTCATTGATGTAACTCCAGCGAGGAGGTATCATCCGACCGCCGATATCAGCGGCAATTCTTGGGGCATCCCAGACAAAAAACCAGGTTGTGCTTTCAGAAACTATCTGCCAGCAGTACACGAAAAGTGCAGTTCCAAGCAACCAAATGAACCATGAAAGGAGTTGCTGGTTGCGGTTTCTGAGCTGCCAGACTTTTGGTGTGGAAGAAAGTGTTTCAGCCATCACTGCACTCCCGCACGGATGTAACCGGAAATATATTCTGAGAGCATGACGATACCAATGATCAAAATTAGAATTGCGGCGGCGGTGTCGTATTCGTATCGGTCAAAGGCTGTGTTGAGTGTTGCACCGATTCCTCCTGCACCTACCAGTCCGACAACCGCGGATTCACGGAAATTTATGTCAAGTCTGTACAACGAAAGTCCAATTAAACGCGGCATTATCTGTGGTTGAATTCCGAAATTAATCCATTGCCACCAGGGTGCGCCCGTTGCTTTTACCGCTTCTGCCTGGCTTCTGTCGATACTTTCAATATCTTCCGCAAGCAATTTGGAAAGGAAACCGATTGTCGCAAAAGAAAGCGTCAGCACTCCGGCCAGTGGTCCAAAACCGAAAATCGCCACAAAGAGGATGGCAACAATGATTTCCTGAAAACTACGTGAAAGCGCAATGATTCCTCTGCAAAACAAATAAACAGGTAAAGGTGCGAGATTACTGGCTGCGCCAAAACCGATTGGAATTGAAATAGCGATGCCGATTGCAGTCGAAGTAACTGTCATCACCAGACTTTCAATCATACCTTCACTGATATCTGTCCAGCGTCCAGCGAAGTTTGGATTCATGAAGCCATAAACAAATTTTGCTCCACGGTCGAGTCCGGCATAAATACGGCTCCAGTTTATTTCAAGTGATCCGACGGACAAGTACAAATAGAGCACAATTCCAAGCAGCAAAGCCCAGCGTAAAAGCGGACTTTTGATCAAGGGCGGAGGACTCCATGATTCAGGAAGTGCTGCGGAATTTGGCGTTGAGGATTCTTGACTCATAATTACAACATTTCCGCCATGTGTT
>JABGPG010000139.1:2849-12702 GCA_018645085.1 Deltaproteobacteria bacterium
GGAATTTGGCGTTGAGGATTCTTGACTCATAATTACAACATTTCCGCCATGTGTTCTGCAGAAACGGATTCGTCATCAACTTCTGAATCCGTACTTTTTTTTGCTTTACGTTTCCGCACTGCAGTCCAATCTTCTTCTCCATAAATTTCGGTAAGCACATCAGGTTTTAAATCATCCGGAGAACCGTCGTAAACGATTTTACCTTCTCGTAAACCGACGATACGTTCGGCAAACATCTGCGCCAAAGCCACATCGTGAATATTAATGATTGCCGCGAGTTGCTGTTCTTCACATAATTCTGTGATGAGCCGCATAATCTGTCGTGAGGTTTTTGGATCAAGACTTGCGGTTGGTTCATCAACCAGCAAAATATCCGGATTTTGAATTAAAGCACGAGCGATACCGACTCTTTGACGTTGACCTCCGGAAAGTTCATCTGCACGTTTGTTGACCATCTTTTCCAGCCCAACTTTTTCTAATAGTCTGAACGCTGCCTGAACATCCGCTTGCGGAAATTTCCGCAAATAACTTCGCCAGAATCCAACATATCCCAGTCGTCCGGACAGTACATTCTCCATGACAGTCAGTCGTTCAACGAGGGCATATTCCTGAAAAATCATACCCATGTTCCTGCGGGCTTTACGTAATTTTCCGGAACGCAATTTTACGATATTTTCGCCATTGAGCCAGATTTCTCCTGATGTTGGAGTTTCAAGCCGATTTACGCAACGGATCAAGGTGCTTTTTCCTGCACCGGAAGGTCCGATGAGTGCCATCACCTGACCCTTTTCAACTTTTAGGTCCACGCCATTTAAGGCAACGTCACCAGTCTTATATTTTTTTACGAGTTGTTTTATTTCAAGCATATAGTTTTTTTATCACGCAGGAGCGTGTTCGGTTCCAATAGAAAAATTCCGGTAGCGGATCCTCCATTGGAACCGATGAGGTAATTATTTGCAAGCGTAAGAAACACCGTTTGCTTTGTCAATGGTACGAATAACAGCCCAATGTGTTTTATAGCTGATTGGAATGAACTGCCCTTCTTTGGATTTTGAAAATTCCTCTTTCAGGGAAGTCGGCACCATCTTCTTCTGTGCCCAGTCTGGCTTGTCCCACTGGAAGCTGAAGAAAGCTGCTTGGATTTTCGCCTTCAATGCTGGATTCAGATTGTGTGCATATCCAAAACCTGTAGTCGGGAAAGTCTGTGACTTGTAAATGGTAATCACGTCCCCTTCTTTGATCACACCTCTTTTGATCATCCGTGATTTAACAGAGTTTGCAATTGAAGCTGCCACATAATCCTTGTTTGCAACACCAAGAATTGAGTTGTCATGTTTACCGGAGTAAACCGGCTCAAAGTCCCGGTCTGCAATCATATCGAATTTGCTCTTCAAAATCGCAGACGGAGCTTTTTTACCGGAATTCGAAGTTGGAGAGGTGAAAGCCAAAGTTTTTCCACGGATGTCTTCTACTTTATTGATACCACTTCCGGGATAGGTGATGATTTCCATCTCATAGCCGAAATGCCCAGTTAAACTGGCCATAATTGCAAAAGACTCAAATCCTGCACAATTGACTGCAAGTGGATTGGAACCTGTGTTGAATCCAGCAATGTGTAAGCGTCCGGAACGCATGGCTTCTATTTGAGCAGCATTGGACTGTACTGGAAAAAAGACTACTTTCTTCCCAGTAACACTTTCCATGTGTACTAGAAAATCGGCCCATACTCCTTTGTATACAGCTGGATCTTCGACCGGAGTGTAGGCAAAAATCAAAGTGCTAGGATCCACTAATTTGCTGGAATCTGTCGGCGTGTCTGCTACCAAATCACCGTTTACGTCACAGTAGCGCTTGTCTAAATCTCCGCGAGGACACTCTGCCGCGAATGCCGGTAATGCCAGCAATCCCAACAAACTCGTACTCAGGATAAATTTTTTGAATAAGTTTTTCATTTTACTTCCCCTGTTTTTTAAGTTAAAAAAAACGGCATTTCAGTAATCATTACTGATAATGTCGATTTGAAAAAAAAATCTAAAATATCGCGTCCTGTAACAATAGTCAATACTTTTTATTTTTGAAATGTGATGTTTGATATCTTTTCTTGCAAAAGATACATATATAGCAGGTTGAAAAAACTTCTTGATTTAAATGTGAAAAAAGTTTCTATTATATTAAGAAACGCTAGAAGTAAGGCTTAAAGCACTTCGTAATTTTACCTGGTTATTTTCCCAGTTATCTTTTTGTGACGCTTTAGTATGCTTAAAGACGACAATTTATGGCTTGGTGTCTTTTTCATGCTTCAATTGTTTCGGCTATGCTCAGCACTGATTTTACATAAATTAAGAAAAAAGTACTTGTCAAGAAAATATCTACTAATCTTGTAATTGCTATTAATTAAAGATGTCTATGTTTTACTTAGGAACTAATTTAAGTGAAGGACTGAAGTGACAGAAACAGCAAGAATAGACAAAAAGCTGGATACGATTCCTAAGTTATTGTTGGATCATGCAAGGCGAAGAGGAAATAGTCCTGCAAACAGGCACAAGGATTTAGGATTTTGGCAGTCATGGACATGGTCGGAGGTAGCCGAAGAGGTACGTAACCTGGCTTGTGGACTGGCAAAACTTGGTTTTAAAAGAGGCGACAAACTTGCAGTAATCGGCGATAATCGACCACGTCTTTACTGGTCTATGGTAGCCGCGCAAGCCTTAGGTGGAATTCCGGTTCCGCTTTATCAGGACTCTGTCGCAGAAGAAATGGTTTATGTACTGGAAAACTCAGATGCTAAATTTGCAATCGTACAGAACCAGGAACAGACCGACAAACTCCTTGAAATAAAAGACCGTTTACCGCACCTCGAGTATATTTGCTACGAGGAACCCCGCGGAATGCGTGACTATACGCAAGAATTTGTCTTCTACTATAAAGATGTACAACAAACAGGACGTGCTTTTCACGGTGAAAATCCTGATTATTTTCTGCAAGAACTTGAGCAGGGTCAGGGTAGTGACATTTCCATCTTCCTCTATACTTCCGGAACTACTGGCAAACCAAAAGGAGTAGTTCTAACTGCAGACAATCTCATCATAACGGCACGCAACAGTATTGATTTTGATAACCTCACCTCTGATGAAGAGGTACTGGCCTACTTACCAATGGCCTGGGTTGGTGACAACATCTTTTCTTTAGCGCAGGCTTACGTCATTGGTTTTTGTGTGAATTGTCCTGAGAATCCTGAAACTGTGATGACGGATCTCAAGGAAATCGGTCCTACCTATTATTTCGCCCCGCCGGCAATTTATGAAACTGTACTGACAAAAGTAATGATACGCATGGAAGACGCAGGTAAAATTAAGCGCTCCATGTTTAATTATTTTATGGAACTGGCAAAATCTGTCGGAATCCGGATTCTGGACGGAAAAGCGGTATCATTCTCAGAAAAATTACTTTACAGCATCGGGCAAATTCTGGTTTATGGACCTTTAAGAAATAACCTGGGTTTAAGCCGAACCCGACTTGCTTATACTGCAGGAGAAGCTATTGGCCCTGAAATATTTGAGTTTTTCCGTTCACTGGGAATCAATATCAAGCAACTTTACGGACAGACAGAAGCCTCGGTTTTTATCTGTGCTCAGCCTGACGGTCAAGTAAAAGCAGATACTGTAGGAACTGCATATCCTGGAGTGGAACTGCGTTTGGCAGATAACAATGAAGTGTTTTACCGTAGTCCGGGAGTCTTTCATTCTTATTACAAAAATCCGGAATCGACTGCTGATACAAAAGACGCAGAAGGCTGGGTGGCAACCGGAGACGCAGGTTTTTTTGATGAAGATGGGCACTTGAAAATTATTGACAGAGCAAAAGACGTAGGCCGGATGACAGATGGAAGCATGTTCGCGCCTAAGTATATAGAAAATAAACTCAAATTTTTCCCTTTCATCAAGGAAGCAGTCGCCTTCGGAGATGAAAAAGATTATGCTACAGCGTTTATCTGTATTGACATAGAAGCAGTTGGTAACTGGGCTGAACGCAGGAATTTAGCATATTCCGGATATACTGATCTTTCCGCAAGAGATGAAGTCTATGATCTACTGCAGGAATGTGTTGAAAGTGTTAACGCGGATTTGGCACGTGATGAAAAGCTCAGTGGTTCACAAATCAAAAGATATTTGCTGTTGCATAAAGAACTGGATGCAGATGACGGAGAACTTACCCGTACCCGTAAGGTGCGACGCAGAATTGTTGCAGAAAAATATGCTGTCTTAATTACCGCGTTGGATGACCCTCAACAGACACATTGTGAAATCGATTCACAAATGACTTTTGAAGATGGCCGTACCGGTAATGTACACGCAGATTTGCAGATTCGTGAATCCGTACGTATAAAATCCCATGTTCACACACTTGCTGCATAAATTCCAAATATAAAAAAATGGAGTCCATGGAAAGAAAAATTGGCGAAACACTGTTGAGCGTAGACCATATTAGTTTGTCATTTGGTGGTGTGAAAGCGCTGACTGACATTAGTTTTAGCATACGCGAAAAAGAAGTCTTTGCCATCATCGGGCCGAATGGTGCGGGGAAAACTTCCATGCTGAATGTAATTAATGGATTCTATCATCCGCAAGAGGGAGAGATTACTTATAAAGGTGTGCATCGTAAGCAGATGAGATCCCATGAAGCAGCAGTACAGGGGATTGCCCGTACTTTTCAGAATGTAGCTCTTTTCAAGGGTATGTCAACCCTCGATAATATTATGACAGGACGCATTATCCGCATGAAACGCAACTTGTTCTGGCAGGCAATGTATCTTGGACCTGCACGAAAAGAGGAAATGGAAAACAGGGAATTTGTGGAAGACATTATAGATTTTCTGGAAATACAAGCCATTCGCCGTACACCTGTCGGACGCCTGCCTTACGGATTGCAGAAGCGTGTTGAATTAGGTCGGGCACTAGCAATGGAACCGGAATTGTTGCTGCTTGATGAACCAATGGCTGGGATGAACATTGAAGAAAAACAGGACATGTGCCGTTTCATCCTCGACGTGAATGATCAATACGGAACTACAATCGCCTTGATTGAACATGACATGGGTGTGGTAATGGATATTTCGGATCGTGTTGTAGTTTTGGATTATGGAAAAAAACTGGCTGACGGATCTCCGGATGAGGTTCGTGCGAATCAGGATGTGATTGATGCATATTTGGGAGTACCACATTGATATGTTGAAAAATTTAGCTTAAATAAAATTCTATGTTTCAGGCATTTTTTGTAGACCCGTTCGTAATGATTTACGATGCACCTCTCTTTTTTGTGGAGGTGCTGGTAAGTGGTTTAATGGCAGGAGTGATGTATGCACTTGTTGCTTTGGGCTTTGTACTCATCTATAAAGCATCCGGTGTTTTTAACTTTGCGCAGGGTGCAATGGTTTTATTTGCCGCGTTAACTTTTGTGGGGCTCTGGGAACTGGGAGTGAACCCCTGGTTGGCTCTGATACTTGCTGCATTGGTGATGATTGGGGTTGCCTTCACAATAGAGCGGGTTGTTCTACGTCCATTGGTCAATCAGGATCCAATTATTTTTTTCATGGCCACAATCGGCATAACGTATTTTCTGGATGGATTCGGACAAACTATCTGGGGGAGTGAGGTACGTCCTCTGGACATTGGTATTCCCAATGAACCCTTTATGGATCTTGCAGAAATGACCGGACTGTATATCAACAAATTTGATGTATTCTCTGCGGTTGTCTGTAGTTTGCTGGTAGCTTTGTTAGCAGGATTTTTCACCAAAACCAAAATAGGCCGTGCTCTGCGTGCAGTTGCAGATGATCATCAAGCAGCATTGTCAGTCGGAATTCCATTAAAAACAATTTGGACCATAGTCTGGTCAGTCGCCGGTATTGTTGGGCTTGCCGCAGGAATCCTTTGGGGCTCCAAGTTGGGTGTACAGTTTACCTTGGCATTGATCGCCTTTAAAGCACTGCCGGTGCTGATACTCGGCGGATTTACCTCAATTCCGGGTGCAATTATCGGCGGACTGATTATTGGTTCCGGAGAAAAAATAGCAGAGGTTTACTGGGGTGAAGCAATGGGTGGTGCGATCGAAGACTGGTTCGCATATGTAGTAGCACTTATATTCCTCTTGTTCAGACCTCAGGGATTGTTTGGCGAAAAAATAATTGAACGGGTTTAATAGATAAAAATACTGTAATCGTTAATAGCTTGAGTTCAACACAATCATTTCGAAAGTATCTCTTGTCATCTCGAACGTAGAGAGAGATCTTCTTGTTAGTAGAGTGAGTGGTCGCTGATAAAAGATTTCTCTCTACAGTCGAAATGACAAATATTGAGTTTCCGAGTTATTACGAAGCTGTCATAAAATTAATTAAAACAAATTTGCTATGATTTATAGAGAAGCTGGACAATTTAAAACCTCATACAAGTCAGATCAGGCACTGTTGCCCATTGCACAGGACCGTTTTTTCGTGATGGCGTTGGTAGCTTTTGCCTACATAGTGATCCCGATGGTTGCAAATGATTACTGGCTGAATTCAATCTTTCTACAGTTCTTCATCTTTTCACTTGCCGCGCTTGGACTCAATATTTTAACAGGATATGCGGGACAACTCAGTTTAGGTACAGGTGGTTTTATGGCCTGTGGTGCGTTTTCCGCGTTCAAGTTGGCAACTTCATTTCCCGACATGCATATAGTTTTCGTGTTGTTTCTGGCAGGTTTAATTACTGCGGCAGTGGGCATGTTTTTCGGCATACCAAGTTTACGGATCAAAGGCTTTTATCTAGCGGTGGCTACTTTAGCGGCACAGTTCTTTTTGTTGTGGCTTTTTAATAGAGTACCGTGGTTTACCAACTATTCCAGTTCAGGAGTTATTTCTCCGCCTCCTATTAAATTGTTCGGAGACTATTACATCACCGGTACCCAAGCAACCAATCTCACCCAGTATTTCTTTACCCTGACACTCGTCATAGTTCTGGCCTTGGCCGCAAGGAACATTATCAGGGGGCACATTGGCCGTTCCTGGATGGCAATGCGTGACATGGATATTGCTGCAGAAATTATTGGTATTTCACCGTTGAAAGCAAAACTTTCTGCTTTTGCAGTCAGTTCTTTTTATTGTGGAATTGCCGGCGCATTGTGGGCTTTTTTATATACCGGAACTGTGGAACCGTTGGCTTTTGAAATTAATCAGTCTTTTAAAATTCTATTCATGATTATCATCGGTGGTTTGGGTTCTATCCTGGGTTCATTTGTTGGTGCGGCATTTATTGTGGTACTGCCAATTTTTCTCAATTCTGCACCGGCGATGTTAGGCTTAAAGTTGTCGGGTTCATTGGTAACGCATATTGAATTTATGGTTTTTGGCGCGTTGATTGTGTTTTTCCTGATTGTGGAACCACACGGTTTGGCTCGTTTATGGGGGATTGCTAAAGAGAAACTAAGACTTTGGCCGTTTCCGTATTGACTGTATTGCCGGGTTGGGATATTCACCAACCGGGTTAATCGCGTCCACGGTATTCCGTCTCATCTGCAGATGAGTTGCTGTACGGTGGATGATAATTGCTGGATTTGATGACAAAACCAGCGTATTTCTCAAACAAGAAAAAAGGAGAGAAAATGAATAATTTGGTAAAAAAAATCACGATTGTGATGATTGTTGGAGTCGTGTTCAGTCTGACAGGACTGGCTCAGGCAGCGGAAAAAATTTATGTTCCGATGCTGACTTACACAACAGGACCTTATGCTCCTGGTGGAATTCCTGTTGATCAGGGTTTCCGTGATTATTTCAAGTACGTAAATGCCACCGGCGGGGTGAACGGTGTGATGCTTGACTGGGAAACATGTGAGTTTGGTTATAACACCGACCGCGGTGTGGAATGTTATGAGCGAATCAAAAGTAAAAACGGCCAGATGGGCGTTGCAGTTTTCCCGCTTTCAACCGGAGTAACATATGCTCTAGTGCCACGAACTGAAGCCGATGGGATGGTTTTGCATTCAATGGGATATGGACGGACTGACGCGTCGGATGGACGTGTTTTCAGCCATGTCTTCACCGCACCGATGACTTATTGGAGTCAGGTGACTGCCATAACTAGATATATCGGTGATCAAATAGGTGGCCTGAACAATTTAAAAGGTAAGAAAATCGCTCTCGTCTATCACAACAGTGCTTATGGTAAAGAGCCAATCCCAACATTGGAGGCTCTGTCCGCTAAATATGGATTCAAGTTTCTCAAGTATCCGGTCAACCATCCGGGACTCGAGCAAAAATCCACCTGGCTTAAAATTGGACGTCAGACAAAACCTGACTACACCATTGTTTTTGGTTGGGGCGTGATGACTCAAACTTCCATTAAAGAAGCAAAAGCAATTGGCTATCCTGTTTCCAAAATTATCGGTAACTGGTGGTCTGCTTCCGAAAATGATACTCGTCCAGCAGGTGCTGCATCAGTTGGCTACAAAGCTGCTGGTTTTCATACAATTGGGAAAAATTACCAATTACATAAAGATATTCTCGCAAAAGTTTATGGAGCCGGAAATGGTTCTGGTGAGAAGAGTGTAGTTGGTGAAGTATTATACAACCGCGCACTTGTGCAGGGTGTAATTTTTACTGAAGCAATTCGTGCCGCACAAAAGAAGTACGGTAATATTGCAATCAACGGTAAGCAATTGGCCTGGGGTTATGAACATGTTAATTTGACCAGTGCACGTTTGAATGAAATGGGCTTGGGCGGATTCATGAAACCTCTTAAAATTACTTGTGCCAATCACGAAGGAGCCAATAGTCTGCTCATTCACGAATGGGACGGTAAAAACTGGGGTAACCCTTCCAAGTGGTATTCTCCAATGTATGACGTAACTCGTCCGATGATTGAATCATCAGCTGCGGCTTACGCCAAGGAAAATGGTATTACACCACGTTCCAATTGTAACTAATCGTCTGTCGGATTACGGTTCTGCCTGATCCGACAAACATATTTATCACAGCAGAAGTCGGGTTATGGTTGTACCTGATCCGACCTGCTGCGATTCCGTTTTGAGTATTAAATATGCTGCAAGTCAACAACATCGAAGTGATCTATGATCACGTGATCCTCGTGCTCAAAGGCGTATCCCTTGAAGTGCCTGAGGGACGTATAGTTGCAATCCTCGGCGCAAACGGTGCCGGTAAATCAACTACGCTTAAAGCTATTTCCAATCTTCTTCAGGCAGAGCGTGGAGCAGTTACTAAAGGCAGCATTCAGTTTGATGATGTTGAGGTACATGATCTTTCACCAAATGAATTAGTAACCCGCGGTTGCATTCAGGTGATGGAAGGCAGACATGTTTTTGAACATCTGACAGTGGAAGAAAATTTATTGACAGGTGCATATACACGAAAGGATGGCCGAGCCGCAATTGCCGCTTCTCTGGAAAAAACATATGCCTTTTTTCCACGTTTGAAGGAACGCAGATCCAGTCAGGCTGGATACACATCCGGAGGAGAACAGCAAATGCTGGCCATCGGACGGGCGTTGATGTCAAAACCTAAAATGATCTTGCTCGACGAGCCCTCGATGGGGCTTGCTCCGCAGCTTGTTGAGGAAATTTTTGAAATTGTCAAAAATCTCAATCAAAGTGAAGGTGTCAGTTTTTTACTGGCAGAACAAAACACAAATATTGCCCTGCGTTATGCCGATTACGGATATGTGCTGGAAAATGGACGTGTTGTGATGGATGGCGAAGGCAAGGAATTACGTGAAAATGAAGATGTCAAAGAGTTCTATTTAGGCATGGGCGGTGGCGGACGCAAAAGTTTCCGAGATGGTAAAAATTACCGACGACGTAAACG
>JABGPG010000139.1:12802-15234 GCA_018645085.1 Deltaproteobacteria bacterium
TGATGCAAAAATCGGCATCGTTGGAGGTGCAGGTCCATACGCAGGACTTGATTTAGCGCAAAAAATACTACAGCAGACAAGAGCAGAAAACGATCAGGATTATCTGCCTACTCTACTCATTTCCACTCCGGATCAAATAGAAGACCGCACACGTTTTCTCTTAGGTGAAATCACCAGCAATCCGGCCCACGCAATTTCCCGCAACTTAAGTGATTTAAATACCCTCGGTGCAAGTGTCGCTGGGATTCCGTGCAACACCGCACATGCTCCGGCGATCCGTGATGTCTTTCTTCAAGAAATGAAGCAATCCGGAAATCACCTTAAAATCCTAGACATGATTGCTGAAACAATTGCTTTCATTCAGGAAAGCTGTCCCCAAGTAAAAACGGTTGGAGTGTTATCTACAATTGGAACGTGGAAAGCAGGATTTTATCCGGAATTTCTTAGTGCCTCTGGTTATCAAGTCCGGACTCTCAACGAAGCGCAGCAACAGCATTTACATAATGAAGCGCTTTTTAATCCTGAATATGGTATCAAAGTTCAGGCTCATCCTGTAACTTCAGAAGCCAGAAAGGTTTTACTGGAGGGTGTGGAGATCCTGGAAAAACAAGGTGTACAAGCCATTATTTTAGGCTGCACCGAAATTCCGCTGGGACTTCCGGAAAGGAAAATCGGCGGGACATTTTTCCTTGATCCAGGTTTGATTCTGGCCAGGGCGTTGATTCGGGAATTCAGTCCGGAAAAGTTATTGCCGTGGTCCTGGGAAATATGAGCAGACAGTACTCCGTATGAAAAAAACAACCCCTGTTGAAAATTTAATAAACGTGATGGCGCGATTACGGCATCCGACTGAAGGCTGTCCGTGGGACCGTGAGCAAACTTTTGCCAGCGTCGCACCGTACACGATTGAGGAGGCTTATGAAGTCTCTGACGCAATTGAACGCAATGACATGTCTTCGCTCAAGGAAGAGTTGGGTGATTTGCTGCTGCAGATCGTCTTTCATTCCCGTATGGCTGAAGAATCCGGTGATTTTGATTTTGACGAAGTAGCACAAAGTATTGCGGACAAAATGATCCGCAGGCATCCTCACGTTTTTGGCGAAGAGGGGCAACGTACAAGGCAATTTCACGGTGATGAATGGGAAGCGCAGAAAAAGCGTGAACGTGCAGAAAAAGCTCAGCTTCGAGGTGCTGCTGTACCCAGTATTCTTGATGATGTTGCTTTGGCCTTTCCGGCACTTATGCGGGCAGAAAAACTTGGAAAACGAGCTGCAAAAGCAGGGTTTGAATGGCCGGAAATTGAACCGTTTTTTGAAAAAATAAATGAAGAAATTCTTGAATTACGCAGTGAACTTGATGAAAAAGAAATTTCTAAAGAGTTGGTTGAAGAAGAACTTGGTGATATTTTACTGAGCGTTGTCAGTCTGGCACGTCATCTTAAAGTTGATGCGGAATTAGCTTTACGCAGCTCAAATAATAAATTTGAAAGCCGTTTCCGCTTTATTGAAAAACGGTTGGCTGAAGCAGGTAAAATTCCGGAAGAGACAAGTCTTGCTGAATATGAAGCGCTCTGGCAGGAGGCTAAAAGAAGCAAACAGGTTTAATCAAGATGCTCACACGCAGAAACTTATTAAAGCAAAGTACGCTCAGCGCAATTACTGTGCTGGCCTTGGAATCTTGTTACTCATCTCCGGAAATTCCACCTGCGCCAGACGGATTGGGGCATGACTTTGAGTTTTTAACTCCGGCAGACCGCGGAATATTGTCGAAGCTGACACCAGTCATTCTTGCAGATGGACTACCAACTTCGGAAGAGCAAAAAGCTCTAGTTGTCAGGGAAATAATAGTCGGCTGGGATATTGCGGTTAGCGGATTACCTCCCTTAACTCAAGCAGAAATCCGCAAACTGTTTTCGGTGCTGGACTCCAATTTTATTTTATCTTTAACTCCACGTTTACTCACCGGAGTTCCTGGTGCATGGGATGATTCCAAAGAAATTGATGATTTTTTAAATAACTGGCGTTTCAGTGATCCGCAAAGTCTGCTCACCGGAAATGAACTGCGAGTTGGTTATCTGGGGATGGTTGAAATAAGCATGGCCTCCTGGTATGGGAATCCACGTTCATGGGACTTTTGTGGATATGCCGGCCCGCCTGTTTTGTACTAAGTAGGGCTTGCTGGGCTCAGCCCGTAATGACAACTATTTACGGTAGCGTTAGGCCTGCTGGCTTCGTAAAAATCCTGATAACTATTCAGCGTCTATCTCTCGTTCCGTGGCTCTGCCGCGGAAAGCAGTGGGTGAGGCCCCGCCTCACGAGTAGCCGCATATTTCCCCCGTTCCTCTGTGCCTGGCGATTAGCAGCAGGCTGTGTTTCGGGTGGCGGAACCACACTATTAGGGTTACGTGGCGGAGCCTCGTAACTAGGAGAAAA
>JABGPG010000139.1:15334-29868 GCA_018645085.1 Deltaproteobacteria bacterium
GTGGCGGAACCACACTATTAGGGTTACGTGGCGGAGCCTCGTAACTAGGAGAAAAGTGAATAGTTAGCAATTTTGTGACAATTTAATGATTCATCAAAGATGAGTGAAACTAACAACACCTTACATGATTTTGTCTCAGCTGGTTTTAAGCAGGGCTGGAAACATCTTGACGCGTCTCAATTGACTGCAGATAAAACACTTGAGACAGATGTCGTCATCATTGGTTCCGGAGCAGGAGGAGGGAATACCGCGGAAATTCTGGCAGAGGCAGGGCTGCGTGTGATCATCGTTGAAGAGGGCCCTCTGCAGACTTCTAAAGATTTTCAGATGAAAGAGGACGAGGCTTACCCCAAGCTTTATCAGGAATCAGCTGGTAGACAAACGAAGGATCGCGGAATAAAAATATTTCAGGGAAGAATGGTTGGCGGAGGTACAGGAATCAACTGGACAACCAGTTTTCGCACACCTGAAACGACGCTCAAATACTGGGCAGAGGAAATGGGTGTTAAAGGATTTTCTGCAGCTGAAATGCGACCCTGGTTTGAATGGGCGGAAAAGCGCTACAAGATTCAGCAATGGACTGTTCCTCCTAATGCCAATAACAGCGCATTGGAAAAAGGTTGTGAAAAACTCGGCATCAGTTGGGGTAAAATAAGCAGGAATGTCAGCGGCTGTCTTGATTTGGGTTATTGCGGAACAGGATGTCCAGTCAACGCAAAACAGTCCACTCTAGTCACTACAATTCCGGGTGCTTTAAAAGCAGGTGCGACGCTGATTTCAAAAGCAAGAGCGGAAGCATTTGTCTTAACAAAAGGAAAAGTTACTGAACTTAAATGCAGGGCCATGACTCCCCGGGGAAATGCTCCCTCCGGACGGTTGATAAAAATTAAAGCTAGTCATTATGTGCTGGCAGCCGGAGCAATTGGCAGTCCGGCAATCCTGCTGCGTTCAGCTGAAAAAAGTTTAAATCCGCATGGTCTCGTCGGCACAAGAACATTTCTGCATCCGGTAAACATTTCCGGTGCGATCATGCCCTTTGCAGTTAATGGAGAGTACGGTGCGCCGCAAACAAGTTACTCAGACCATTACGTTGAAACTCGAATTGATAATAAAAAACCAGGTTTCAAACTGGAATGCCCTCCGCTGCAGCCGATGTTGATGGCAACTGCTTTGGTGGGGCATGGAAAAGTACATGCTGAAATCATGAAACAGCGGCCTAATCTTCAGGTACTGATCGCACTTCAGCGTGACGGATTTCACCCGGAAAGCACCGGCGGACAAGTTTATCTGAAAAGTGACGGTACACCCGGTTTGGATTATCAGGTTTCCAACTATGTTTGGCAAGGAATACGCGATGCCTTTATGGTGATGGCGGAAATCCAATTTGCGGCAGGAGCAAAAGAGGTTGCGCCGGTTCACCGCGACGCTGGTATATACAACAGCCTCAAAGAAGTTAAAAAAGCGATTAGGGATTTACCAATGGAAATTCTGAAAGCCAGATTGTTCTCTGCACATGTGATGGGCGGTTGTCCTATGGGCGAAGACCCCGCTAAATCTGTGGTTAACTCAAATGGTCGTCATCATGAAGTGGAAAATCTCTCAGTGTTCGACGGTTCTGTCTTTCCTACATCAATCGCCGCAAATCCGATGGAATCAATTTTTGCCGCGACTGCTAAATTCGCGACAGAGCTCTCTCTTAATCAGCAATGACATGCTTTGAGGACTTGTTACGAATACTACATTTATGGTTTTTTTGTGAGCATTAATGCAGTTCAGTTTAATGCTGAAAAAACCATCTTCAGTCACCAGCAGTAAACTTCTTTGTGATTTGATAGATTTATGCTTGAAGGGTGAGACAAGATAGCATAAACTAAAGAGTTACGAATCCCAGCAAAGTTTTCACAGCAGATGAAATCCCGGAGTTGATTGCAGCTTAAGCATTAATAGTGCAGGCACTTCGTTTTACTCTTTCAAACAGGAAGTGGTATTTTCATCAATAAATAATAAAGTTTTTGACGGAAGATTAATGAGTGACGCAGAACACATGAGCCGCAAGGAACTCCTGCAGCCGAACCGAATGGAAAAACAATTATATTCATTCGTAGATCATGCATACAGGAAAAAGAGTTTATACATGAGCGCGGGTATTGCGTTGGTTGTTTTAATTCTTGGAATATGGGGAGGCTGGAAGTATATACAATATGAACGTATCAACCAGGCAAACCTTTATCATCTCGCACGTACACAACTGAACAATCCTGCTCTCTCAGCGGAAGAAAGGTTGAACAAGGGGATTACGGCATTGCAGGAATTTGCCAAGTCTGAATCAGGCAGCGCACTGAGCGTGCTGGCGCTGATGGAATCCGGTGAAGCATATGCAAGACAGTCAAAAATTGACGAATCGATTGCCGTTTATCAACAGGTAATTGCTCATTCTGAGGCGACTCAGTTTCTGCAAAATTCTGCCAGACTTAGTTTAGCAGCATTGTTTGAACAGCAACAACAGTGGGTTGAGGCGGAGATGATGCTCGAGTCTATAAACATTGCTGCCTGGGATGATGTGCGCTGGCGTGCATTGGCCAGGATCGCCATCGCTAAAGGCGAATTGGATAAGGCAAAAAAGCTGCTGGAGCAGTTGCTGGAAAAAGCACCTGATTCTGTCTTCAGGCAGGAAACGGAAACATTATTGTTGACGCTCTAAGAACTTAGCTTATACTAATAACCATTATACAAAAAAACTAAAATGAAAGATGATTATCTAAAGCTGGTTGAGGAACACTGCCAGGAAGATAAAAACAATTTGTTTGAAAAAGTATTAACCATGTCCAAGCGTGCAAAATCCCTGTATAGTCTTGAGGAATCTGCACGTTCTTCACTTAAACACAAACCGACCTTTCAAGCCATCTTGGAGAATAATGAAGGTCGTTTGCAGATAAATTCTACCATTTCAGACGATTCTGCGGAATAGAACAGCGAGTAATAAACGCAGTTACTGTTTTTTTTAGGGTGTGCTGACCCTTGAAACCTGAAAGCTAATCAAGCGAAATGCGGGGATCAGTCAATTTGTTGCAGGGTTTCACGCGTATTCTGGGTGTGTTGCTGACACGTTCCCGTTCTCTGTACGCTGCCCTGATCATTTTTACCGGAATGGGCCTCGCTGATTTTCTGTTCCGTACCTACCTTTTTCCTGTCTACACTGATTTTCTGCAAGATATAGGAGCAAATCCAGATTGGACTCAGCTCGATGTCGGTTTTGCACCGATTGTCTGGCTTTCGTTCTTTGCTATTATCTTAGGCAGTCTGACAATCGTCATCACTTTTGCCGCCCAAAATGTACCCAAGCTGATTGATTTATACATGGATCACTGGCCGAGTCTTTTATTCGTCTGGTGGGCAGCAGCGTGTCTGGTGCATGCTCTCACCATCAAGGTGCTGGCGGAAGGAGGCGTTCAAATAATACCAAGCCTCGTTTTCAATTTTCATGTATTACTAGCAGTTTCGCTGGTGATCGGCTTTCCTTTTGTTTTTTCCATTCTCAGATCTACCAAGACCAGCAACGTAATCGACAATTTATTAAATGGCGGTTATTCCGCGATAAATATGCTGGCAGCTAAAGGTTCAACCGGAAAAATATCAGTGCATGAGCACGCGAAAATTCAATACCAGTTATTTGAAGAACTAAATCAACTGATTGATTTACTGGTCTATGTACCTTTCAAGGAACCTAAAGCACAAGTGATTGAAGGTATTGGAGCTTTACTCAGGCATTATGTGAAGTTAAAACCGAGAATTCCAGATTCATTTTTTAAGGTTGATGAACGTATTCACGATGACATCTCTTTCCGTACAATGAAAAGTCTGATGGCAGAAGTTGAAAAATCACGTACATTTTATGAACAAAAAAGCTTCCGCTTGATTGGAAATGTATATAATGTTTTTCTTGATACAGGTGAGTTTGATCTCTCAACTTTGTGTGTAGAACAATTGAGCCAGGTCGGAAAAACGGCGATTGCCTGTGATGATCAGCAACTGATCGACGTCATTACTGTTCGTCTTAACACTCACTTCAGATTTGCACTGAAGCATGGTCAACACCATAACGAACCGCGTAACTTGTATAATCTTGTTTTTCATTATGGGCAATTCTTAGGATACTTAATGGAAAATAAGCAGGTTGACAGGATAAAAACGTGTATCAGTTATTTCGTGTTTTATGGTCAGCAGTGTTTTAACGCAATTCAACGAGCAAAATCACTAGCATTTATTTTAGATGTACTTGCTTTTGAAATGCAGAAATTATTGCTTAAAATTTATCAGGAAAATTGGGACAGGGAACTGCAGGAAGAGCTGCTGCAAAAGTTTCTGGTGTTTGACAATTTTCAGGATATGGACAAAAATTTTGCTGTGCAGTTTTTCAGTCAAAATCACGGTATCAGACTTTTACACATCGGTCTGGCTTTGTTCTACCTTAGCCAGCAGGAAGCTGAGTTTGCAGAGAAGATTGCAAAGGACACAGTTCAGGATATGGATTTAATGGGTGCAACTCTTTTCAACAAAACGATGAGCACAATATATGCAAGACTGCAGTTTTCCGGTCCAACATTCTGGGAGGATACTGACAGAGGTAACTTGAATATTTATTATACTCCATATCAAGATGAAATAAGTTCTTTTAAAAAAATGCAGCAGGATTTACTGCTTGAAAATAAAGAAAAAATTCCTGCATAAAAAATGAAACATCCTGCACTAAAATACTCTCTTAAAAAAATTCTTGTGTGATCAAAAAATCTGGTTTATACTGCAACTGTGACGGTTAATATTTGTTTAGTTTTTAAAACTAAATAATTTTGTTAGCTTCGTAAAAACTCCTAAACTAATTATTTGTCATCTCAAACGAAGAGTGAGATTTTTATAATATCAGTGCTTAAGATGAAAGAGATTTCTCGCTTTGTATGCAATGACATGTTTTTATGAGTTTTTACGGGCTCATCAAGTTTAAGAATAATAACAATTAAAAAGGGGATGTATGAAAAGGGATGCAGATTTTTTAAAAAAAGTAAGAGAGCTGGCTGTTGAGAAGAACATGAGTGCAACCGCAAAAGCATTAAAAATACCAGTTTATACTTTGAGAGCACGCTTGTTGAGTGCAACTACCAATCTGGGCGAAATTCCGCCTCAGTTTTCAAAAACCAGAGTTGTAAAAAAAGTAGCCAAGGCTAAGAAGCGCAAACTTATAGATACGGTTAGAGCAGCAGGCAAAGCAGGGAGTTCCAAGCGTGTTATTATTCCTCAGTATATTTTTGAGGAATTAGCTTGGAATAAAGGGGACAAGGTTCTCATCCGCCGATCCGGCAAAAATAAAATTATCATAGAAAAACCGGCAAGCAAATAAGCTTCTTTTATGCACTCATTAACTTTAAAAGTTGAGTGCCGCCCTCCTTCATTTACAAAACGGTTGATGGTTTGTGATCCAGCTGATCAACCGTTTATGCTTAAAATTACTCTTAAACAGGATTTTGCATGGATTTGGTGTACCGCCCAAGACGTTTGAGACGTACCGCACCCATACGTGGATTGGTGCGTGAAACAGAACTTTCTCCCCGCCAATTAATTTATCCGATGTTTGTTACTGAAGGTAAAAAAGTCAGGGAGCACATCGACACTATGCCTGGACAATTCCGTTTGTCTACAGATGAACTTGTTCGTGAATGTGAAGAACTTTATGCTTTAGGTATTGGTGCGGTTAATTTGTTCGGTTATTCCATTGAAAAAGACGATCAGGCAAGTAAGTCTTATGATTCCGCTGGTTTGGTGCAGCGTGCAGTAAGAGCTATCAAAAAAGCTGTTCCTGAATTATGTGTGCAAACTGATGTTGCTCTTGATCCGTACACGACACATGGTCATGACGGGCTTGTCATTAACGGAGAAATCGTCAATGACGAATCTGTTGAAGTCTTATGTAAAATGGCACTTTCTCATGCAGAAGCAGGTGCGGACTGGATTGCGCCTTCGGACATGATGGACGGTCGTATTGGAGCAATCCGTAATGCTCTGGACGTGCAGGGTTTTTCGCATGTCGGTATTCTGGCATATTCCGCAAAATATGCTTCCTGTTTTTATGGTCCGTTTAGAGGAGCGCTTCAGTCTGCTCCAAAAAGCGGTGACAAAAAAACTTATCAAATGGACCCTGCTAATACACGCGAAGCGTTACGTGAAATATCCTTAGATTTGGACGAAGGTGCGGATGTAGTAATGATCAAACCAGCACTGACTTATCTGGATGTAATTTCAAGGGTACGTGATACTTTTGACGTTCCGGTAGCAGCTTATAATGTTTCCGGAGAATATGCGATGGTTGTCGCTGCAGCCGAAAAAGGCTGGCTTGACCGTGACCGTGCAATGATGGAAATGCTCCTCTCGATTCGACGTGCGGGAGCCGATATGATTCTCACCTATTTTGCGAAAGACGCAGCAGCTTATTTACGTGCAGATTACGGAAGTTACACATGACAGTTTCACTCACCATCCGGAATGCGGAAGTTGTTCTACCTGGAAGTATCCAGCGGGTTGATGTCTCAGTAATCGACGGCAGGATTCACGCTATCGGCAGCGGAATCCCTGAAGTCGGAGAAGTCATAGACGCAGAAGGTTTGACTCTGCTTCCGGGCATGATCGATCCACAGGTTCATTTCCGTGAACCGGGAGCAGCGCAGAAAGAAGATTTGCACAGTGGTTCCTGTGCAGCTGCTGCAGGCGGTATCACCAGTTTTCTTGATATGCCGAACAACGCTCCACCGGTTATAACCCGTGAACGGATGGCAGAAAAAAAACGCTTAGCGGCAGAAAAATCGGTCGTTAATTACGGATTTTTCATGGGTGCGACTCCGGATAATCTGGAGGAGTTGAACGCGGTTGAGAATGTCTGCGGGATAAAAATATTTATGGGTTCATCCACTGGAGACTTGCTGGTAGACAATCCGCAAGTTTTGGAAAAAATATTTTCCACCGGTTCACGCCTGATTGCCGTTCATGCTGAAGATGAAGCTGTGCTCAAGGAGAACATAGAATTACTCAAGCATATTTCAGATGTCCGTCTTCATTCACGTATCAGAGACGAATCTGCTGCGCTCAAGGCGACTAAACTGGCGGTAAAGCTCTCATTGAAGTACCGGCGCAGATTGCATATTTTGCATTTAACGACGGAAGATGAATGTGATTTTCTGCGTGGTCTGCCGCGTGAACATCTGATTTCGACTGAAGTCTGTCCCCAGCATTTTACATTGACTGTACCGGAATGTTATGAGAAGTTGGGAACTTTGGCGCAGATGAATCCGCCGATACGCACAAAGCGTCATGCGGACGCACTTTGGCAGGCACTCAAGGATGGTATAATTGACTGCATTGCGACTGATCATGCACCTCACACTTTAGCTGAAAAAGATCAGCCTTATGGAAAAGCGCCTTCAGGTATGCCCGGAGTTGAAACCTCACTGGCTTTGATGCTGGATCGAGTCAACCGCAACGCCTGTACTTTGCAGGAAGTAGTTTTCTGGATGTCTGAATCTCCTGCAAATCTCTACAAAATGCAGGGAAAAGGGCGTATTGAAGTTGGTCAGGACGCAGATTTGGTTTTAGTGGATATGGCATTAAAGAAAACAGTCAGGAATGGGCAACTCCACACAAGAGTTAACTGGTCTCCTTATCACGGGATGGAATTACAGGGCTGGCCTGTACGTACCATTGTGAACGGCCAGACGGTGTATATAAACGGTGAAGTTGACAAAAGTGTGCGTGGAAGAGAAATCTGCTTTGCATGATGAGCAGATTAGCGTTAGTATAGAGTTGTGAAAACCTCTTTTAGCTTTTTCTTGAAACTTGCATGTAGAAAACTAATTGAAGAAATTTCAATAACATATTTTTATAGGAGAAAATAATGACTATTTCAACTGCTAATAGTTCCCATAAAAATTTAATCGAAATGCTCGAAAATTCCCGGCAGCGTTACGGTGATCGTCCTTTATACGGTACTAAGCGGGGCGGTGTTTACGAGTGGACCACTTATGAACAGTTTGGGGAAAAAGTAGATGCATTACGCGGAGGGCTGGCTTCACTAGGCGTTTCTTCCGGAGACAAAGTCGCGATTATCTGCAAAAACACTGAAGAGTGGGCTGTTTCAGCATATGCTACTTACGGATTAAACGGACAGCATATTCCGATGTATGAGACACAAGTGGCAAAGGAATGGGAATACATCATCCGTGACTGCGGTGCAAAAATATTACTGGCGGCAAATCCGCTTGTATTTGAACAAACTCGTGATTTTCCGGATAAGATTGAAGCGCTGGAACACGTTGTTTTGCTTTCAGGCAACGTAACAGGAGATGTGACAACTTATGAGGATTTGCTGAAAAGCGGACGTGAAAATCCGGTCGAAGCACAACAGCCCGAGTCACAGTCACCGATGGGGATGATCTACACTTCCGGAACTACAGGTAATCCAAAAGGTGTGATCTTGAGTCACAGGAATCTAATTTTCGAATGTTCGGTGGTTTTGCCGTTGCTCGGGATGACGAAAGATGACCGCTCACTGGCCTTTTTACCATGGGCACACGTTTTTGGTCAAGTCTCTGAAGTACACGGTTTAATCAGTTCAGGAGGTTCTGCTGGACTGGTTGAGGATGTGAACACGCTGATTGAAGAATTAGGTGTAGTTAAACCCAGTATGTTCTTTGCTGTACCACGCGTATATAACAGAATTTATGAGCGGCTCAGAGGACAAATGAAGGAAAAACCAGGTTTCATCCGCGCGCTTTTTTACGGAGGCCTCAAACAGGCCAAGCGGGAAAGAGAAGGAGAAACTCTTGGATTTTTGGATAATTTAACACTTACGCTGGCACGTAAGATTATTTTCAAAAAAATATTAAACCGCTTTGGTGGTAATTTACGGATTGCCGTCAGCGGTGCCAGCGCTTTGAGTCCTGCGGTTGCGGAATTTGTCAATGATATCGGTATCAGTGTTTATGAAGGTTATGGGCTCAGTGAAAATACTGCTGCTCTTTCAGTTAATTATCCTGGTGCAAGACGTTTTGGCTCAGTCGGAAAACCACTGCCTGGAGTACGTATCGAAATTGACAAATCAGTTGAAGGCAGCAAAGAAGAAGACGGTGAAGTTTTGGCTTATGGTGAAAATATCATGCTTGGTTATCATAACCTGCCTGATAAAACTAAAGAAAGTATCACTGAAGAAGGAGGCCTGCGTACAGGTGACCTTGGGCATTTAGACGCAGATGGTTATCTTTATATCACCGGACGTGTAAAGGAGCAGTACAAGCTTGAAAATGGCAAGTATGTAGCTCCCGCGCCTTTGGAAGAATCTTTAAAACTTAGCGCGTATATTGATCAAGTGATGCTTTACGGTTTCAATCGTCAACACAATGTGGCTTTGATTGTTGCGGCAATGCCTGCAGTGGAACAATATGCTGAGGGGCTTGGGATTTCCGGAAGTGCTGAAAGTATACTAAATGAACCGCGTATCCGGCAACTGTTCAAGGAGCAACTCGAGCGTTATGGAAAAGATTTTAAAGGATTTGAACGTCCGCAAAACTTTGCTTTGCTTTCAGAAGAGTGGGGTATCGACAACGGACTGCTTACGCCAACGTTGAAACTTAAACGTGAGGTGGTGGAAGAGCAGTTCAAAGCACAGATCGATTCGCTATTTTCTTAAGACTTGCGGTGTGTTTCGTCTTGTGATTTGACCGCCTTTGCTGTTATTCTAGGTGCTTTTGAGCTCTTCTTTATTCATGCAAATTCAAGTTTCCAATCTGCACAAAAGCTACCTAGACGGTGAAGGACGCAAGCTGCACATTTTACGCGGTCTCAATTTTGAAGTAGAATCGGGTTCTACAGTTGCAATCCTCGGAGCATCTGGAACCGGTAAAAGCACATTTCTTCATACACTCGGTACCCTCGAAGCAATTGACGAAGGGCAGTTGTGGCTTGACGGCAGTGATTTGAGCAACTTTTCCCGTGATCAAGCCGCACAATTCAGAAATGAAAAAGTCGGTTTTATTTTCCAGTTTCACCAATTACTGCAGGATTTTACTGCACTGGAAAATGTGATGATCCCCCAGTTGATGAAAGGTAGCAGTTCCACAGTTGTGCGTAAAAACGCTCTTGATCTGCTGCAGAGAGTAGGACTTGGTGAGCGCACCGCACATAAACCGGCACAGCTTTCCGGTGGTGAGCAGCAGCGAGTAGCGATTGCACGGGCCCTGGTTAATCGACCCCGGATCATACTTGCTGATGAACCAACAGGAAATCTTGATGAAGAAACGAGTGCTCAAATCATGGAAATCTTGCTGCGCTTAAATCGAGAAAATGAAACGACACTTGTAATGATTACACACAACACCAGCCTTGCGTCAGACATGCATTATCAGCATAAAATGGAAAATGGACAATTACATTTGCTTCCGAATGCATAATATTTTCCTCAAGAAAACCGCTGCTCTGTCTGACCCCTGCTTCTTCCAAACCTGATGTACACCCTTTCTGCTGTTCCTCGATTTTTAGTAACGTTTGTTTTTCTCGGCGTTTTCTTTTCAAGCGTTATTCCTCATTCTATAAGTGCGCAAAGTACGGAGTCTGGGGACTTGTCTGCGCGTATTGCTGAAATCGAAATAAAAGGTACCTCTGAACTTGAATCATCACAGATCATGTTTTTGATTGAAAGTCAGGTTGGCGATGTTTTGGACCGCAAAATAATCCGCAGAGATATTCACTCCATTTATAAAATGAAATTGTATGATGATGTTCAGGCGGAAGTGAAAGAACTGGACTCAGTCGAATTCGGAGAAAAAGCCTACCTGCTGCGTTATGTGGTCAAGGAACGTCCAAGATTGGCCGAGATTAAACTGAAAGATGTACTATTGGTTGAACGCACGGAAATTGAAGAAAAAATGACCCTGCTCCAGTACGATCCTTACGATCCTGAAAAAATCGCCCTCAATGAGCAGATTATTTTAGAACATTACCGCAGTGAGGGTTATCCACGGGTAAGAGTGAACACCATAATTGAAACTGTTGATACTGATCCGCAAAATTCTGTGGAGAGGTTCAGAGTAGTTTTTGAACTGGATGAAGCACCGCGTGTTTATCTGACGGATATTTACGTGAGCGGAACAAAATATTATTCTGAACTCGATATTAAACGTTTCATTATGAGTTCTGAAATAGATTGTGTTTCATGGGCTAATCAATCAGGGCTTTTCCGTGAAGAAATGATTAACCAGGATTTGTCTCTGATAACTCAGCATTATCTGAAAAAAGGTTACATCAAAGTCTTTATAGATAAGCCTGAGGTGACCTTAATACACAATCCGGATTACAGCCGTGTTGATGTAAGATTGAATGTTGCTGAGGGCGATCAGTATTATACCGGAAAGGTTCAGTTTTCCGGAGATGTTCTTGGTGATCAAGAGAAACTAAAAGAAAACCTGTTACTGGAAGAAGGTGAAATTTATAATCCTTTTTTACAGAACAGGGATCGTTCCGGAATTAGTGAAATTTATCATGAACGGGGATATGCCTTTGTCAGGGTTATTCCGGAAACAGTTATTGATGAGGAAACAAAAATTGTTGATGTTACTTTCAGGATAATAAAAGGTGAAAAAGCATATATCGGCCGTTTGGAAATTGCAGGTAATGTAGAAACGCGTGATCATGTGATTCGCAGGGAATTTGAAGTGCAGGAAGATGAACTGTTTAACGGTAAGAAACTGCTTCAAAGTCAACAGAACCTGAACCGTCTCGGATTTTTTCAGTCCGGAGTTGTGCTTGAACGTTCGCCACGTGAACAGGAAAACAACATGCTGGACATCCTGGCACGTCTCAAAGAATCACAAACAGGAACTTTTCAGGCACAGATGGGCTATAGTGATTTTTCCGGTTTCAGCGGAGGAGTGACTATTTCAAAAGGTAACCTGCTTGGAACCGGTCGTACCTTACGTTTTAGTGCGCAGTTTGCTGAACAGAGTGTACAACAAAAATTTGATGCAACACTGATTGATCCAAGACTTTTTGATTCACAGGTTTCAGGTTCGATATTTTCATCAAGGAGCAAGATCCAGGATTCGACTGAATTTGAACGAGGAATAATCACAGAGAACAATTATGGTTTCAGTTTGGGAATGCCTTTGTATTTCCGTGATTTACGATTTGGTACACAAATCAGCGCGCTTGACCGTCTTTTTTCTGCATCAGACACAGATCTTTTCAAACGTTCTGTTTCACCGTCACTGACCTACAACACAGTCAATCATCCTGTCTTTCCAAGCGCGGGCATCAAGACTTCCATCCGCATGATTCAAACCGGAACGCCTTTCGGCGGAAATATCCAGTTGCGTGAATACCAGCTTCAGTACCAGCAGTTTTGGGCACTGAATCCGGATAACACTTTTATTTTGATGGCAAAAGGTCGTTTGGGGCTGCTGCAGGAACAGGGTTCTTCGCCGATACCTTCCGAAGACCGTTATCGTCTTGGCGGAATTGATTCAGTACGAGGTCACTTCTATTACAATATTTCCGGTCCGTATGGTTCAAGCGAACAACGGAACAATATCGCCTATCGCGTGATTACCGACGAACTTGGCTATCAGCAAACTAAAACTTATGACAGCAGAACTGTCGATTTAAACATAAGTGAACTACAGGAATTGAAAAGCGGAGGTGTTTCTGAGAGAGTCTTTAATCTTGAGTTACTGTTTCCTCTCAGTCAAGATGAGAACAGTTTTGTCCGAGGGGTGCTCTTTTTGGACGCAGGAAACGTCAATGCAGAATCAAGGCAATACCAACTGCTGGGTGAAACAGAACCGGAATTTTTCGATTTACGCAAAAGTGCAGGTCTTGGTGTAAGAGTGATTACGCCAATGGGAGTCCTGCGTTTTGAGTATGGCTCCAAGTTGGATAAACGTCCCAGTGAAACACCAGACCGTTTTGAATTCACCGTCAGTGGTTTGTTTTAAGCAACATCCTCCTCAGTAATTGTAGACAGATAATTTCATGAATAGTCCACAAATTTCTTCTGCAATCAGGCAGCAAGTGCAGCAGGCACGTGAAGCGTCTCTCGTTTTGGCGAGTCTGGATAATTCTGCAAAAAATAAAATACTTCATGAACTCGCAAAATCTCTACGTGAAAACTCTGCGGAAATTTTAGCAGAGAATTCCAGAGATATGGTAGAGGCAGAAAAGATGCTGGAAAGTGGAGAACTGTCTGAGAGTGCCTGCAAACGTGTTTTGCTTAATGAAGACAAAATTGAGCAGATGGCGAAAAATTGTGAAAGTGTTGCTGCCTTAGCTGATCCTTCTGGACAAGTTTTGCAGGCGACACGACTGGACGAAGGTCTGGAACTCTTCCGTGTTTCTTGTCCGATTGGTGTTATACTGGTGATTTTTGAATCACGGCCGGATGTGGTGATTCAGATTTCTGCCTTAGCCTTAAAATCCGGAAATGCCGTAATTCTAAAAGGTGGTAAAGAAGCGCAAAATTCAAATCGCGTGCTGGCAGGTCTTATCCGTAAAACTTTGCTTGCCAGTAATTCTGCACCGGAAAATTCTGTCAGCCTGGTGGAAAGCCGGGATGAAGTAGCAGAACTGGTGAAAATGAGCGCGGAACTTGATTTGATAATTCCTCGCGGCAGCAACGAACTGGTTCAGTATATTCAAAAAAATGCCCAGGTTCCCGTGTTGGGGCATGCTGACGGAATCTGTCACGTCTTTCTGGATGAGGCTGCAGATGAAGCAAAAAGCCTGGAAGTAACACTTGACTCAAAACTGGATTATCCGGCTGTTTGCAATGCATCCGAAACTTTGCTCGTTCATCAAAATTTTAGCGATGAACTGCTCGCCGATATTTTACGGAAAATGCAGGATGCCGGAGTAGAATTGAGGGTTTGTGCTGAAACTGAAAAACGTCTGCAGAATTTTCCGCAATTGAAACTGAAAAAGGCAGTTGAAGAAGACTGGAAAACTGAATACATTGATTTGATACTTTCGGTTAAATCTGTAAAATCCGCGGAAGCAGCAGTACAGCACATTAATCAGTATGGTTCAAAACATACTGATACAATTGTCACTGAAAACTCCGAATTGGCGGAATGGTTCATGAACACAGTAGACGCGGCGGGTGTTTTTTGGAACGCGTCCACACGATTTGCAGACGGTTTCCGTTATGGATTAGGTGCAGAAGTTGGAGTTAGTACAGGTAAAATCCATGCCCGTGGTCCTGTTGGTCTTGAGGGTCTGGTAATTTATAAATACAAACTGTATGGTAACGGTCATGGCGTTGGACGTTACAGCAACGCTAAGCGCGAACTGCTGCATGAGAATATTGTTGTGGAATGAGCTTTGAAAGTCTCTGCTGAATTTATAAAAATTCATTTCAGGCAGGAAGCAACAACTCTTGCTTTTGTTAACATTACATTTAAGTAGATGACTAATTATTAAGGCATTATCATTTTTCGTAGAATATTAATTTT
>JABGPG010000291.1 GCA_018645085.1 Deltaproteobacteria bacterium
CAATTTCAAAAGGAGAATAAAGATTTCGCGGTTGTTTCCAGGGCTGTTGCTGAATTCCGGCAATCGTTCTGGACTGCACCCGACCCTTACGTTTTCGTTCTCGTGTCATATATTTAACTAAAATAAATGGTTTTAAATCAACTGGACAATTTGATCTTCAGATTATTGTTCGCTTGATGAATTAACAGGGCAGACACACAGGTCTGCCCCTACGATGATTAACATCTGGATTCAATTTATCTTCATTCCATTTTTGCGGATTGTTGCTAACATATGCTGATATTGTCTGGTATGAAATTTCATTACGAATAATATGTTCCCAATAATTTCGTTGCCATAATTTACCGTCAAATCGTAGCCAATTGTTATCTTTTACCCCGCGAATATATTCATTGGTGGTCATCGTTTTAAACCATTGTAGCACGCGATGTAGGGGCGAACCTGTGTGTTCGCCCAATATTTGTTGGTCACGTGATGATTGTTGATCACGGGATGATTTAACAGGGCAGACACACAGGTCTGCCCCTACATTTCTGATAATGCAATGAAAATGATTTGGCATAATTGTCATTTCTAGACATTTTATATCACGAAATTTATTTTCTAATTCATAATACCATTTATTTATCATTGTACCTGCACCATTTAATATCATTTTCTCGTTGTCAATATCACCAAATAAACATATTCGTTTTTTTACACAAATGGTCACAAAATACAATCCAGATTGCGAATAATCATATCCTTTTAGTCGAATTGAACTGCGGTGATGAACATTTGGATTGAATTTGTTCATCATGTTATTATTCCAATTATTTGTTGGACAAACATATCTTATAATTGGGCAGAGACACAGCTCTATCCTCACATTTTACAGGCATTCTCAGCCTTCACATATTACAAAGATGTAGTTCATGTTTAATACTTCAATGGCAATGCCGCTACAATATGCACACGCGGCTGCTCACCGCCGTTCATGGCCATGTGATATGCCCGAGTGTCAGTAAAATAAACAGAGCCGTCAGCGGGCAAGTGAGTTACATGGTGGTTAATCACAAAGAGTGAACCCGGATTGGTAATGATGGGAATGTGCAACCGCGGTTCCGGATCACGATGCCACGAGTTGCAGGTCAGTGGTTCCTTCAGCATTACCCGCATCCGTCCAATTGGAAAACGCTTTGACAATTCCTGATGCAGAGTTTCAAAATAAGTTCCTTCAAACTCCGGGATCAGTTCCGAAAACTCAAACTCATCCACCACTTCATCCCGTGCAACCTCCTCATAAGTCGCATCCGGACGCAAATAATAACGTCCTATCAGATCGCTGTCTGTAGCAGCATCAGTATTTGAGGTTCTAGAACTTAGGGGGCGTCGAGTCAAAGGAATGGCGCCAAAACCGGCACCTAAATCCACTACATATTTTTGAGCTTCTTTCAGGGCGTTACGCAGTTTGACAATATCAAAACGCAGCTTCAGTTTTTCAATTCCGGAACCTGGTTGAAATTCAGCAACAGAAGCCGTAATCCGGTTTTTGTCAAGCCAGGCATTCATCAATGCCTTATCTTTTTTAATATCAGAAAATTGCTCCAAGGTATAAATTTCGTAGGTTGGGTTAGGTATAGCAGTAAGCCAATATTTTTAACAATTTCACTTTAAATCTGTGCCAGTTCTTCGCCTTACCTGACGAAGCATTGAAACTTGCTGAGTGCAATCAAAGCATGTCAATTTCGAACGGATAACTGGATTGTCGTTCCACTCCGGTTTTCGTGATGAGCACTTGTTCTTCCAGTTTCACACCTTCACGACCTTCTTCAGTACCGATGAATGACTCAACACAAAGCACCATTCCTTCTTCGAGCAGTCCGTCATAACCTTTGGCCTCATAGTCATTTAGATGTTTGATGTTTGGATATTCATCCGCAAGTCCAACACCGTGAATCAAACTGCTGTAACGATGAGAGAGAAATTCATCCGGAATAGGCCAGCATTTTTCCGAAACTTCACGGAAACTCATGCCGGCTTTTAATACAGAAATATTGTGTTCAATCTGCTCAAATGCTTTTCCGTACAATCGGCGCTGTTCGTCAGTTGCACTGTCACCGCAAATCCAAGCCCGTGAAATGTCGGAACAGTAACCGTAAGGCCCGATCAAATCTGTATCAAAACTGAGCATATCACCTTTTTCGATTGTACGCATTGAGCATTCCCTGAACCAGGGATTTGTACGTGGTCCGGAAGACAACAGACGTGTTTCAATCCACTCTCCACCAAGACGGATATTCGTTTCATGCAGTTTCGCCCAGAGTGCATTTTCCGTAATTCCAGGTTGTAAAGCATCATGCATGGAGCGAATTCCTGCTTGACAAACATCCATGGAGGCTTGCATTAAAATTAACTCTTCTTTTGACTTAACTGCTCTTGCGGTTTCAGTGATTTGTTCTCCTTCAACGAGCATTAAACCCCTGGCTCGAAGTGCGTCACAACCAGTGTGTGACAAAGAGTCCACGGCCAGACGTTTATTTCCCCCACCATGCTGATTCATCAAATCCGTAATTTGAGCGGCAAACTCTTTGACGAATTCTCCACCCCGATTTCCAGCCCCAAAAAAGTAGAAAGCTGGTAGCACACGGTATTCATCAATGGTTGGAATGTCTTCAGCAAGGTACGGATGATTGGAATAATCGAACAGCACAACCGGACCTTCAAGTGAGACAAAGACGCAACGTGTTTCATAATGTGAACACCAGATCTGCATGTTTGTCGCATCCACTGCATAGCGCGTATTGATCTGATTGAATAATAACAATCCGGCGACATCGAATTCCGCCATTTTTGTACGCAGTCGTTGCAGACGATAACGCCGTACCGTGTCGAGATCAACCGGTGCTGCACTAAATTCCATGGCGCCGTGCTGACGTGCTTTTCCGCTTTTTATTGCATTAACAGAAGCTAAAGGCATTTTTTCTCTCAAAAATTAGAATCAACAGTGTTCTGAAATTGTGCTTCATAATGTGACTTCAGTCTTTGTGCGGCTGAAACAGAGTTGCGCATGAGGTAGGAAACTGTTACGGGGCCAACTCCTCCGGGTACTGGCGTTATCCAGCCGGCCTTTGCGAAACATGAATCAAAATCGCTGTCCCCGACGATTCTGCTTTTCCCCTGTTCATCTGTAACACGGTTAATGCCGATATCTATCAAAGTTGCTCCGAATTTGAGCATATCCGCCGTGATGAGATTTGGTTTTCCAACTGCTACAAAAACCGCATCCGCACGTCGTGAATGATCTGCCACATCTTTAGTCATATGATGACATACTGTCACCGTCGCTCCTTCTGCCATCAAAAGGAAAGCAATGGGTTTGCCGACAATTTCGGAGTGACCGATTACCACAACATCCAGCCCTTTCAAATCCTGTCCGGTACGCCTCAATAATTCTACTGAAGCCATGGCAGTGCATGGTCCAAGTTCCAGTTCATTGTAGACGATGTTTCCAATAGACGTAGGGTGCATTCCTTCCACGTCTTTGAGAGGATGAATGGCTTTCTGCAGAGTTTTAATGGGAATGCTTTCCGGAACAGGACGCTGTAAAAAGATGCCGGTAATTTGTGGGTCCACGTTGAAATTGGCAATTGCTGCCTGTAGTTCATTGGCGGAAATATCATACGGATATTCTTTTTCTTCAAAGATAATTCCAACTTGCTCTGCTTTCAGGCGTTGATTCCTGATGTAAAGATCAACTGCGGGGTTTGCTCCGACTTTGATCGAAATCAACTTTGGATCCCAACCGCTTAACTTTAACTCAGAAACTTTTCCGGAAACATCCTCAAGAATGTCTTTGGCAATCTGCTTGCCGTCCAAGATGTTTGCACTCATTTTTTCCTCCTCCTGTTTTATGGGCAAAAACGAGCCCATTTTTAGATTATTAACTTTGTAGTTAAATGTCCTAAACGTGTGTCATTGCTTACGAAGCGAGAAATCTTAATTTTGCGAGTTCATCATAGTTGTGTTCTGCAGAAAATTCAACAAATTCAGCAAATGCTTTTTCAAACACATTGCATTATTTTGAAAGTCATTACGGTGTTGTCCTCAATTATGCTCGCATGATTCGTCCTTTTGGATCAAAAAGCGCTTCCTCCTGTAAAGTTGCGGAACAGCGTTGACCAAGAATTTCGATTGACCAGCCGTGTTTTTCGTCCGCGATTTCTTGCGGTACATAGCCCATGGCCACAGAAACTCCGGAATTATGTGCATACCCTCCTGAAGTTACCCAGCCTTTTACTTCGTCAGGTGCGTTTTTGTCAG
>JABGPG010000078.1:0-15804 GCA_018645085.1 Deltaproteobacteria bacterium
TTACAACCCAACTTTTTCGCGTACCCTGTCAGTTACCTCTCGTGCAATGACACGCGCCTTGTCACGTCCGGATTCGAGGATTCCAGCTAACTTTGTCTTGTCGTTGCGGATTTGCTGATAAATTTCACGGGGCCCCTTGAGTTCAGCATTCAGTGCTTCGAAGCAAACTTGCTTCGCTTCGCCATAACCCATGCCACCGGAACGGTAGCGTTCTGCCAAAGAGTCTTGTTCTGCTTTTGAAGCAAAGCATTTGTAGAGTGCGAAGACACTGCAGGTTTCAGGATCTTTCGCTTCATCCACTGATTTTGAATCAGTAGTGATTTTCATAACTGCTTTACGAAATTGTTTTTCCGGTGCCAGCAAAGGAATTACATTTCCATATGACTTGCTCATTTTTCTGCCGTCAAGCCCGGGAATTGTTGCAACCTCTTTTTCAATAATTGCTTCCGGAATTACAAACGCTTCTCCGTAAAGATGATTGAAACGAATTGCGAGGTCACGCGTAATTTCAAGATGCTGACGCTGATCCTGTCCTACTGGTACAAAATTTGAGTCATAAATCAGAATATCGCAGGCCATCAACACAGGATAACAAAACAAACCCATACTGACTTCTTGATCTTTTGCCATCGCATCTTTGTAAGCATGCGCCCGCTCCATCAAACCTTTTGAGGTTATACAGGAAAGGATCCAGGTAAGTTCGGTAACTTCGGGAATATCGGATTGTCGAAAAAAAGCATGGTTCTCAAAGTCCATACCAAGTGCCGCGAAAACGGCAGTGAGATCGTAGGTGTTCTCCCTGAGTTGTTCGGGATCACGTACAGAGGTCAGAGCATGATAATCGGCGATAAAGTAAAACGTTTCATGCGTTTCCTGTAATTGTATCGCCGGTTTTATCATACCCAGATAGTTGCCTAAATGGGGGGTTCCGGTAGGCTTTATGCCCGAAAGTGAACGGGGTTTAGAGCCCATAATTTAAACTCAAGCAGCGACTGCAACTTCGACCGGAAGGACGCTGATATATTTTCGTTTGTGTTTTCCACTTCCTTTTTGGATGAACTTAACGTTACCTTCAATCAAGGAAAACAGCGTGAAATCTCTTCCGGTACCAACGTTTGTACCTGCGTGAAAAGTAGAGCCGACTTGCCTTACCAGGATATTTCCGGCTTTAACAAGTTCACCACCGAATTTTTTAACTCCACGTCGTTGGCCTTGAGAATCACGACCGTTACGGCTACTGCCGCCTGCTTTTTTATGTGCCATTTATTTTTTGAGGCTAAAGGTTATTCCGCTGCGGCTTTTTTAACCGCTGTTTTTACAGGTGCAGCTTTTGCTGGTTCTGCTTTTTTTGTTTCTACTTTTTTAGCTGAAACTTCTTTGGCACTGATCATTTCGATTTTCACCATTGTGTGCTCTTGACGGTGACCGTATTTACGACGGTAAGTCTTGCGGCGCTTGCGTTTGAACACAATAACCTTTTTGTCTTTTCCATGTTGAACAACAGTCCCCTGAACTTTTGCGCCTGCGATAACAGGTGTGCCGAACTTCAGCTCACTCTCTTCTCCACCTATTGCCAACACCTGATCTGTCTCAAATGTGTCGCCTGGATCTGCGCTCATTCGTGCTAAACGAATGGTATCGCCTTGAGCAACACGGTACTGTTTTCCATCTGTGCGAATAATTGCAAACATCTTTTAATTCCCTGAGTTAATAAAATTGTTTTTAAAATAACTTTATATAATTACATTAATTTCATCTTCAAATCAAGCTTTTTCAAAATTATTTCCACTTAAAACTAATCAACAGGCTTTTTTATCGTTTTGACAGTCAAGCTGTGTTAAAATAAGCGTTTTTTTAAGAAAATTATTATAGCAGAAATGGAGCAGAATGAGTGAAAAATATTGGCAAACATCTGGAAGTTACACTGACATCCGTTACGAAAAATCAGCAGAAGGCATTGCTAAAATAACGATTAACCGCCCTGAGGTTAGAAACGCTTTCCGACCTCTGACTGTACGTGAAATGCGAAATGCGCTTGAAGACGCTCGTGAAGACACACAGATCGGCGTCATTATTTTAACCGGTGAGGGAGAAAAAGCATTTTGTTCAGGAGGTGATCAACGTGTGCGTGGTGAAGCAGGCTACAAAGACAATGAGACAGGGCATATGCGTCTTAATGTTTTAGATTTCCAACGTGAAATCAGAACATGTCCCAAGCCTGTTGTGGCAATGGTAGCAGGATATGCCATCGGCGGAGGACACGTTTTGCACGTTATGTGCGACCTGACAATTGCCGCTGATAATGCGATCTTTGGTCAAACAGGACCTAAAGTAGGTTCCTTTGACGGCGGTTATGGTTCGAGTTATCTCGCCAGAATGGTAGGTCAAAAAAAGGCCCGTGAAATCTGGTTCCTGTGCCGCCAGTATAGTGCACAACAAGCATTGGAAATGGGTATGGTCAATACTGTTGTACCACTGGAAAATCTTGAAGCAGAAACTCTGGCGTGGTCCAGGGAAATGCTTCAGCATTCGCCGATGGCACTACGCTGTTTGAAATCTGCACTCAATGCAGATTGCGATGGACAAGCCGGATTACAGGAAATGGCCGGAAACGCGACCATGCTTTACTATATGTCAGAAGAAGGACAGGAAGGGCGCAATGCTTATCTGGAAAAACGCAAACCGGATTTTAAACAATTCACACGCCGTCCATGAATTCTGGAAAAAATTCAAACGTCTGGCTGCTGGCAGTCAGACCAAAAACTCTAGGCGCGGCGCTGGCTCCTATTATGATCGGTACCGCCATGGCTTTTGCGGAGGGTAAAGGCCACGCCGGAGTTGCACTGGTTGCTCTTTTGGGCGCATTGCTGATTCAGATCGGTACCAATTTTTCCAACGATTATTTTGATTTCATCAAGGGTGCAGACACAGAGGAACGTCTCGGTCCAATGCGGGCAACACAAGCCGGATTAGTCACTCCGCAAGCTATGTTGAGAAATTTCGTCTTCGTCTTCGGACTAGCGGTTTTGGTAGGAATTTACCTTGTTTACCGCGGCGGCTGGCCGATTGTGATTATCGGCATACTTTCAATTGCTTCCGGAATTCTTTACACCGGCGGGCCAATGCCTCTCGGTTATCTGGGATTGGGTGATTTGTTTGTGTTGATTTTTTTTGGTCCTGTTGCAGTCGGCGGTACTTATTATGTACAGTCACTGGAAATTTCGGAAATAGTCATTCTCGCCGGTTTTGGTCCTGGATTGTTAGCTACCGCCCTGCTCGCAGTCAATAATTTACGTGACGAACCAACTGACAAAAAGGTTGCTAAAAAAACATTAGCGGTACGTTTTGGTCCAGGCTTTGCCCGGGCGGAGTATCTTACAACTTTTGCATTGGCGTTGATTATACCCTTCGTGTTGGCTTTCATAACTGGTGCGCACTGGTTTGCATGCCTTTCGGTTTTAATCATCATTCCGGGCCGCTCCGCAATTCGTCAAATCATCTCCGGAGTACAAGGCATAGAGTTGAATGAGACTTTAGCAGTGACCGGAAAACTGATTATTATTTACAGTGTCCTTTTTTCGCTTGGTTGGTGGATCGGATAAAAATGAACTCTTACCGTTGGGAACTTTTCCGCTATTCTCTTCCGCTAAAAGAACCCCTGCGGATGCTCGGACAAGTATTAAACGAACGCGTAGGTCTCATTCTACGTTTGTCCGAAATATCCCGCGGAAGTTCCGCAGTAGAAATTTTTGGTGAAGGTGAAATTACTCCTCTGCCTGGACTGCATCTGGAATCCCTCTCACAGGCAGAAAGCCAAATCCGCGAATATCTTTCCGCTAATTTAAAACCAACACCTCATTCTGAGACTCTTTTTCCATCAGTTCGTTTTGGTTTAGATATGGCTCTCAGAACTTTGGTTCAAAGTCAACAAGAAGCCGCAGGGCGGAATTACCTGTCTGTGGAAAACGGGAACTTTATCAAGCAAATCCCTGTTAACGGCCTGACATCCGCTACCGGGAAAAAGCTCGAACTTGAATGTGAACAACTCCAAAATGCTGGTTTTAAAACCATTAAAATTAAGGTTGGGCGACAGACCGTGCAGGAAGATATTGAACGCGTGAGGAGCGCACGTAAAATATTGACTGAGGAAATTTCTTTACGCCTTGACGCAAACCGTGCTTGGGAATGGGAAGAGGCACTCGAGTTTGCTCGTGCAGTCAAGGACTGCAGAATTGAATACTGCGAAGAACCGCTGCGTGATTTCCAAAGACTGGAAGAATTGCATCTACAAACCGAAATCCCGCTTGCGCTGGATGAAACTCTCTGGAATAATCCAAATCCGCATTCTTTAGCTAAAAAAGGCATCCGGACTTTGATTTTAAAACCAGGAATTATCGGAGCATGGGAGAATACAAAATTATGGATAGCTTATGCCCAACAAAATGAGCTGGATGTTGTTTTGAGCAGTTCTTTTGAAAGTGGACTCAGTTTGCACTGGCTCGCCTTTACGTCTGCAAAATTACTCAGCAAGCAACCGGCGGCAGGACTCGACACCGCAAAATGCTTCGCGCATGATTTAATCGATCCGCCTTTTACACTCACAAACGGCAATTATGTTTTTCCAGTTACGCGTCCCACAACTGATCAAAAATATCTGCACAAAATAGCTGAAGGAAATTCTACAATAGCAACTGAGACTGATGTTTGAAGTTAAACCAGATATTCTGAAACAGGTCCTTGAGCACTTTGCGGATGAACAGTTCTTAATCAATGAATCAGCAGATTGGACTTTTTCAGACTTTTTTGAGCAAGCAGTTTTTTTCAGCAATTCATTAAATATTTGCGCTCAAGAACGTATCGCTCTTTGTTCAACAAATCCTGAGTTTTTGCTAAAAGCGATGTTCGCCTTGTGGCTGAAAGGTGCAGTTGCGGTTCCCATAAATCCAAAATTTCCGCAAAAGCAGAAAACCGAATTGCTGATAAAAACAGGAAGCACTTTAGTTGAGCAGCTTGAATTAAATAAAATTCCCGCAGATCAGCACTTATCAGACAGCGCTCTGCCGTCGATCAATCCTGCGGCATGGGCCAGCATCATTTTCACTTCCGGCAGCAGTGGATCGCCTAAAGCAGTGGTCCACTCGCTGGCCAACCATTTTTACAGTGCGCTTGGAGCAAATCAGCAGATGCCGTTAATTTCCGGTGACCGCTGGTTAATGTCGCTGCCGCTTTTTCATGTCGGCGGACTGGCAATTTTTTTCCGCACTCTACTTTCCGGTGCAGCCATGGTGCTTCCGACTGAAAAGCAAACTTTGGCTGAGTCTCTGACAAATAATAAGATCACTCATCTTTCACTGGTACCAACTCAACTCCACCGACTTTTGCAGACAAACGCAGGTAGAGATTCTCTGCTCAAGTTAAAACTTATTTTGCTTGGAGGTTCAGCGATTCCTGAAACTTTGCTTGATCAATGCGCTGAACTCGGTCTGAATGTCAACACGACATACGGTTCTACAGAAATGGCATCTCAGGTTGCAACCGGAAAAAAGGGTTCCTGCCGTATTCTGCCTTTTCGTGAAGTCCGGATTTCTGCAGAAAACGAAACTTACCCTGAAATTGAAGTACGCGGCAAAACCCGTTTTTTAGGTTATCTCGATGAATCCGGCCTGCAACAGCCTTTTGATCAAAATGGTTGGTTTAAATCCGGAGATTTAGGAATCCTTGAAGTTAAGCCGGCAGAGAGCAAAAAAACACAAGCGGCGCAACTGCAAAGAGAATCCGGAATAAAAAACAAACAGCAGAGTGAAATGTATCACACGCTGACCGTACTGGGACGCAAAGACAGCATGTTCATTTCCGGTGGTGAAAATATACATCCGGAGGAAATTGAACGTGTTTTGTTCCAAAGCGGAATGATAGAGCAGGCCGTGGTAGTTTCCGTAAAAGATGTAGAATTTGGCGCAAGACCTGTTGCTTTTCTGCAGTACAATGTATCTGCGTCTGAAGCAGAATTAATTGAGTATTTAGGAAAAACGCTGGTCAGCTTTAAAGTTCCGGCATTGTTATTGCCGTGGCCGGAAGAGACTGGGACTGGATTAAAACCAAAACGGCAAGAACTTGTTCGACTCGCCCAGACGCAATTCGACCTCATGCAAAAAAACAAATTAGCGGAAGTGCATGTCCGGTCTCCGGATTTTGAAGAATGGCTGTCGAAGTTTGAACAGGGTTGGAAACGTGTTGCATTAAGTAATGGACAGCAAATATTTATGCTGCTTGACCAGCGAAAGCCACACACAGAAAAATGCTTATACATACGGGCGAATTCGCGCCAGGAAGTTATGGAATGGTTGCTCGCAGTTGAAAACAAAGGCTTGCTGGAAATTAAAAATGAGGAAAGCCAACTCATTAGTTGGGTTCCGGGTGAAAAAAAGAAACGCGGTTTACAGAAGGAAAGTTTTGAAATTATCCGACTCCTTGAAGAGGAACTTCCGCACACCGAATTTCAACTCTACGACGCACACGAGCGCGGAAGCTTTAAGACAACAAGCTTTGATCCTCATAGAAAGGAAGTAATACCTGCAGAAAAAACTAAAAGTTATTTTTCTGGAAAGTCCTGCTTCAGTGACTTAGTGCATGAGTTGATTCAAGGTTGGAACTGGGACTTTCCGGAAGCAGTTTTTCAATCAGCAGTACGGCTCGATGAGTTTAAGCGAATGTATTTGCTGCGCTGTCTTTACAGACGTTCCGGTGAGTCAATGAAATTTTTAGGCTGGAAAGTGCAGTTACTGAGAGATTTCACCAGTTCGGAAAATGTCGAAAATCCTTTTTGGGATTTAAGCCGGAAAGAAGAAATCGCCTTAGAAAAGGTATTGCAGCAAGCCGCTTTTTTTACTAAAGATGACTTTCTGCAGGCAAATACACCTCAAAAAGAGCGAAACAGACGTCTTGAATTTCAGGCAAAAATTGAAAACTTATATAATTAAATCAATAACATTTTTCCTCTCAGGACTGATTAAAATCAATTTTTCCATATTTAGACTTGACACCTAAGGCAAAAAATTGAAGACTTGAGCACCTTAAAAAGGGTCTGTCTCAAATTGTTGGGGTGGAAATTTCTATAACGTGTTCAGAAGGAGAAAACAAATGAGAGCACTTGAAAAGATTGCACTGACGCTGATTGCAGTTGGTGCGCTGGCGTTCACGGCAACGGCCGGAACACTGGAAGATGTGAAGTCTCGTGGAGAACTTCGCTGTGTAGTAAGTACAGGAGTTGCTGGATTTGCATATCCAGATTCAAGTGGAACCTGGAAAGGTTTCGACATTGATTTCTGTCGTGCAACCGCAGCTGCGGTGTTGGGAGATTCCAACGCAATAAAAGCAGTTACCTCAACTGGTAAAACACGTTTCACCAAGCTGAATTCAGGTGAAGGTGACGTCTTGTGGCGTAACACTACCATCACATTTTCACGTGATGTTGGTGTGAAACTGACTTTCGTAGGTGTCAACTATTATGACGGTCAGGGTTTCATGGTCAACAAGAGTCTTGGTGTGACAAGCGCAACTCAACTGGACGGTGCTTCAGTTTGTATTCAAACCGGAACAACAACTGAGTTGAACCTCGCTGACTTCTTTCGTCAGAACAATATGAGCTACGAAGCAGTTACCATTGAGAAAAACTCAGAAGCACGTGCCGCCTATTTGTCAGGACGTTGTGACATTTACACAACTGACGCATCCGGATTGGCTGCGACTCGTTCCACCTTCCCTAGTCCTGGAAACCACATCATTCTTCCAGAAATTATTTCCAAGGAGCCACTTGGGCCGGCCGTACGTCAAGGTGATGATCAGTGGGCCGACATTGTCCGCTGGATTTATAATGCGACTGTAGCAGCTGAGGAATTAGGTGTTTCATCATCAAACGTGGACAGCATGAAGGGTTCCAATAACCCTGAAATTCTGCGTCTTCTCGGTGTTGAAGGCAGTCAAGGCGAAGAGCTTGGAATGAGCAAAGACTGGGCTTATCAGGTCATTAAGCAAGTTGGAAACTACGGCGAAATATTCGAGCGCAATATCGGTACAAACACACCGATTGGCTTGGCCCGTGGTTTGAATAACCAATGGACTAAGGGAGGACTTCAGTATTCTCCACCATTCCGTTAATTTTTATTAATTAACGTTTTTGTTTTTAAGCGCACATGTTCTTTTCAATGGGACTGTGCGCTTTTACATTTGAAGGAATCATTTTCACTTTTTAGTTAACGGGAAGTTACTTACAATGTCCTCAGCATCAGTAACTGCAAATGAACCCATGCTCCTGTTACGTTTGTGGCGTAATCAGGAATACCGCTCAGTTTTTATTCAGATCATGACTATGCTGATCCTGTTCACATTTTTGGGAATGATCGGCAACAATGTCGCAAACAACTTGGAGAAAGCAGGCAAAGACTTCAGCTTTGCATTTCTAAGTTATCCTGCAGGTTATGATATTACCTTCCAGCCTTTCATTTCTTTTTCACCCACAGACACCCACTTTAGAGCAGCAATTGTCGGCTTATTAAATACCCTTTTAGTAGCCGTTTCAGGAGTTATTATTGCGTCAATTATGGGTTTCACCATGGGAATCTTGCGACTTTCGAATAACTGGCTGGTCAGCAAGCTAGTTTACGTTTTTCTTGAATTCACCCGAAATATCCCTGTACTTTTACATATTTTCTTTGTCTACAGTATCTTCCTGTATGTTCTGCCTGTTCCTAAAAAAGCAATCAGCCTTTCAGATACGGTCTTTTTAACTAACCGTGGGTTTTTTATACCCTCACCTGTTTTTGAGGACGGCTTTGGTTATGTCTGGTTAGCGTTGTTGCTTGCAATTGTGGCAGTTGTTGTCTTTGTCATCTGGGAACGTAAAAATCAGGATCAAACTGGAGAGAACTATCCGGTGATTACAATTTCTGCAGCTATAATAATCGGCTTACCTCTATTGACTTATTTCATTTCAGGTTCTCCTCTGTCCTGGGAAGTTCCAGCCATTAAGGGTTTCAACTTTAAAGGAGGATCCTCGATCAAGCCTGAGTATATAGCTTTGACATTCGCACTGGCCTACTACACTTCATGTTTTATCGCGGAAATAGTACGCGCAGGAATCTTAGCTGTCAGTGGTGGACAATCTGAAGCATCCCATGCACTGGGATTAAGTCACGGCAACACTTTACGTCTTGTCGTAATTCCGCAGGCACTGCGTGTCATCATTCCGCCTCTGGCGAGTCAATATCTAAATCTGACCAAAAACTCATCTCTGGCCATTGCCATAGGCTATATGGATGTGGTGGCAACCATCGGAGGGATTTCCCTGATGCAAACCGGCAAAGAGATGGAAACAATGATTTTCGTCCTAATGACTTATTTAATTATTTCATTAATAATTTCTGCCTTTATGAACTGGTTCAACAAAAGAATGTCATTAGTAGAACGCTAACCATGATTGAATTGTGAGTAAAACCGTACAACAAGAATTTGCACCGGGGACTCATCCGGACTTACCGCCTCCTGTCAACACGACTGGGATTATTGGCTGGTCAAGAAAAAATTTATTTTCTTCTCCGCTAAATACAATCCTGACATTACTGGCCATGTTGTTGTTGTGGAAAAGTCTGCCTCCGCTTTTCGAATGGGCAGTTATCAATTCTGTCTCAACTGCAGATTCACGTGAACAATGCTGGAACCAGATGTCTTCTCCTGGCGCAGGAGCGTGTTGGGCATTTATCAAAGACCGTGTTGAACTTTTCACTTATGGATTTTATCCTCCACCTTTACGCTGGCGTGTTAACATCTCTTTTGTATTGCTTGCATTAGCAGTGGTTCCGGTACTTTATGAAAAATTACCGTATAGAAAATACGGACTGATTTATTCAGCAGTTTTCCCTTTCATTGCAGGCTGGTTGCTGGTCGGAGGATTTGGATTAGAGCAAGTTGACACCGATCAGTTTGGCGGCATTATGCTCACGTTGATCATAGGTGTTACAGGCATTTCATTTTCGTTGCCGATAGGCGTCGCACTGGCTCTTGGACGTCAGTCGAATATGCCTGTGCTGAAAATTTTGTGTGTGCTTTTCATTGAATTTATCCGTGGAGTTCCGCTGATTACATTGTTGTTCGTCGCCTCAACGATGCTCAATTATTTTTTACCACCCGGTACCGTCTATGCCTTGCTGGTGCGCGTCTTAATTATGGTTACACTTTTTGCTTCAGCCTACATGGCAGAAGTTATCCGCGGCGGTTTGCAGGCAATTGCCAAGGGACAGCATGAAGCAGGTGATTCTCTTGGACTTACATACTGGCAGGCTCATCGACTGATTATTTTACCGCAGGCCATGAAAATTTCAATTCCCGGCATTGTCAGCACTTTCATTGGTCTTTACAAAGATACGACTCTGGTACTGATCATCGGCATGATGGATATTTTGGGACTCGGAAATGCTTCCTTAGCAGACGCGAAATGGGCAGGACTAGCCAATGAGGTTTATATTTTCGTAGCCTTATATTTTTTCATCAGTTGTTTCAGCATGTCACGTTACTCACTTTATCTTGAAAAGAAACTTCACACTGGTCATTAAGAGTTAAATACTCAACTAAAAAATCTCATGTCTACTACAGCCGATACAAAAGAAAATGAAAATGAAGTCATGATTTCAATCAATTCCATGCATAAATGGTTTGATGATTTTCATGTGCTCAAGAATATCAACCTCGAAGTAAAGCGTGGAGAAAAGATTGTCATCTGCGGACCTTCAGGTTCCGGAAAATCCACTCTCATTCGCTGCATCAACAGGTTAGAGGAACATCAAAAGGGTAGTATCATTGTGGACGGTACAGAACTGACAGGTGACCTCAAACACATTGAAATTGTACGTTCAGAAGTAGGGATGGTTTTTCAACATTTTAATTTATTTCCCCACCTGACTGTTCTTGAAAACTGCACGTTGGCCATGATTTGGGTTAGAAAAACACCAAAAGCTGAGGCTGAAAAAATAGCGATGGAATATCTTGAAAGGGTGAAAATCCCGGAACAGGCCAGTAAATTTCCAGGACAACTTTCAGGTGGACAGCAGCAGCGTGTCGCAATCGCACGTTCATTGTGTATGAACCCCAGAATTATGCTTTTCGACGAACCAACTTCCGCGCTTGATCCGGAAATGATTAAAGAAGTTTTAGACGTGATGATTGAACTTGCGGAAAGTGGAATGACCATGCTCGTGGTTACTCATGAAATGGGTTTTGCGACTGCAGTCGGTGATTGTGTTATCTTCATGGATGGAGGAGAAATTATCGAGAAAAATGCGCCGAAAGAGTTTTTCAATAATCCTCAACATGACCGTACCAAGCTCTTTTTGAGCCAGATTCTTTAACACTAATTGGAACGGTTCATGGATGAGCTGAACATCGCTCCAGCCTTTCCGGATATTGCAGTGTCTGCTTCCGAGTTCCAGGTTATGCACTTCTTCCGGAATATATTGCAAAAAATACCGACACTTTTAGTCGCGTTTTTTACAGTATCCCTGTTACTCAGTACAGCTTCACAACCCCTTCAGGCGCGTCACAAGTGTCCTAAAGTTCCGGCACCTCCGGGATTGATGGGTGTTTTCAGCAGTTCCACTCTTATACCTTCCGGCAGTACAATGGCTGCCGCGCGTTCATCGGAAACTTCAGGATGTGACCAGGGTCACCCCTCAGATAATTTTTACAAACCGAAGACCAAACGCGTAGCCTTGTTCCTCAAAGAAAATTTTCTGCAGCTAAAACTGGAAGGTGCTCAGGGTCAGGGTCAGCATCTGGATGCACTGGCGAACCTGGCAGGCTGTACTACGGAACATGCTGATTTTGCGGCACTGATCCGCAATAATTATGTTCAGGTTTTTGATACAGAAATATTGGATCTGCAGCCGGAATTAAGTATAAAAGGCGCAGCTCAAACCAGCGAACGTTTATTAAATTTAATGTCAAACTCTCCTTTACTTGCCTCCAGTTGTGAATCCAGTTAAACTCAATATAAGGATTCGTCTAACACCTGCAAAATATCCTGCGTAATTTAAAATTTCAACTGCATATTTTTTTATGAGTCAGACTCTTTCCCTCTCCGGTTCAGGGACTTCCGGAATATTATTTGATAAACGTTTAGGAACTAACCTCGTTGCTGCGGCATTGATCGGCGCTGGTTTTTTGGTTGCAGAACCGTGGAATGAAACTCTTTTGAATACCGGATTGTTTGCGCTTTCCGGAGCAGTAACAAACTGGCTCGCCATCTACATGCTCTTTGAGAGAGTCCCCGGACTCTATGGTTCCGGTGTAATTCCACTGCATTTTGAAGCATTCAAGACGAGCATTCACGAATTAATCATGCAGCAATTTTTTAACCGTGAAAATGTAGAGCAGTTCTTTGCAGGTTCGGAAAGTTCAAAGCTTATTCCGGATTTTGAACAAGTACTTAAAAAGGTAAATTTGAACCCTGCCTTTGACTCTTTAGTAGAAGTAATTGAGGGTTCAAGTTTTGGTCCCATGTTATCCATGGTAGGAGGAGTACAGGCTCTGGAGCCGTTGCGTGAACCATTTACAGAAAAACTGCAGCTTGCCGTACATAAAATTTCCGAGACAGATGCTTTTAAGGAAGCAATGCGCGAACAACTTGAGGACATTTCTGTGAGTGATGATATTTTAGCAAAAGTTGATGTTATCGTCAGCCGGCGTTTAGCAGAACTTACTCCAGAGATGGTAAAGGAAATTATTGAGCGGATGATACAGGAGCATCTCGGTTGGCTCGTTGTCTGGGGTGGTGTTTTTGGCGGATTGATCGGACTTGTTAGCACTTTTATCTTTTAAAATACTCACAGGATGTTTCTGCTAAGTTCACTTTCGAGTCCGTTCAGACTGCACAGTCCATCCTGAGACCTAAGCTAAGGACACCTTAGTGTTCTGCATGATACTTAGCGGCACATAGCATACTTAGTAGCTTTCTCAATGGCTTAAGCTTAAATTCAAAATATTCAAACCATAAAACTTCCATGCCTAAACAGAAACTTTTGCAATTGCTGCAGGAAATAACCGAGGAACGTATTCCATTTAATAAATTAATCGGTATGAAAATAGAGAATCTTGATTTGGATAGTATTGGAATCCGTTTTAAAATGCGTCCTGAACTGGTAGGTAATTTCATGCGCGGGAACCTGCACGGCGGAGTGATTTCCTCAGTGCTAGACGTAACAGGCGGAATGGTGGCCTGGACCGGAATTATGAAAAAAATGGAAGGTCGTTCATTCGAAGAAATTGCCGAAAGATTTGCTAAGATTGGTACTATTGATCTGCGTGTAGATTATCTGCGTCCTGGTTTAGGTGAATATTTTGTCGCAACAGGAAGTACTTTACGTACCGGAAATAAACTCTCTGTAACACGGATGGAACTGCATAATGATGAGGGACTGCTGATTGCTGTCGGCACCGGCAGTTATGTGGTCGGCTGATGTTCAAGCGTATAAACTAAGATCTTCGGCCCAGTCTGATGCTTAAAGGACTTGACACTTACTTAAAATAAACATCTCATATATGAGGAATCGGAGCGTAGCGCAGCCTGGTAGCGCACACGCCTGGGGGGCGTGCGGTCGCTGGTTCAAATCCAGTCGCTCCGACCACCTGCCTGTTTATAACTCCATAAATTAGCATATCTTTATAATACATTTTACTCTGGCTTATGCTGTCTTGACGGCTTAAGTACAGGATAATTTGCTGTAACATATTTTTTAAGCTAAATACAAATTCATGAAACTTACTGATAACCTAAACGTTGTTGACGTTATACCGTTAATTTCTCCAGAAATTCTAAAAGATAATTTACCGGTTTCTGAAACTGCCGCTGAGACTGTCATAACTGCCAGAAAAGCGATCCAACAGATTTTAGCAGGCAAGGATCAGCGTCTACTGGTGATAGTCGGTCCCTGTTCCATTCATGATGCAGATGCTGCACATGATTATGCGGAACGTCTTAAGAAACTAGCGGATCAAGTTGCTGAAACAATTTTGATCGTCATGCGTGTATATTTTGAAAAACCGCGAACTACAGTTGGTTGGAAAGGTTTGATCAACGATCCTGAGTTAAACGGTAGTCACAAAATAAATGAGGGTATTAAGCTCGCACGGAAAATATTGTTGGCAACAAATAATATGGGACTGCCCTGTGCTACAGAAACTCTTGATCCGATCACACCGCAGTATCTCGCAGATTTAATTTCTTGGAGCGCAATCGGCGCACGTACGACTGAATCACAGACACATCGGGAACTGGCAAGTGGTTTATCGATGCCGGTTGGCTTTAAGAACGGTACAAACGGTGGCCTAAATGTGGCATTGAACGCGATGGCATCAGCACAGCAACCGCATCATTTTCTGGGCATCAGCCAGGAAGGAGCATCCTCTGTCATCCAGACTTCCGGAAACAACTTTGTACATCTCGTTTTACGCGGAGGCAGTAACGGCCCTAACTTTGATGCCGTTTCTATCCATAATGCTGCTGATGAACTTGCATCAGCAGGTTTGCCGAAAGCGATCATGATTGACTGCAACCACGCTAATTCGGGTAAAGACCCCGAGCGGCAGGAACTAGTGCTGAGAAATTTAATTCTGCAAATTAAAGACGGTGACCAATCCATCATCGGTACAATGATCGAAAGTAATATCAATGGTGGGAATCAACCGATTTCAAAGGATATGAAGTATGGAGTTTCGGTGACAGATGCATGTCTTGATTGGGATAATACAAACAGAATTCTGCTCAACGCACATGATTCTTTGAAAAATAATTAATAATGATTGTCATGTTAAAAGTCATGATAATTATACTCTGACCCTAATATTTCAGAACAATAACGTTGATTTGTACTATTAAGCTTTTGTTTCTTTTTAGAGGCTTCAGCTTTTAACATTAAATTCTCATTCAAAAAGCCGTGACCAAAGATCAATGGACGATAGCAGACATTTTGAGTTGGACACAGGGGCATTTTGAAAAATTACGCCCTGACTCTCCACGGCTGGATGCTGAACTTCTGCTGGCATTTGTGCTGGATTGTCCACGTTTAGAGCTTTATCTTCGGGCAGACCAGCCCTTGAATGAAAAGGAACGCGGAGCTTACCGTGAATTAGTTCAGCAACGTGCGGCTGGTTGTCCTATTGCATATTTAACCGGAGAAAAAGAGTTCTGGTCCTTGACACTTGAGGTAAATAAAAACACCTTAATCCCCCGTCCTGATACAGAAACACTGGTTGAAAATGCTGTTGAACAAATCCGGAAACGTCAACACAGACATCCTGATTCAAGTTGTCTGATTGCGGAACTCGGCACAGGTACAGGCGCAATCCCACTGGCAATTTGCGCAGAATTGCAGAACCTTCATATTATTGCAGTTGATTGTTCAGCGGATGTTTTGGAGCTTGCTGCCAGAAATCTGCAGCGTCATGAAGCTCTGCTTTCTCCCCGAAATAACCGGATTGAGCTGGTGGAGAGCAACTTATTTTCAAACATCAATCCCTCCGCAAAACTGGATTTCATCGTCAGCAATCCGCCTTACATTCCCAGTGGGGACATTGCCAGCCTACAGGTTGATGTAGCTCAGTATGAACCTCACACCGCTCTTGACGGCGGTCCGGACGGACTGTCTTTTTACCGCTACCTGCTAGATACTGCTCCAAGTCTCTTAGCACCAGAGGGAGAGATGTTGCTTGAAATCGGTTTTGATCAACAGGCGGAATTGAAATTACTTCTGCAGGATT